>CAZTPD010000161.1:0-4848 GCA_964614625.1 uncultured Sphingosinicella sp. | reverse complement strand
CGCCAGAGCGGCCCAGCCCGCCGCGCCCGATGGGGTGCTGGCGATGCCCGCGAGGCGTTCGAGGCTTGTCGCCGCGTCCGCGAGCTCGGCTTCGCTGACGGTGCTATGGCGCGCACCATAGTCGCGCAGCCGCGCGAGCGCGGGCGCCGAGGCTTCGCCGCAGGACAGCATTTCCGCCATAGTCTCCAGATCGCCGGCGATGCGGCGGATCGACCCGGTCGCGAGCGCCGGGCCGACGCAGGCCGCCTGCTCCGGCTCGACCACGACCAGCGCGGGATCGGGGAACGGCATCGCCGCCAGCCCCGTCGCCAGCGCGGCGGCCAGGCCGCCGACGCCCGCCTGGACGAAGACGTGGGACGGCCGGGCGCGCGCCGCCGCCAACTGGACGGCCAGCTCGTCGCAGAGCAGCGCATAGCCCGCCATCACATCGGCGACCACGGGATCGTCGGGATCGCTGCTCGTGTCCGGGATGAGCAGGCAGTCCGGGTCGGCCGCCGCCAGGCGCGCGGCGTCGACCGCGTCGTCATAGGTGCCGTTCACCCAGGCGATCATCGCGCCCAGCGCCGCGATGCGCGCGCTGCGGCGGCGATCGACGCCGTGATGCAGGTGGATCGTCGCCGGGGCGCCGGCCGCGCGCGCCGCCGCTGCGACGGCCAGGCCGTGATTGCCGTCGCTGGCGCAGACCAGGCGCGGCAGAGGCGCGCGGCCGGGCGCGCGCAGCCCGTCGAGATCGGTGCCGGCGGCGCGGGCGAGGGCCTTCAGCCCCGCGATCATGCCGCCCAATATCTTGAAATTGCCGAACGGGCGCAGGCTCTCGTCCTTGACCAGCACCTGCGCGACGCCGGCGGTTCGGGCCAAAGCGGGGCATGGCCGCAGCGGCGTCGGCGGCAGCGCCAGCCCGCTATTGCTGAAAGAGATCGAAGTCATGGGGCGAGCCTAGCCGGCGGGCGCGGCGCCGGGCGTCGAATGCGGGCCTCTTCGCGACGCCGGGCGGCAAAAACCGGGCGGCGCGCGCGTCAATCCCGCGCCGCCGGGGCGACCGGGATTTCCAGCCCCCGCTTGACCAGCCCGAGCACGACATTGGTGGTGAAGCGCCGGACGTTCGCATTTTCCGCGACCAGCCGCGCCAGCAGCGCGTCATAGCTGTCCACGTCCGGCGCGGTCACGATCAGCACAAAATCCGCCTCCCCGGTCACGTAGAAGGCCTGCTGCACCTGCGGCTCGGCGGCGAGCCAGCGGCGGAGCTGGGCGAGCAGCTCGGGCCGCTCGCGCTCGACCTGGAGCGTCACCACGAAGAAGGTCGGCCGCCCGGCCGCCTTCGGATCGATCAGCGCGACGTCGCGGACGATGGCGCCGGTCTCGCGCAGCCGCCGGAGCCGCCGCTGGATCGCCGAGACCGACAGCGGCACCGTTTCGGCGAGCTGCTCGGCGGTCCGCGTGCTGTCGCGCTGGACGAGGTCCAGCAGCCGTCGGTCGAAGCGATCGAGGTTCATGGCCGCAAAATAGCATGGCCGCGCACCGGTAAAAGTCATTTGCGGGCCGAACTTCGCCGTCAGGCGGCGGCCGCGCGGGCTAGTTTCGCGCATGACTTGGCGGGGCGGAAGCATGATGGATTACGAACAGATTCAAACCTTCGTGGACGAGAGCTGGTCGGCGCAGGCCATGCCCGCGCTGATCGACTATGTGGCGATCCCGGCCGAATCCCCGGCCTTCGATCCCGCCTGGCGCGACAACGGCCATATGGAGCGCGCCGCCGCGCTCCTCGCCGACTGGGCCGGGGCGCAGCTCGCCGACGTCGCGGGCGCCGGCGTCGAGGTGATCCGGCCGGAGGGGCGCACGCCGTCCCTCTTCGTCACGATCCCGGGCAGCGGGCGCGGCGCGCTGCTGATCTACGGCCATTATGACAAGCAGCCGCCGATGACGGGCTGGGAAGCGGGGCGCGGCGCCTGGACGCCCGTGATCGAGGGCGACCGCCTCTACGGCCGGGGCGGCGCCGATGACGGCTATGCCCTGTTCAGCGCGATCCTCGCCGTGCGGGCGCTGAAGGCGCAGGGGCTGGCGCATCCGGCGATCCAGATATTGATCGAGGGCAGCGAGGAATCGGGCAGCCCCGATCTGGCCGCGACGTTCGACGCGCTGGGCGAGCGGCTCGCGCCCCCGCGCCTGCTGATCGCGCTCGACGCCGGCTGCGGCGATTATGACCGCCTGTGGACGACGACCTCGCTGCGCGGCCAGGCCGCCGGAACGCTCGTCGTGCGCACATTGCGCGAAGGCGTCCATTCGGGCGACGCTTCGGGCGTGGTCGCCTCGGCCTTCCGCATTGCCCGGCACCTCGTCTCGCGGATCGAGAATCCCGAGACCGGCGAAGTCGCCGACCCCGCGTTCAACGCGGCGATCCCGGCCGACCGGCGCGACCAGGCGCAAGCCGCCGGCGAGATACTGGGCGACGCCGTCTATGCCGCCTTGCCGGCGGCGGGCGGCACCCGCGCCGCGACCGCGCCGGCGGCCGAGCAATTGCTGGCGCGGACCTGGCGCCCCCAGCTCGCCGTGACCGGCCTCGACGGGCTGCCGCCGGTCGCGGACGCCGCCGCCGTGATGCAGCCGATGGTGGCGCTGAAGCTGAGCCTGCGCCTGCCCCCGACGGTCGATCCGCACGCCGCCGCCGCCCGCATGAAGGCGCTGCTCGAGGCCGATCCGCCTTATGGCTGCGAGGTCGCGTTCCGCCCGGACATGTGCGCGCCCGGCTGGAACGCCCCAGAAACCACGCCGGGCCTGGCCGCGACGATCGACAGCGCCTCAGCGCACGCCTTCGGCACAGCGGCGGCCAGCTTCGGTGGGGGCGGCGGCATTCCCTTCCTGGCGATGCTGGGGGAACGATTCCCGGACGTGCAGTTCCTCGTCACCGGCGTGCTGGGGCCGCATTCCAACGCGCACGGCCCCAACGAATTCCTCCACCTTCCCACCGCGCGCCGGATCACCGCGGCGCTCGCCCACATCCTGCACAGCGAGGCCTGACCCGATGAAGCTCCTCTACCAGACCCATTCGCCCTTCGCGCGCAAGGCGCTCGTCTTCGCGCACGAGGCGGGGCTCGCCGACCGCCTGACCGTCGAACATCACGAAACCAGTCCGACCAACGAGAATGCGGAGGTCTTCGGCGCGAATCCGCTCGGCAAGGTGCCCGTCCTGCTGCGCGAGGGCCTCGAGCCGCTGTTCGATTCCGACGTCATCTGCGCCTATCTCGACACGCTGCACGAAGGGCCGCGCCTGATCCCGGAAGCGGGCGAGGCGCGCTGGCGGGCGCTGCGGCTTCAGGCGGCGGCCCAGGGCATGGCCGATGCCGGCATCGCCGTCCGCTGGGAAAGCCTGCGCCGGCCCGCGCATCTGCGCTACCCGCCGCTCCAGGCCGGCTACGAGCTCAAGCTGCTGAAGAGCTATGCCTGGCTGGACGGGCAGGTGGGCGATCCCGGGACGGTGGACATCGGCCATATCGCGCTCGCGACGACGCTCGACTGGCTGGCCTTCCGCGAGCTGCCGTCCTTCCGCTCTCATGCCCGGCTGTGCCGCTGGTTCGACGCCTTCGCGGACCGGCCCTCGATGCGCCTCACGCCGCTTTCGGGCGACACGCATGATTGAGGGCGGCGCATCCGACGCGATCTGTATCGACATTCAAATATCCTCCCCTTCGAGGGGAGGTGGCAGCCCGAAGGGCTGACGGAGGGGTATCACCGCTGGAAGAAGACCTCTGCCGCTGACACCCCCTCCACCATGCTTCGCATGGTCCCCCTCCCCTTGCAGGGGAGGATATTTGAATGCCGATACAGCCTGGGCGCTGAGCGCGCTGCCGCAAGGCGGGCGCGGGCATTGTGAGGGTGACGAAGCCGCGGCGCCCTGTCATGAGCGCGGCATGATTACGGCGGCTCCCTATGACGCGATCATCCTCGGCGCGGGCGGGGCCGGGCTGATGTGCGCGGGGGTGGCGGGGCAGCGCGGGCGCAAGGTGCTGGTGATCGACCATGCCGAGCGGCCGGGGAAGAAGATCCTGATCTCCGGCGGCGGGCGGTGCAACTTCACCAACCTCCATGCGGTGCCCGACCGCTTCCTCTCCGCCAATCCGCATTTCGCCAAGTCGGCATTGGGGCGCTACAGGCCGGCCGACTTCATCGCGCTGGTCGATCGCTACAAGATCGCCTGGCACGAGAAGACGCTCGGGCAGCTCTTCTGCGACGGTTCGGCAAAGGAGATTGTCGGGCTGCTGATGGCGGAATGCGCGAAGGGGAATGTGCGGATTTCGCTGGGGCGGGCGATCGCGGAGGTGCGCCATGCGGACGGGCTCTACACCGTGCGCTACGGCGACGAGGCCGCGACGGCGCCGGCGCTGGTGATCGCGACTGGCGGGCCGTCGATCCCGAAGATGGGCGCGACCGGCTTCGCCTATGATCTGGCCCGGCAGTTCGGGATGAAGGTGGTGGAGCCGCGCCCGGCGCTCGTGCCGCTGACGCTGAGCGGCGAGGATCTGCTGTTTCGCGAGCTGTCGGGCGTTTCGGCGGAGGTGGTGGCGCGCGCGGGCAAGGCGGCGTTCCGCGAGGCGGCCCTGTTCACCCATCGCGGTTTGTCCGGCCCGGCGATCCTGCAAATCTCCTCCTATTGGCGCAAAGGCGAGGAGATCGGCGTGGATTTCCTGCCGGACCAGGCGGCGGACTGGCCGGTCGCGGCCAAGCGGGCGCGGGCCAGGACGCATTTCCACACCCTGCTCGGCGAATTGCTGCCCGACCGGCTGGCCGAGGCGCTGGCGAAGAAGATCGGCCTGTGGGGCGAGCTGGCCAACCTGCCCGACGCGAAGCTGCGCG
>CAZTPD010000160.1:0-4861 GCA_964614625.1 uncultured Sphingosinicella sp. | reverse complement strand
GCGAGCAGCTTCTCGCTGGCCGGCGCCGGGCCGATGCCCATGATGCGCGGCGGCACGCCGGCGACGGCGGCGCCGAGGATGCGGGCGCGGGGCGTCAGGCCGTTCGCCTTGGCGGCCTCCTCGCCGGCGATGAGCAAAGCGGCGGCGCCGTCATTGACGCCCGAGGCATTGCCGGCGGTGATCGTGCCGCCCTCCCTGACGATCGGCCTGAGCTTGCCCAGCGCCTCGACGCTGGTCTCGCGCGGATGCTCGTCGCGATCCACCACGATCGGGTCGCCCTTGCGCTGCGGGATCGAGACCGGCGCGATCTCGGCGGCGAGGCGGCCATTGGCCTGCGCGGCGGCGGCGCGGCGCTGGCTTTCCGCGGCGAACTTGTCCTGATCCGCGCGGCTGACGCCGAACTCTTCGGCGACATTCTCGGCCGTCTCGGGCATCGAATCGACGCCGAACTGCGCCTTCATCAGCCGGTTGACGAAGCGCCAGCCGATCGTGGTGTCGTACATCTCCGCCTTGCGGTCGAACGCGCTCGCCGCCTTGGGCTGGACGAAGGGCGCGCGGCTCATGCTTTCGACGCCGCCGGCGATGATGAGGTCGCCCTCCCCGGCCCGGACCGCGCGCGCCGCCATCGCCACCGCGTCGAGGCCGGAGCCGCAGAGGCGGTTCAGCGTCACGCCGCCCGCCGTGTCGGGCAGGCCGGCGAGCAGCCCCGCCATGCGCGCCACGTTGCGATTGTCCTCGCCCGCCTGATTGGCGCAACCGTAGATGACGTCCTCGACCCGGCTCCAATCGACACCGGGGTTGCGCTCGATCAGCGCGCGGATCGGATGGGCGGCGAGATCGTCCGCGCGCACGGCGGACAGGCTACCGCCATAGCGCCCGATCGGGGTCCGGATCGCATCGCAGATATAGGCGTTGGTCATGTGCTACTCCGTCATGCTGAACTTGTTTCAGCATCCAGTTCGATGAAGTTCGCGGATGCGCGAAGATGGACCCTGAAACAAGTTCAGGGTGACGAGGCGGGGGCCTCGCCGTCTCCGATCACCGCCCCGCCCAATGTACGGCTATAGCCCTGGAACTCCGCGATGGCGCGCCCGTCTTCCCCGCGCACGCTCACCTGATAGACGCCGGAGCGCCCCGCCGTCGCCGCCTCGCGCGCTTCCGCCACCAGCACCTCGCCTTCGCGCGCCGCGTCGAGGAAGATGATCGAGGCCTGCGCCGCCACGGTGCGCACGTTGCGGCTGTTGCAGGCATAGGCGAAGGCGGTGTCGGCCAGCGCGAAGACCATGCCGCCATGCGCGATGCCGTGGCCGTTCAGCATGTCGGGGCGGAGCGTCATGCGGATGCGGGCATAGCCTTCGCGCGCCTCCTCGATCGCCACGCCCCAGGCCGGGCCGGTGCCCTCGCCCGCCAGCATGTTTTCGGCTATCCTGGCGGCCAGCGCGTCGGCGCCCATGATTTGCTCCTTGGGTTTATCGACCGATCGGTCTATGAATTCCGTCATGGCCTATGAAACGATCGACTTCAAGCTCGCGGACGGCATCGCCCGGCTGACGCTGAACCGCCCGGACCGGCTCAACAGCTTCACCGTGCGGATGCACGAGGAGGTGGCCGATGCGTTGAGCCAGCTCGAAGAGGCGCGCACTTTGGTGCTGACCGGCGCGGGGCGCGGCTTCTGCGCGGGGCAGGATCTGGGCGACCGCGCGGTGGCGCCCGGCGAGGCGGTCGATCTCGGCGAGTCGGTGGAGGTCAGGTACAATCCGCTGATCCGCCGGCTGGTGGACCTGCCGATCCCGGTGATCGCGCGGGTGAACGGCGTGGCGGCGGGCGCGGGCGCCAATATCGCGCTGGCCTGCGACATCGTGATCGCGGCGAAGAGCGCCAAGTTCATCCAGAGCTTCGCGGCGATCGGGCTGATTCCGGACAGCGGCGGCACCTGGGTGCTGCCCCGGCTGGTCGGGCAGGCGCGGGCGCTGGGGCTGGCGCTGACCGGCGAGCCGCTGGAGGCGGAGCGTGCGGCGGAGTGGGGGCTGATCTGGAAGGCCGTGGAGGACGAGGCGCTGGACGCGGAGGTGGACGCGCTCGCCGCCCGCTTCGCCGCCGGGCCGACGCGGGGGCTGGCGAAGATCAAGCAGATGATCCGCGAAAGCTGGCACCAAACGCTGGACGTCGAGCTCGACCGCCAGCGCGACGCGATGCGCGAACTGGGCTTCTCCGACGATTATCGCGAGGGCGTCGCGGCCTTCACGGAGAAGCGGAAGCCGAATTTCACGGGGAAGTGATCTTCTCGTCACCCTGAACTTGTTTCAGGGTCCATGTTCGAGACGGTCGCCGCCCTTCAACCAGATGGATGCTGAAACAAGTTCAGCATGACGGGATGGGACGTATGAAAACGCTGAAACTCCTGAACTATGCCGCCGGCCAGTGGGTGCCGGGCGCGGGCGATCTCGAGGAGGTGCGCAGCGCCGTCACCGGCGAGGTGGTGGCCGAGACCGGCGCGGCGGGGCTCGATTATGCGGCGATGCTGGATCATGCCCGCAAGGTGGGCGGCCCGGCCCTGCGCAAGCTCACCTTCCACGAGCGCGCCCATATGTTGAAGGCGCTGGCCGCCGCGATCATGGCGAAGAAGGAGGAGCTGTACGAGCTGTCCTACGCCACCGGCGCGACGCGGGGCGATTCGTGGATCGACATCGAAGGCGGCGCGGGCACGCTCTATTCCTTCTCGTCCAAGGGCCGGCGCGAGTTGCTCAACGGCCATGTGCTGGCGGACGGGGCGATGGAGCCCTTGTCGAAAGGCGGCAGCTTCGTCGGCCAACATGTCTTCACGCCGCTCCAGGGCGTCGCGGTCCACATCAACGCCTTCAACTTTCCCGTCTGGGGGATGCTGGAGAAGCTGGCCCCCACTTTGCTCGCCGGCGTGCCGGCGATCGTGAAGCCGGCGAGCCAGACCGGCTATCTGACCGAAGCGGCGTTCCGGATCATGATCGAGGCGGGCGTGCTGCCGCCGGGCGCGATCCAGTTGCTGGTCGGCATTCCGGGCGACCTGCTCGACCCGCTGACCTGCCAGGACGTGGTGAGCTTCACCGGCTCCGCCGCGACCGCGATGAAGCTGCAATCGCATCCGGTCATCGGCCGCGAGAGCGTGCGCTTCGTCGCCGAGCGCGACAGCCTCAACGCCTCGATCCTCGGCCCGGACGCAGCGCCGGGCACGCCCGAGTTTGACCTGTTCGTCAAGGAAGTCGCACGCGAAATGACGGTGAAGGCGGGGCAGAAATGCACCGCGATCCGCCGGGCGATGGCCCCCGCCCAGCATCTCGACGCCGTGCAGGCGGCGCTGGCCGAGCGGCTTGCGAAAATCCGCATCGGCGACCCGCGCGAGGACGGCGTGCAGATGGGCGCGCTCGCCAGCCGGGCGCAGCTAAATGCGGTGCGCGCGGCGGTGGCGGAGCTTTCGAAATCCGCCCGGATCGTCGCGGGCGATCCCGACGCCGCGCCGGTGCCGGGCGACGGCGCCTTCATCTCGCCGATCCTGCTGCGCTCCGACGATCCCTGGGGCGCGGCGGCGGTGCATGACGTGGAGGCGTTCGGGCCGGTCTCGACGCTGATGCCGTACACCGATCTGGACGACGCCATCGCGCTCGCCAATCGCGGCATGGGCAGCCTCGCTTTGTCGCTTTTCACCCATGACGCGGACACCGCGCGCGATTTCGTGCTGGGCGCGGGCGCCTATCACGGCCGCATGGTCATCCTCGACCGCACCTCGGCCAAGGAATCGACCGGCCACGGCTCCCCCCTCCCCGTCCTCGTCCACGGCGGCCCCGGCCGGGCCGGCGGCGGCGAGGAGATGGGCGGCGTGCGCGGGGTGAAGCACTATATGCAGCGCACCGCGCTCCAGGGCGGGCCGGAGATACTGTCGAAAGTGATCGGCCAGTGGCTGCCCGGCGCGGAGAAGCCGACCGGCGAGGTCCACCCGTTCCGCAAGCGCATCTCCGAGCTGGACATCGGCTATACGCTGAAGACGGCGAGCCGCACCGTCAGCCTGGAGGATATCGAGCATTTCGCCCATTTCACCGGCGACACCTTCTACGCCCATATGGACGAGGAAGCGGCCAAGGCGAACCCGATCTTCGACGGCCGGGTGGCGCACGGCTATCTGATCCTCAGCTTCGCCGCCGGCCTGTTCGTCGATCCCGATCCCGGCCCCGTGCTGGCCAATACCGGGCTGGAAACGCTGCGCTTCCAGACGCCGCTCTATCCGGGTGATTCCATGCGGGTGGAGCTGACCGTCAAGTCCAAGAGCGTGCGCGATGCCGAGAAGGGCGAGGTGCGCTGGGCGGTGGAGGTCTTCAACCAGAAGGACGAGACGGTCGCGACCTACGAACTGATGACGATGAACGCGCCCTGATGTATCGCGCAGGCATGCGCTTCCTGTTCCTCCCCCTCCTCGCCCTCGCCGCCTGCGGGCAGGCGACCGTGCCGGCCGCCCAGAGCCCGGCGCCGGTCCAGGCCGCCGCCGCCTCGCCCGCGCCGATCCAGGGCTATCGCGTCGTCAACACCTTCCCGCACGATCGCGGCGCGTTCACGCAGGGCCTCTTCTGGCTCGACGGCCATCTCTACGAGAGCACCGGGCATATCGGCCAGTCGACGATCCGCCGGGTCGAGCTGGAGACGGGGCGGGTGCTCCAGTCGATCCACATCCCGCCCGGCCTGTTCGGCGAGGGGATCGTGAACTGGGGCGACGAGATCGTCTCGCTCACCTGGCAGGACCAAATCGGCTTCCGCTGGGACTTGCGGACCTTCGAGCGGCGGGGCGAATGGCGCTATGCCGGCGAAGGCTGGGGCCTCACCCAGAACGGCCGCGACA
>CAZTPD010000159.1:0-4876 GCA_964614625.1 uncultured Sphingosinicella sp. | reverse complement strand
CTCGCCGACGCGATCCTGCGCGGCGACGTGCGCGGCGGCCAGACCGTGAAGGTCGAGGAAGGCGACGGCGCGCTGGTGCTGCTTCCCGAGGAGAGCGCTGGACAGCAGGCCGCCTGACCGCGCATCATCGGCTCATGTCCGGCACCGACGTCAACAGCCTCTTCGCGCGGGCCGAGCGCGCCTTCGTCGCCGGCCGGATCGACGAGGCGCGCCGCGACCTGATCGCCGTCGGCCGGTCCGCCGGCGATCATCCGGCCGTGCTGCACCTGCTCGCTCTGGTCGAGAAGAAAGGCGGCGACCTCGCCGCCGCGCGCACCGCCTTCGAGAAGGCGGAGGCGCTGGCCCCCGACGATCCGCGCCTGCTCGGCAATCATGCCAACCTGCTCGGCGAGCTGGGCGAGACCGACGCCGCGCTGGCGCGCTACGATCGCGCGCTGGCCGCCGATCCCCGTTTCGCCGACGCGCGCCACAATCGCGCGCTGCTGCTCCAGCGGCTGGACAGGCTCGAGGAGGCGCTGGCCGATCTCGACGCGATCCTCGCCGCCGCGCCCGGCGACGCTCGCGCCCATGCGACGCGCGGGGCGCTGCTGCGCCGGATGGACCGGCTGGACGCGGCGGCCGATGCGTTCGACGCGGCATTGCGCGCCGAGCCGGCGCGGCTCACCGCGCTGCACGGCCGCGCCCGGGTGGCGATGGAGCGCGGCGAGGCGGGCGCGTCCGACCTCTATGTCCGCGCGCTCCAGCGGAAGCCGGGCGATCTCGAGCTGGTGCTCGGGCTGGTCGAGGCGCTGGAGGCGGAGGGCAATCCGCTCGGACTCGAGCTGCTGACCGAGACCGCCGCGCGCCATCCCGGCTGGATCGCCGGCCAGTCCGTGCTCGCCCGGATGCGCTCGGAGGCCGGCGAGGCGGAGCGGTTCGCCGATCATTATCCGGCCGCGCTCGCGCAGCGCCCCGACGACCGGGCGCTGCATTTCTCCCACTGGCAGAGCCTGGCGCGCGGCGAGCTTCATGCCGAGGCGCTGACGGCGCTGCGCGCGGCCAAGGCCCGGCTCGGCGAGGATGACGACATCCTGCTGGCACAAGCCGGCTTCGCCGCCGAGGCCGGCGAGCTGGCGGAGGCGCGCGCGCTGTTCGGCCGGCTCGATCCGGCCCGGCCCGGCGCCGCCTTCGTGCACGGCCGGTTCGCCTTGCGCGACGGCGATGCGGCGCGGGCGGCATCCCTGTTCGAGCGTGTGATCGCGGCCGATCCCACATCGATCAACGGCTGGGCCAATCTCGATCTCGCCTGGCGCCTGACCGGGGATGCGCGGCACGCATGGCTGTCCGGCCAGCCCGGCCTGTTCGGCCCGCGCGACATCGGCCTCGACGCGGCCGAGCTGGCGCGGATCGCCGAACTGCTGCGGACGCTCCACGTCGCCCGCGCGCACCCGATCGGCCAGTCGCTGCGCGGCGGCACGCAGACGCGCGGCACGCTGTTCGCGCGGCGCGAGCCGGAGATCGCCCGGCTGCGCGAGGCGATCGCCGAGGCGGTGCGCGCCCATTTCGCGGGCCTGCCGCCGCGCGACGACACGCACCCGCTGCTGCGCCACCGCGACGCCGCGCCCGCCTTCTCCGGCTCCTGGTCGGTGCGGCTGACCGGCGCGGGTTTCCACGTCAATCACATCCATCCGGAAGGGATTTTGAGCTCGGCCTGCTACATCGCCCTGCCCGGGACGATCGGGGACGATACGACGCGCGACGGCTGGCTGGAGCTCGGCCGCCCGCCCGCCGAGCTGGGCCTGCCGCTCGAGCCGCTCGCGGCGATCGCGCCCCGGCCCGGCCGCCTCGCTTTGTTCCCCTCCTATCTGTTCCACGGCACCCGCCCGTTCGCCGCCGGCGAGCGACTGACCGTGGCCTTCGACATCGTCGCCGCATGAGCCGGGACGCCTGGGACGGCTATTGGGGCAAGGGCGCGCGCGGCTGCCTGCCCGACGCCGATCCCCGCTTCGGCCGCGCACTGGAGCAGCTGTGGCGCGATTTCGCGACCGGCCTGCCGCGCGGCGCGAAGCTGCTCGATCTCGCCACCGGCAGCGGCGCGGTGGTGCGGACGATCGCTGCGGGCGGCGCGCGGCTCGATCTGACCGGCGTCGATTCGGCGGGCACGCTGCCGCCGGCGCCCGCCGGCATCCGTCTCAAGGCGGGCGTGGCGATGGAGAAGCTGCCCTTCGGCGACAGACGCTTCGACGCGCTCACCAGCCAGTTCGGCATCGAATATGGCGACGTGGCGCGGATCGCCGGCGAGGCGGCGCGGGTGCTGAGGCCGGGCGGGGCGGTCCGCTTCGTCGTCCACCGCGCCGAGGGGCCGATCGTCGCCCACAATCTCGCCCGCCGCGCTGCGCTGCGCTGGGCGCGGCACGAGAGCGGCGCGCTCGAACGCGCCCGCAAGCTCGCCGAGGCGCGCCGCGCCGCCCGGCTGCCGACCCCGCCCTCGTTCCGCGCCGCGCCGGACGAGGCGCTGCGGCGGTTCGGCGGACAGGGCGCCGCCGCCGAGTTCATGGCCGCCATCCTCCAGACGCTCGACATGGGCGCGTCCCGCCCGCCCGCCGAGACGCTGGAGGTGCTGGCCGAGCTGGAGCGGCGCGCCGACGGCGAGATCGGCCGGCTGGACGCGCTGGCCGCCGCCGCCCGCGACGCCGCCGCCGTCAGGGCCATGACCGGGACGTTGCGCGACGCCGGCTTCGACATGCGCGACCCGGAACCCGTCGCGGCGGGCGCGGAGGCCTTCGCCTGGCGGCTGGACGGCACGCGCGGCTGATCCGGCGGGCCGAAAGCAAGGCAATTCGACAAACGAAAAGGGCGGCGGACCGAAGTCCGCCGCCCTCTCTTCGTTCCGTCTCCCGGCCGACGCTTAGAAGCGCAAGGACGCCGAGATGAAGAAGTCCCGCCCGATCACGTCGTAGACGCCCGGATAGGTGTTGGCCTGCTCCTGATTGTCGCCGATGATCGGCGGAATCTTGTCGAACAGGTTGTTGACGCCCAGGTTCAGCGTGAGGTTGTCGTTCACGTTGAACGCGAAGGCCAGATCGAACAGGTCGTAGCTGCCGATCCGATCGACGACGAAGTCGGTGGTGTCGTCATCGTCACGCACCGCGCCGACATGCCGCCAGCGGAAGCTGGTGGTCACCGGACCGTCCATCCACGACAGGCGGCTCGACCACTTCCACTTCGGCGTCGGATTGCCGCAGCTGAGGCCGAAGCGACCGGCGCACTGGACGATCTCATCCGGCAGATCGGTCAGCGGCGTGAAGTTGTTGTCCCAGGAATAATTGCCCAGGAAGAAGAAGCTCAGCCGCGAGCTGCCGGCGCCCCACAGGCTCGTGTTGAGCGGCAGGCTGTAGTCGATCTGGAAGTCGATGCCCTCGGTCGAGAAGGCCGACAGGTTGGCGTTGGTCGCCGTGACGATGTTCGGCGGACCCGAGATGGAGCCCTGCGCGTCGCGGGAGATCAACTGGCAGATGCCGCTGCTCGCGTCCTGAACGACATTGTAGCAGAAGTTCAGGATGCTGGCCACGCCGCCGCCGGCGGCCGCGATCGCATTCTCGATGTCGATCTTGTACCAGTCGACCGTGATGTTGAGCCGCGGGATGAAGCGCGGCCGCAGCACGACGCCGGCGGTCCAGGTGTCGGAGACCTCTTCCTGAAGGTTCGGGTTGCCGCCGAACACGCCCTGGATCTGGGCGTTGGGCTGGAGGAAGCCCTGGCCGACATTCGACGCCGGAACACCCGTGGCGATGCAGAGATCGCGGATCGTGGTGTCGGTCGCCGCCGAACCGAGCGCGCACGGGTCGGTCGCCGGCGGGAAGCCGATCGCCTGGCCGCCGAACAGCTCGCCGACGTTCGGCGCGCGGACGGCGCGCTGATACTGGCCGCGGAACGTGATGTCCTGGATCGGCGCCAGTTCGGCACCGGCCGCATAGGCCCACACGCCGCCGACATTGTCGAGCGAGTAATCCGAGTAGCGCGCCGCGCCGTTCAGCTCGAACCGATAGAGGAAGCCGTCCTGGACGATCGGCACGCGAAGCTCGGCGAAAACCTCCTTCGCGTCATAGCTGCCTTCCGTCGGCTGACCGGCGTTGAAGCCGACCACGTCGCCCGACGACAGGGCCGTGTCCGGGATGAACCGGCCGGCCATCGAGCGCCATTCCACACCCGCCGCGAACGCGACCGGATCGGTCGACGTGCCGAAGGTGAAGAGCGGACCGGAGATGCTGGCCTGCGCCACCTGGAGCTGCGAGATGTCCTGGTTCTGCGCCAGGATCGAGATCGACTCCTGACACTCGGTGCTGAGCTGACCCTCGCCGAACACGTTGCAGGTGCCGTCCGCCGCCAGGCGGGTGAAGGCCGAGCGCGACACGTTGCCGAGCTGGACCGACGCGTTCCGCGTGCGGGCGAACATGTAGTAGACGTCGTAGTTCAGCGTGTCGGTCAGGTTGCCGCGCAGGCCGGCCAGCACGCGGAAGGCGTTGCGGTCGTCGCTGACGTTGCGCGACGCGATGCCGGTGGTGCGGGTGTTCACCTGCAGCCGGACGAAGCCGGGCTGAAGGGCGCCGAAGTTGGCCGTGCCGGCCGTGAACGGCCCATAGGGATTCGCCGCGCCGGCCGCTGCCGCCGCCGCGATCGCCGCCTGCTGGTTGGTCGCGATCTGCTGGAGCTGGGCGAAATCCGCCGCCGACACCAGGCCCTGGATCGCCGCGAGCTCGAAATCGACATTCTGCGTGATCGGCGTCGCCGCCAGCTCGTTCTGCACGCGGTTGTTGATGTAGCTCACCTCGGCATAGGCATTGATGCCGCTGGCGATCTCATATTCGCCATAGCCGCCGAGCATCCAGCGCTCCTG
>CAZTPD010000158.1:0-4923 GCA_964614625.1 uncultured Sphingosinicella sp. | reverse complement strand
TACGGATCCGAAAAGATCCAGAGGGAAGGCCACCGCTCTCCTACTCCCGCCAATACTCCCCCCCCCCCCCCCCCCCCCCCCCCCCCCCCGCTCCGCGCCGCCGCAATCGCGCTCCGGCCAATGGCTCGCTGGGCGCCCTTCGCGTCTTTGCGTCTTTGCGTGAAACCAAAGCAGCCTGTTTCACGCAAAGACGCGAAGGCGCGAAGGCGCCGGCGTTTCCAGGCCCTTTCCACCCACCCTCGGAAACATGCTCAGCCAAATAGGAGGCGCTGCGCGCGCAATCGGAGAACAAGCCGGGGCACCATCATATTGCCGGCGTCGGCAAATTGATCGGAACGCTGCCGTCCCCTCGTCTCTACGCCTCGCGCCTCCGCGCGAACCCCCATCTCCGATTGTTGGATACAAATAGGATTTCGTCTGTCAGCGTCGCCGAATCGGCACGCCCCGGCTGGCCGCCGGCTCTTTCAGATCGTCCGTCCGCAACCATTCCCCGCGCCGAAATCGCCGCGCCATCGGCCCATGAGCGGGGGCGCCGAAACACCCCTCACCCTGTCAACTTAGTAAACTTTACAGAGAGAGCGCTGCCAGAACCGCGCCGCGATCTGTGCCGAAAACCCGCCCGTTCCGGCCCGCCGCACGCGCCGTCAAGCGGCCTTGCGCTTCGCGCCGCCGTCGTCATCATGGCCGGCGGGACAAGGATGATCGGAGACATGATGCGGATCAGGATCGCCGGGGCCGCCGCCCTGCTGGCGCTCGCCGGGTGCGAAGGCGGCGCGCCCGCGCCCGACGGCGACGCCGTCGCCAACGAAGCCGCCGCCGCCGCGAACGGGACGGACGCGGGCGCTTCGTCGGTCGATCCGGCGGCGAGCGCGGCGCTGCTGCCGGATTATCCGGGCGCCGATCAGGTGCGCGACGGGCGCGGCACGGGCGGCGGCGCCTCGCTCGCCTTCCGCAGCCGCGACGCGCCCCGCCGCATCGTCGAATTCTATGCCGATGTCGCGCGCCGCGCCGGGCTCGCCGCCGAGATTTCGCCGCCGGACGGTGTGATGATGGTCTCGCTGCGCGCCACCGACGGGGAGGGCGGCCTGGTCAGCCTCACCGCCACCCGCGTCGGCGATGTCACCGAGGTCCAGGCGATGGCGGCCGTGGGCGCCGGGCGTTAGAGCAGGCCGAGCCCGGTGGCGCACCAGGGGCCTGCGCCGCCGGTCCACGGCCGGGCCAGCCCGTCGGCGATCATCGTCTCGCCCAGCGAGCGGCCGTCGCGCGAGGCGATGCGCAGCTTGCGGCCTTCGCCGTCCGCGTCGCGGCCGAAGGATTCGCCGAGCTGGAACGGGCCGGCGCGCAGCAGGACGGCCAGGCGCTGGGCCGCCCGCAGGCCGAGCGCGCTTTCGTGCGGGCAGGGCGCGCGCATGTCGGGCGTGTCGATGTCGGCCAGCCGGATGCGGTCGCCGTGCAGGGCGAAGCTGCGTCCATCGATCGGCCGGACCGCCTCGGGCCGCACGGTCGCCCCGCGCAGCAGGGTGGCCGCGACGGCGGGCGCGCCCGGAGCCGCGTCGGGCCGGGGCGGCGCGGCGAAGGGGTCGGGGGCAGGTGGCGCGGCGGCGCGTTCGGCCTTGGCCGGCGGTTCGCTGGCGAGCAGGCCGAAATTGAAGCCGCCGCGCGTGCCTTCGAACAGGACGATGCCGAGCCCGAGCCCGATGCCGATGATGAGCCGCAGCTCGCGCCCGTTGAAGGCGGCGCTGCCGGTACGGATGCGCTCGCCCCTGCGCCGGCCGTCATGATCGATTCGCCGTCCGGAGCGGTCGCGCGCGACCATGAAGGGGTCCCAGTCCTTGTCCATGGCCGGCACTTAGCAGGTCCGTCCTACCAAGCCCCTAACGCGCCGTTTACCCTGTCGTGTCCGGCGCCAGCGCGATTTCGAAGATGCGCCAGCTTCGCTCCGCCTCGCTCGATCCCGGCACGTCGTTCGATCGCCGCAGCGATGCCCGCGCGGGCCGGTCGAACGGCACCCCGTCCACCGTGCGCCCATGGATGCGCGCCGGCACGTCGATGTAGAGCGAGCCCGCCGCGCCTTCGACGCGGCCCGGCGCGCCGACGTCCGCCCGCCAGTCGCCCAGCGCGTCCAGGCCGCCCGCGACGGCCGCCTCGCCGCCCGGATCGACCCACAAGGCCCGCGCCTCGTCGCGGCGATGGCCCTTGGCCAGCGCGAAGTAATGCCGCAGCACCTCGGCGGCGGCTTGCGGGTCGGTCGCCTCGGCGCGGGACGGCTCGGCCGCACCGTCGCGGGCCGCCGCGGGCGCGACGGCGTCCGGGGACTGCCCGCATCCGGCAAGGATCAGGAGCAGAGCGAAAGGAAGGATACGCATGCGCGCGCCCAACCCTTCAGCCACCCATCTGTTCCCTGTCGCGGTCGGCCGGCCGGCTAAACGCCGGCTGAACGCCCCGGTCGCGCCCGGTTCAGGCGGGCCTGCCTAGCATGGCGGGCGAGCGGGACGGACATGACAAGACATGGGAGTAGGATCATGCGTACCTTCCTGATCGCGGCCGCCATCGGCGCGCTCGGCGTCACGGCCCTGCCGGCGGCGCCGGCCAGCGCCCAATCCTGGCGCGGCGACTATCGAGACTATCGCGGCCACCGCGATACGCGCCGCGACATCGCCCGCGCGCAGCGGGAATGCCGCCGCGACCTCCAGCGCGCGCACAGCCGCCGCGCCTATCAGCGCGCCCAGCGGGAATGCCGCCGCGAGCTCGCCCAGGCGCGGCGCGGCCATCGCTACGACCGGCCGCGTCATTACGCCCCGCCGCGTGGCGGCTATTACTGGGACGGTCGCCGCTGGCGCTCGCGCAGATAGCGTCCCGGGGCCGCCGGGCGGGTCGTTACGTGCCCGGTTGACTCGATCCGCCATCGCGCCGACCATTCCCCGTCTCGCAAGAGGGGGAATGGTCGATGGCAAGCGAACCTGAAAATGTGACTCCGGCCGGCGAAACGCCGCCGCCCGCGGCCGCCGGTGGCGGCCTGCCGCTGTTCAATCTGGCGCGCGGCGCGAAAGGCATCGCGCTGCTCCTGTTCCTGCTGCCCTGGGTGACGATCTCCTGCCAGGGTCAGGAACTGGCGTCGTTCAGCGGCTACAATCTGGCGACCGGGTCGGTTTCCGTGGCCAATCCGATGACCGGCGCCGCCGAGACGCCGCCCGGCGGCGGCGAGCGCGACATTCCGGTGATCGCCGCGGCCCTGCTCATCCTGCTGTCCCTGGCGGCGACCTTCGTGCTGAAGCGCGGCCAGGCCGCCCTGATCGCGGCCGGCGGCGCCGCGGCAGCCGCCTTGCTCATCAGCTATACCGTGCTCGTCCGCGTGCCCGCCAGCATGCGCGAAAGCGCGGCGGCCGAAGGCGGCGCGGGCATGAACCAGCAGGAGCTCGCCGACATGATCAGCGTCGATGTCCAGATCGGCTTCTGGCTGACGCTGGCGGCGCTGATCGCGGCGGTGGCGCTGAACTGGCTGTCGCGGGGCCGCGCCGCGCCCTGACGCTCAGCGCCCCGCTTCGCCGAGCGCGGCGATCAGCCGCGCCATGTTGGCGATATAGACGGCGGTCGAGATGCCGGTCGCCGGATCGGGGTCCGGGAAGGGCGAGGTGTCGCTCGCGTCGCCGACATGGCTCTCGCGATGGTCGCCTGGCGCCGGCTCGGGCGCGCCCGGCCCCGAATAGGGGTGGCTGGTCGTCGCCAGCGGCGTCGGCCACCATCCTTCCTCGTTGAGCGCGGCGACGATGGCGGCCGCATCCAGCGCCGCCGCGTCGGTGAAATCCGATCCCGCCGCGACGCCGTCCAGGATGAAGAAGCGCGCCGGCGGCACGTCCTCGCGCAGGGGCGATCCGCGCGTCGCTTCCCCGGGCGGCATCGCGCGCAGCGCCGCGTAATCGCGTCGCAGCCGATCGAGGTCGATCGGGCGGAACTGCGAATAATGGGCGATCGGCGCGGCGGGGTCATGGTCCGCGTAATAGGCGCCGTTGACCACGTTCGATCCGCGCCGGTGGACGTAGAGCGGCCGGTTCGTCCCGATCTCGACGAAGGTCGGGAAGCGGCGGTCCGGCGGGCCGATATCGTCCGGCAGGCGCACCGATTCCAGCCAGTCGAGCGCCGCCGGGATGCCGTCCAGGAATCGCCGTTCGCCGGTCAGGCGGTAGAAGTGCATGAGCTGCTCGACATTGGCCGCCGTCGTGTGCGTGACCAGCGCCAGCGGTTCGTAGCTGCGCGCGCCGGCGGGCTGGAGATCGAGCGTGTATTGCAGCGCCCAGCCGGCCTGCGGCGCGGGCCTCTGCGTGGCGAGGAACGTCTCCATCCCCCGCCGCGCCGCCGCGATCAGCCGTTCGTCGCCCAGCGCCCGGCCGGCCATGATGAGGAAGCGGATATTCTCCTTCGCGACATCGTCGTTGAAGGTGACGTGGCTCTGATAGGCGGGAGAGCGCGGATCTTGCGGGAAACGCTGCGGCCAGCCGCCATTGGGATACTGGCTGGCCAGCACGAAGCCGATCGCCCGGTCGAGCGGGGCGCGGAAGCGGTCGTCGCGCCCGGCGAGGTGGAGGCGCAGCAGGAGCTGCATCGTCTCCGCCGTGCCGGCATCGTCGAACGTGGCGTTGTCGCTGTAATGCTGGAACTCCTCCAGCCGCCAGCCATTGGCGCCGACCGTCTCGTACCAGCGCCGCGCCGCGTCGGCCCCGCCGAAATGGATGAAATAATTCCAGCCGCCGCTGCCGTGCTGCCCGGCGACCAGCGCGTCGGCGGCGCGCGTGGCCGCTTCGTAATAATAATCGTCGCCGGTGGCGTGCCAGGCGTCGAGGAAGAGGTGACCCATCGTCGCGGTGCCGGGGGCCTGCACCCAGATCATGCCGGGCTCGGCCTCCATCTCGCCCCAGCGGCGCGTGC
>CAZTPD010000157.1:0-5037 GCA_964614625.1 uncultured Sphingosinicella sp. | reverse complement strand
GGCAAGCATATGGTCTATTTGAGCGGCGTCACCGACCACCATGTCCAGGACGCCGACATGATCGACCATATCGTCAAGCTGGTCGAAGCGAAGGCGGCGGAGATCGAGGCGGCGAACGCCGCGGTGCCGGCGGCGGCGGAATAGCCCGCGATCGTTACTCCGTCGTCGTCGCCCTCTATCGTCACCCTGAACTTGTTTCAGGGTCCAGTCTTCCATGCGTTGCGACGCTCGTCGCTGGATGCTGAAACAAGTTCAGCATGACAATCATGTGTTGGCGGCCCCCCGTCAGAAATAAATGTCGACATAATCCGTCAGGCCGTCGCACACTTCCATTTCCTGAAGCCGCCAGTAGCGCCGGTTCTGCGTCACCCGGAACTCGTAGGTGCCGTCGCGCACGCATGTCCGGCCCGGATCGGGCGAATCGGTGATGACGATCCGGCCCCGAAAGGTGAAGCTGCGCGCCCCGATCTCCAGCACGTCGCCGTCGAGCGTGACCTCGCCGCCATTGCCGCGCTGCGATCCGCTGAGGTGGACGAGGCCGCCGCGCTCGCTGACCCGCACATGGCCGCGCGCGGGCGATTCGAAGCTGATCCATTGCAGCGTGATGCCGCTGTTGCGCCGCAGCCGCTGAAGCGCGGCGCGATCGTTGACGATGGTGGCGCCGGAGGCCGCCGTCTCACCGGCCGGCATGGCCGAGACGGCCGGCGCCGCCAGGGCGACAGCGAGCGCGATGGAGATCAGCTTCTTCATGCCTGTCCTTTCCGAGATCGCATTTCATCCTGGCCCGGTGAACCTTAATCGGGAATGGCTCGCCACGCATCGGGCGCGCGGCTATGGGCCGCCTGATGTCCTCCCCGCCCGCGTCCTCCATCGCGATTCCCTTCGCGGTCGCCGCCTTCGGCATCGCGCTCTTCTCGACGATGGACGCGGTGATGAAGCATCTCGCGCTGGCGATCGGCGTCTACAACGCCCTGCTCTGGCGCACGATGGCGGGCGCGCTGTTCGGCGGCGCGGTCTTCTTCGGGCGGCGTCAGGCCTGGCCGGCGCCCCGGGTGCTGCGCATCCATCTGCTGCGCGGCGTGCTCTCGGCGGTGATGGCCTTCCTGTTCTTCTGGGGGCTGGCGCGGGTGCCGATGGCGCAGGCGATCGCGCTCGCCTTCGTCGCGCCCTTGATCGCGCTCTATCTCGCCGCGCTCATCCTCAAGGAGAAGATCGCGCGCAGCGCCGTCCTGGCCTCCCTGCTCGGCTTCGCCGGCGTGCTGGTGATCCTCGCCGGGCAGGCGCGCGCCGAGCTGGGGCCGGACGCCTTCCGCGGCTCGCTCGCCATCCTCGCCTCGGCCGGGCTCTATGCCTACAACATCATCCTGATGCGCCAGCAGGCGCTGGTCGCGAAGCCGGTGGAGATCGCCTTCTTCATGAGCGCGATCATGACGAGCTGCTTCCTGCTCGCCGCGCCTTTGCTCGCCGTCTGGCCGCCGGCGCACGAACTTCCTGCCATCCTCGGCGCGGCGGCGCTCGCCTTCGCCTCGCTGCTCGCGCTCTCCTGGGCCTATGCGCGGGCCGAGGCGCAATATCTGGCGCCGACCGAATATACCGGCTTCTTGTGGGCGGCTCTGTTCGGCTGGCTGGTCTTCGCCGAGCCGGTGCGGCCCTTGACCCTGGCGGGCGCGGCGATGATCGTCGCGGCCTGCGTGATCGCGGCGCGGCCAGGTCGGATGGTTCAGGCGCCGCAGGTGGAGATCGGCCAATGACCCGCATGACCCTCTATGGCGCGCCCGGCTGGGGCTCGACGATCGTCGAGGCGATGCTGGCCGTCGCCGATATCCCGTATGACTTCGTCGATGTCGCGGGCTTCGACCGCCCCGGCCCGGCGCGCGACCGGCTGATCGCGCTCAATCCGCTCGCGCAGGTGCCGACCCTGGTGCTGGCGGACGGGACGGTGATGACCGAATCCGCCGCGATCGCGCTCCTGCTGGCCGAGCTGGCGCCCGAAGCGCCGCTCGCGCCGCCGCCGGGCGCGCCCGACCGGCCCCTATTCCTGCGCCGGCTGATCTGGCTGGTGGCGAGCGTCTATCCGACCTTCACCTATGCCGATTATCCGGAGCGCTGGACGACGGACAAGGAGGGGCTGGTCGACAAGGTCATGGATTATCGCAAGCGGCTCTGGGGCCAGTTCGAGCCGGAGGTCGGCGCGCCGCATGTGCTGGGCGAACGCCTGTCCGCGCTCGACATCTATGTGGCGGCGATGGTCAACTGGTGGCCGGCCCGCCCCTGGTTCGACGCCAATTGCCCACGTATCGTGGCGGCGGCGGAGGCGGCGCTGGCCCATCCCGCCATCGCCGCCGTGATGGCGCGCAACTTTCCGGAATAGGCAAGGGGGCGGCGAATGGCCTGGTTCTGGCTCATCCTCGGCGGCGTCTTCGAGGTCGGCTTCACCACCTCGCTGCGCTTCGTCGACGGCTTCCGCAACGTGCCGTGGACGATCGCCTTCCTCGTCTCGGTCGGGATCAGCATGGCGCTGCTCGAATATGCCGCGCGGACGATACCGATGGGCACCGCCTATGCGGTGTGGGGCGGGATCGGCGCGCTCGGCACGGTGCTGGTCGGCATCTGGTTCTTCGACGAGCCGGCGAGCCTGGTGCGCGGCCTGCTCATCCTCGGCATCGTCGCCTGCATCGCCGGCCTCAAGCTGACCCACGGATGAGCTTCGACGCGGGCCTCTACGAATGGGCGCGCGAGGCGCTGGAGCCGCTCGGCACGGTGACGCTGCGCAGGATGATGGGTGTCGCCGTCCTCTATCTCGACGGCACCATCTTCGCGGTCGTCGAGGACGAGATCTGGTTCAAGGCCGACGCCGAATCGGCAGCGATCTGGGACGCCGAGGGCTGCGAGCGCTACAGCTTCACCGAGAAGGACGGCACCGTCCAGACGCTGAACTACCGCCGCGCCCCGGCCGACGTCTATGACGATCCCGAGGCGATGCAGCGCTGGGCGGGGCTGGCGGTGGAAGCGGGCCTCAGGGGCGCGGCGAAGAAACGGCCGAAGAAACCGGACCCGTCATTGCGAGGAGCGTAGCGACGAAGCAATCCAGCGGGCCTCCGGGACCGGACTGGATTGCTTCGCGATGCTCGCAATGACGTTCAGGGTTGCGCTGCCGGCCGCAGATACGGCGCCACCTCCTCGCTCTCCTCGATCGACTCCAGGAAACGCGGCTCCAGCCGGATTCCCGCCGCCTGCTCATAGGCGTAGCCGAGCGACAGGATCAGCGCGTCGGACCATTTCGGGCCGATGAAGGAGAGGTTGACCGGCAGCCCGCGTACGTCGCCCATCGGCACGGTGAGGTGCGGATAGCCGGCGACGGCGGCGAGGCTGCCGGCCGGGCCGCCGCCGGGGCTGGTGTCGCCATGGACGGCGTCGATCGGCCAGGCGGCGGGCCGGGTCGGCGCGACCAGGGCGGCGACGTCATGCTCGCGCAGCAGCCGGTCGATCCCCTCCGGCCCGGCGAGGCGCAGCGAGGTCTCGCGCGCCTGCCGCCAGGCATCGTCCAGCCCGTTGGTCGCCTGCGCCTGCGCGAAGATGTCCTGCCCGAACAGCGGCATCTCCCGGTCCCGGTTGGCCTCGTTGAAGGCGATGACCTGCTCGAGCGTGCGTGTCCGCACCGCCTCTGGCGTGGTGGCCAGATAGGCGTCGAGATCGTGCTTCAGCTCGGCGAGCAGGACGGCGAATTCGTTGCGGCCCATGTCCTGTCGGTCGATCGGCAGCTCCGTGATCTCGACCAGCTCGGCGCCCTGCGCGCGCAGCACGGCGAGCGCCGCCTCGAACGGCCCGTCGGTGCCGAAGCCCGCCGAAAAGCGCATCACCCCGATGCGCCGCCCGCGCAAGGCGTCGGGCGACAGCGCCGCCGCATAATCCTCGCGCCGGGTATCGGCCTCGGCGGTGGCGGGATCGGCCGGATCGGCGCCGACGATCGCGTTCATGATGAGGGCGGCGTCGCGCACGTTGCGCGTCATCGGGCCGGCCGTGTCCTGGCTGTGACTGATCGGCACGATGTGGGTGCGGCTGACCAGGCCCACGCTGGGCTTGAAGCCGACGATGCCGTTCAATGCGGCGGGGCAGGTGATCGATCCGTCCGTCTCGGTGCCGATCGCCGCCGGCACCATGCCCGCCGCCACCGCCACCGCGCTGCCCGAGCTGGAGCCGCAGGCATTGCGGTTGAGCGCATAGGGATTGCGCGTCTGCCCGCCGACCGCGCTCCAGCCGGAGATCGAATCGGACGAGCGGATGTTCGCCCATTCGGAGAGGTTGGCCTTGCCGAGGATCACGGCGCCTGCCGCGCGCAAATGCGCCACCAAAGGCGAATCGCGCCCCGTCACATTGTCGATGAGCGCGAGGCTGCCCGCCGTGGTCGGCAGCGGGCCTTCGGTCTCGATATTGTCCTTGATCAGAATCGGCATGCCGAACAGCGGCCCGGGCGCCCGCCGGATGCGGTCGAGCGTCCGCGCCTGATCGAGCGCGGTCGGATCGACGGCGATCACCGCGTTGAGGCGCGGATTCAGTTCCTCGATCCGCTCGATCGCGGCGCGGGTGCGCGCCTCGGCGCTGTCGGGTGCGGGCATGGGCGCCTCGGTCTGCGAGAAAGCGGCGGTGGCGGCCACGGCCAAAACCGCGCCGATGGTCAGGTGCCGGATCATGGACCGGCACGCTGCCGCAACGAAGCGGGCGCGTCCAGTGCCGCTTCAACATGGATCGTCACCCCAGCGAAAGCTGGGGTCCATACGGACTCAGCATGGACCCCAGCCTTCGCTGGGGTGACGGAGGAGGATCAGCCCTTCGCCGTCTGCGCCCGCTCGATCGCTTCCGTCACGATCACGCGCGCTTCCGCCGCGTCGCCCCACTGGCCGATCCGGACCCATTTCTCGGTTTCCAGATCCTTATAGTGCTTGAAGAAATGCTCGATCTGCTGGAGCACGATCGAGGGCAGATCCTGCCGCTCGCCGATGTCGGAATAATAAGGGAAGGTCGTGTCGACGGGGACGC
>CAZTPD010000156.1:0-5052 GCA_964614625.1 uncultured Sphingosinicella sp. | reverse complement strand
ACGCGGCTCTGCACCTTGTCGCCGTCCTTGCCGGCATAGGGGCTGTCGTTGACCGAAAAGCTCATCGCCAGCGTCGGCGGATCGATCGGGCGGGCGGCGACCGGGACGGTGACGCCGGGCGCGGCGATCGTGTTGGAGACGGTGGCTTTCGTCAGGCCCGCGATCGCGATGATGTCGCCCGCCTGCGCGCTGTCGACCGGAACGCGCTCCAGGCCGCGAAAGGCGAACATCTTGGTGGCGCGGCCCGCTTCCACCGGATTGCCCTCCACGTCGATCGCGTGGATCGGGGCGTTGACGTCGAGCCGGCCGCTCTCGATCCGGCCGGTGAGGATGCGGCCGAGGAAGGGATCGCGGTCGAGCAGGGTGGCGAGCATCTTGAACTCGCTTGTCGGATCGAGGCCCGGCTCGGGGATGTGGGAGACGATGGTCTCGAACAGCGGCGTCAGATCGCCTTCGCGCACATCGTCGGTGAGGCCGGCATAGCCCGAACGGCCCGAGGCGTAGAGGGTCGGGAAATCGAGCTGCTCGTCATTGGCGTCGAGGCTGAGGAAAAGCTCGAAACATTCGTCGAGGACTTCGGCCGGGCGCGCGTCGGGCCGGTCGATCTTGTTGACGACGACGATCGGCTTGAGACCCAGCGCCAGCGCCTTGCCGGTGACGAACTTGGTCTGCGGCATCGGGCCTTCGGCGGAATCGACCAGGAGGATGACGCCGTCGACCATCGAGAGGATGCGCTCCACCTCCGCGCCGAAATCGGCGTGGCCGGGCGTGTCGACGATGTTGATCCGCGTCGTCTCGCCGCCATGCTCCCACTCGACCGAAGTGCACTTGGCGAGGATGGTGATCCCGCGCTCCTTCTCCAGATCGTTCGAATCCATCGCCCGCTCCTCCACGCGCTGATTGTCGCGGAAGGTGCCGGACTGGCGGAACAACTGGTCGACAAGGGTGGTCTTGCCGTGATCGACGTGGGCGATGATCGCCACGTTGCGAAGGCTCATGGAAACAGACTTTCGGGCGGAAAAAAGGACGGGGGGCTATAACGGCAGCCGGCCGCCGCAACAAGGGCGATGCGCCGAGAATTATTCGATGAAGACGGCCGCCGCCGCGGCCATGCCGAGGCTGGCGATCAGCGCCTGCTCGATCCGGCCCAGCCCCTCGACCGGAACCGCCGGGTCGGCCTCGCCGGGCGGCAGCTTCCACTTGGTCCTGAGCACGCCCGCCAGCGCGCGGCCGCGCACGAACAGGCAATCGACGATCTGCGAGCCCGGCTCGGCGCCGATCTCGCGCTTGTAGCCGCCGTCGCCCGCGCCCCAGTCGACCAGCTCGACGCCGCGATCGAGGCTCTCGGCGAGGTGATGGTGGGTGACGACGTGGCCGGGGCTGAACGCCTTCCAGTCGTCGTCATAGGAACTGGCGATGCCATATTGATGCCGGCCGACGGTGAGATCGAAGCTGAAGGCGATCGGCTTGCCCGCGACATCGAGCACGGCCGCCGACAGCATATCGGCCAGCACCGGGTCCCTGACCGCCTCGCGCCAATAGCCGCGTTGCTGCGCGGTCAGGAACTTCGCGCCGCTGCCGTCGGTGGCCCGCCCGACCCAGCCGCGCGCCTCGATGTCCCCGAGCGCGTCGAGCAGCCCGTCCGTCCAGAGCGGCCCGCGCACGAAGCGCAGCCCCATCTCGCCCTCGCCCGCCAGCCTGCGCTCGGCCACGCGCAGGCGGCGCAGCTTCGACTTGCGCGGCCATGTCCCGGCGGCGCGGGCGGCGGCGATGTCGTGCAGGAAGGTCGTGCCGAGATCGCGCTTCAGCACCGTCCAGCCGGCCTTGCGCGCCGCCCTGACGAGCAGGCGCATGGCGGGATCGGCGCGATAGACCGGCCCCAGCCGCCACACCCGCCCGAGCGCGGCGCGGGCGGCATCGCCGGAAAGCAGGGCGACCAGCTCCGCCTCGCCCGCATCCCCGGCGAGGGGGAAGAAGCGGAACGGCCAGTAGCTGCCGGGCACCGTCCGCGCCCCGGCGATGGACGGGCCGACCGGCAGGGTCGGGATCGCGGCGAAGGCCGTGCCGTCGGCGCGGCGGCCGACCAGGGTGACCGCGCCGCCATCCCCGGCCGCCGCGAACCAGGCGCGGCGCAGGAAACGATGCGCCGGCGCGGCGATCGCCGCCGCCTCGTCGATCGCGTCCGGGTAGCCGGCCAGGACATGCGCCGTCGCGCCCGCCGTCGCCGGGCGGGCCGAAGCGGTTTGCGATGCCAGCGCGGCGGCGCCCTTCAAGCCATGTCTCCCTTCGCCCGCGCCTTACGCGGGAAAAGCTACCAGAGGGTTATATCCCTCCCCCCTCCCGTGGCTCCGATCAAACTCCGGGGCGTCCGGTTGCGTCCGCCCGCACTGGCCGTTACGCAGTTTCCCAAATCAAATCAGAGAGGTCGCCACCATGCTCGATCGCCGCACGTTCCTCGCCGGCTCCACCGCCATGGGCCTGCTGACGCTGACCGGCGCGGCGCGGGCGGGCCAGGCCGCCGGGACGCGCGACGAGCAGTTGCACACGCTGCTCGACGGCTGGTTCGAGCAGGATCTCGACGAGGCGCCGACCTTCGCCACCAATCTCGGCCTCGACACCGGCGCGCGCGCGGCGCTGCGCGGCCAGCTTTCGGAGGCCTCGCTGGAGGAGGTTCGGCGCGACCGCGCGCGCGCCGTGGCGCGCGACCGGGAGCTCACCGAATTCGGCCGCGACGGCCTCTCGGGCGACGGCCAGCTCAATTACGACATCGCCGCCTTCCGCTGGTCGGTCTCGGCGCAGGGCGCGCGGTTCAATTACGGTTCGGGCGGCGGACGGCCCGCGCCCTATGTCGTCAGCCAATTGGGCGGCGCCTATTATTCGGTGCCGGATTTCCTCAACACCCAGCATCCGGTGCGCACGGCGGAGGACGCGGAGGCCTATCTCTCCCGCCTCGACGCCTTCGGCCGCAATCTGGAGCAGGAGGCGGAGCGCATCCGCCACGATGCCTCGGTCGGCGTGATCCCGCCCGATTTCGCGCTCGACAAGGCGATCGCCAGCATCGAGGCGCTGCGCGCCACGCCGGTCGCGGAAAGCGGACTGGTGCAGTCGCTGACCCGGCGGGCGAACGAGGCCGGGCTGGGCGATTACGAGGCGCGCGCCTCGGCCATCGTCTCCGGCCGGATCGCGAACGGGCTGGACCGCCAGCTCGCGGCACTCCGGGAAATCCGCCCGCAGGCGGTGCACGACGCCGGCTGCTGGCGCCTGCCGGACGGCGAGGCCTATTACGACTGGGGCATCCGATCGAACACCACGACGACGATGACCGGCGCGGAGATCCACCGCGTCGGACTGGAGCAGGTCGCGGACCTGCAAAGCCGGATCGACGTGCTGCTGCGCGAACAGGGGATGACGCAGGGGACGGTCGGCGACCGGATCAACGCGATGAACCGCGATCCCGCGCGCAGCTTCCCCAACACCGACGAGGGCCGCGCCGAATTGCTCGCCTGGCTCAACCAGCTCATGGCGGAACTCCAGCCCCACCTGCCGCGCGTGTTCAACCGCATCCCCACCGCCCCGGTCGAGATCCGCCGGGTGCCGCCGGCGATCGAGGCGGGCGCGCCGGGCGGCTATTACCAAGCGGCCAGCCTCGACGGCTCGCGGCCCGGCGCCTATTACATCAATCTCGGCAACACCGCCGACTGGCCGCGCCACAACCTGCCGACGCTCACCTATCACGAAGCCTCGCCCGGCCATCATTTCCAGATCAGCCTGGCGCGCGAAGCGGGCGATCTTCCGCTCTACCGCCGCACCATGGGTTTCTCCGCGTTCAGCGAGGGCTGGGCGCTCTACTCCGAACGCGTGGCGGACGAGCTCGGCGTCTATGAGGACAATCCGTTCGGGCGGATCGGCTATCTCCAGGCCTATCTGTTCCGCGCCGTCCGGCTGGTCGTCGATTCCGGCATGCACCATCACCGCTGGAGCCGCGAGCAGGCGATCCGCTACATGGTGGAGAACAGCGCCCGCCCCGAAGGCTCGGCGATCCGCGAGATCGAGCGTTACTCGGTCTGGCCCGGCCAGGCCTGCGCCTACAAGATCGGCCAGACCGTGATCGGCAATTTGCGCGACGAGGTCGAGCGCCGCCAGGGCGCGGCCTTCGACATCAAGGGCTTCCACGACGCGGTGCTGATGGGCGGCGCGATGCCGCTCACGGTGCTGGAGCGCCGCGTGCGGGAGTGGGCGGGGGCTTGAGGGTTCGGAGTTCGGGGCAAACCCAATCGTCACCCTGAACTTGTTTCAGGGTCCATCTGGTCATCCGCCGCGAGGGTGGAAAAATGGATGCTGAAACAAGTTCAGCATGACGAAGTGAAGCATCCCCCGTGGCACAGCCACCGGCGGATGCCCCCTAAAGCCGGTCCATCCTGAGCCAGCGCCGGTCGCCCAGCCAGGCGCGTTCGAGCGCCGCGCGCGCCGCCGCCGCCTCGGCGCGGTGGCCCAGCGCGCGCTCGGTCTCGGCGAGGCCGTAGAGCGCCCAGCCGTTGTTCGGCGCGCGCACCAGAGCGGCGCGGAACGCCGCGCGCGCCTCGTCGAGCCGGCCGGCGCGGAACAAGGCGGCGCCGAGCGACTGGTGGACCGGATAATACCAGAAGGGCGGCTCCATATAGGGGATGCCCGCCTCGACCTCGGCCGCCGCCGCGAACGCCGCGGCGGCCGCGTCGAAGCGGCCGGCGGCCAGCTCCCAGCGGCCGCGCGCCACCTGCTCGGCGATCGTCAGCAGGTCGCGCGCCGGCACGTCCTGCTCGATCAGCGGCTGGATGCCTTCGCCGTCGCGGATCGCGCGCAGGGCGGCGAGCTCGCGGTCGAACTCCGCCCGGTCGCGCTGCGCCGCGCGGGCCACGGCGCGCGCATAATGGCGGATCGCGACGACATAAGGCAGGCGCGCATCCGCCTCCGGCAGGGTCAGGATGCGCTCCGGCGCGCCGAACTGGGCGAAGGCCATGTAGGGCGCGGCCTGCACCGGCTGGAGCCAGCCGATCTGCGCGGAGACTTCGGGAT
>CAZTPD010000155.1:0-5073 GCA_964614625.1 uncultured Sphingosinicella sp. | reverse complement strand
ACAGCATGACCGCGCCGCCCGATTCCGCGCAGAAGCCCTGGTGCGGCGTGAGGCGCGTGATCTTCGATCCCATCGTGTGGACGATCCGCCAGCCGCCGAACAATGTGCCCAGCCCCATCGCCGCCTGCGCCGAGATCACCACCCAGAAGGGCACGTAGAATTCGTCGCCCAGCATGCCCTGCGAGAAGAGCAGGACGGCGATGATGCCCATCGTCTTCTGCGCGTCGTTGCCGCCATGGCCGAGCGAATAGGCGGCGGCCGAGGCGAGCTGCATCCGCCGGAAGCTCTTGTCCGCCGTCGGCGCGCTGACCCGGCGGAAGGTCCATGAGCTCATCACCACGAGCAGCAGCGCGACGAACATGCCGAGCATCGGTGCCAGGAAGATGGCGAGGCTGGTCTTGATCACGCCCGAGGCCACGATGACGCCGAGGCCGCCCTTGGTGATGCCGGCGCCGAGCAGCCCGCCGATCAGCCCGTGGCTGGAGCTGGACGGGATGCCGAGCGCCCAGGTGATCACGTTCCACGCGATCGCCCCCATCAGCGCGCCGAAGATGACAGCCGGATCGATGATGTCGGCCGACACGATGCCCTTGCCGATCGTCTCGGCGACATGGAGGCCGAAGAAGAGGAAGGCGATGAAGTTGAAGAAGGCCGCCCAGCAGACCGCGACCGGCGGGCTGAGCACCCGCGTGGCGACGACGGTCGCGATCGAATTGGCGGCGTCGTGCAGGCCGTTCAGGAAATCGAACAGCAAGGCCACGCCGATCAACGCGACCAGCAGTGAAAAGGCGATGGTCGGCTCCATCAGGCGTGGTCGATCACGATGCCCTGGATCTCGTCGGCCACATCCTCCAGCCGGTCGAGCACGCGTTCGACATGGCTGTAGATCTCGCGCCCCGCGAAATAGGCCATGGGCCGCTTCGCCGCCTCCTTCTGGTAGAGCGCCTTGAGGCCCGCCGCGAGCAGCTCGTCGGCGCGGCCTTCCAGATGGACGATCGCCTCGGTGATCTGGTGGAGCCGGTGCGCGTTGCGGCCGATATGCCGCATCAGCGGCACGCCTTCCTGCACCAGCCGCGCCGCCTCCGCCGCCAGCTTGCCCATCTCCAGCACTTCCGGATCGAACCGCTCGACCTCGTAGAGCGTGATCGCCTTGGCCGTCCCCCACATCTCGTCGAGCGCGTCGTCCATCGAGGAGGCGAGCGCCGTGATCGCGCTGCGGTCGAACGGCGTGATGAAGGAGCGGCGGACCGCGAGCAGCACGTCGCGGGTGACGTCGTCGGCGGCATGCTCGTGCTGGGCGATGCGGCGGCAGGATTCCTCGACGCCCTCCTCGCCCTCGAACATCGCCACCATCGCGTCGGCGCCGGAGACCAGGATGTCGGCGTGGCGGCGGAACATGTCGAAGAAGCGGTCCTCCTTCGGCATGATCGTGCGAAACAGCTTGAGCACGCCGAAGCCGCCGGCGAGCAGGCCGGTGCTGCGCTCGGACCCGGCCGGGACGCCGGCGCGCGCGCCCTCCGGCCGGAAGGCGAGGATCAGCCCGCGCAGGCTGCGCTCGGCGACCGAGGCGGCGGCGTCGGCCGCGCTGAACCAGCGGGACATCCGCTCGTGCCGCTCCGCCCAGTCGCCGAGCTGGCGCGTCACCTTCAGGGGGAAAACCGCCACGTCCGCCGGCACCGCGTCGCCGTCGCGCCGCTGCTTCACGTAGCGATAGGTGCCGATCGGCTCGTCCGCGACCTCGCCCTCGATGCCCGCTTCCTCGCGCGCCTCCCGGATCGCCGCCTCGCGCGGCGTCAGGCCGGGGTCCGGATTGCCCTTGGGAATGATCCAGCGCCCGGTGTCCCGCGAGGTGATGAGCAGAATCTTCAGTTCCCCGTTCGGCTCGATCCGATAGGGGAGCACGCCATATTGTTCGATCACGTCACGGTCCCGTTTGCCCCGGCCGTCATCTAAACGTCATATTTCCGTAACGCCAGCATTGCCGTCGCCGGTGATTGGCGAAGGCGGCGGCGCGGGCTAGAAAAGACGGACCCAAGGGAAGGAACAGGAATGCGTTTCAAGATATTCGCGCTGATCGCCGCGCTGCCCGCCGCGGCGCTGGCCCAGAACGCGGCGCCGGATACGGCCGCGGTCGAGCGTCCCGCCGCTCTCGTCGCCGACGGCATCCCGCCGGTGCCGGCCGAGCTGGCCGCGCGCACCCGCCCCTATATGGAGTTCCGCACCGCCGGCTTTTCGGGCTGGAACGCGCGCGACCGCTCGATGCTGATCTCGACGCGCTTCGGCAACACCTCGCAGGTCCACCGCGTCGCGACGCCGATGGGCGCGCGCGAGCAGTTGAGCTTCGAGGTCGAGCCGGTCGGCGGCACCTGGTCGCCCGCCGGCGACGTGCTGGTGGTCCGCCGCGACACCGGCGGCAACGAGTTCTTCCAGCTCTACACCCTCACCGACGGCCGGCTGAACCTGATCACAGACGGGCGCAGCCGCAACAGCTTCGGCGCGTGGAGCCGGGACGGGCGCTGGATCGGCTATTCCTCCACCCGTCGCAACGGGCGCGACGCCGATCTCTACGTCGTCGATCCGCGCGATCCATCCACCGACCGGCTGGTCGCCGAGGTCGACGGCGGCGGCTGGGGCATCCTCGATTTCTCCCCGGACGGGCGCAGCGCGGTCGTCATCCAGTATCTTCAGATCACCAAGTCGAACCTGCACCTGCTCGATCTCGCCAGCGGCCGGATGACCCCGATCGGCGATCACAGCCTGCCGATCGCCTATGGCGGCGCGCAATTCGCGCCGGACGGCGCGCTCTGGGTCACGTCCGACGAGGACAGCGAGTTCCAGCGACTCGGCCGGATCGACATCGCCACCGGCGCCTTCACCCCGGTCTCGCCGGACCCGCGCTGGGACGTCGAGAGCTTCGACATCGCCGACGACGGCGGCTTCATCGCCTATACGATCAACGAGGCGGGCCGGACCCGGCTGCGCATCCTCGATCCGCGCACCGGCGAGGCGCGCACCGTCGAGGGCCTGCCGGCGGGGATCGCCGGCGGCCTCGACATCGCCCCCTGGGGCGCGATCGGCCTCACCTTCACCTCGGCGCGCAGCGCGGCGGACGCCTATTCGGTCGATCCGCGCACGCTCGAAGTCACCCGCTGGACGCGCAGCGAGACGGGCGGGCTCGACACCGAGGTCAATGTCGAGCCCGAGCTGGTCGAGGTGGCGAGCTTCGACGGCGAGGCCGTGTCCGGCTTCCTCTACCGGCCCGATCCGGCCCGCTTCCCCGGCCGCCGCCCGCTGATCGTCAACATCCATGGCGGGCCGGAGGCGCAGTCGCGCGCCGGCTTCCTGGGCCGCAACAACTATCTCATCAACGAGCTGGGCATCGCCATCTTCTACCCCAATGTCCGGGGCTCGTCCGGCTACGGCAAGAGGTTCGTCAGCCTCGACAACGGCCCGGACCGGCGCGAGGATTCGGTGCGCGACATCGGCGCCTTCCTCGATCGGCTCGGCGCCGATCCGGCGATCGATCCGGCCCGCATCGCCGTCACCGGCGGCTCCTATGGCGGCTATATGTGCTATGCCAGCGCGATCCATTTCGGGAACCGGCTGCGCGGCGCCAACTGCATCGTCGCCATCTCCAATTTCGTCACCTTCCTGGAGAATACGGAGGCCTATCGCCGCGACCTGCGGCGCGTCGAATATGGCGACGAGCGCGATCCGGCGCAGCGCGCCCGGCTGATCGAGATCTCGCCGCTGACCCGGGTGAGCGAGATCAGCCTGCCGCTGATGGTCGTCACCGGCGCCAACGATCCGCGCGTCCCGGCGTCCGAGGCCGATCAGATCATCGCGGCGGTGCGCGCCGGCGGCCGGGAGGCCTGGCACCTGCTCGGCCAGGACGAGGGCCACGGCTTCGCCAAGAAGGTCAACCAGGACTATCAGTTCTGGACCAGCCTGATGTTCTGGCAGCGCACCCTGCTCGGCGAAAGCGAGTGACCGGCCGCGCTTGACTCGCCTCCCTCCCCGTGACCCTATTTCCCACCGCCCGGAAGGGCATGGGAAAGGGGGACGGGGATGAGCGTTTCCATCATCGACGGCACGGTCGAATCCGCCGATCTCAGGCGCGCGACCGGCAAGGTCCGCGTCTATCGCAGCATCGCCATCCGGCGCGCCGGCGGGCAGGTCGAGGAGGTGAAGAAGCCGCTCGTCCACGCCGATCTGGCGCCGCTCGTCGAGCCGGGGACGAGCGGGCGCTTCTACCTGTTCAAGTCGATCGACCATCGCGGCATCCACGCCGTCCGGCCGCAAGGCGGCAGCCCGGTCTTCCGCTATCCGCGGACCAACGAACTGATCGGCATGGGCCTGACCCTCTTCACCGCCATATGGATCGCCATCAGCATGAACTATCTTGGCGGCCTCCCGATCTTCGCGCTGATCGGCTTCGTGATCGGCCTCATGGTCTGGGTGGTGAACTGGCAGCTCCGCCGCTCGGCCGAACGGCAATTCGCCGACGACAATGGCGGGATGATCTGAGTCAGTCCGTCCGCCGGCCCTGCCAGCCGCGCGCGCCCTGCGCCTCCGGGTCGGGCCGCATCGCCGCCCCCTCGATGATCGCGGCATAAGCGCGATCTCCCGCCGTGAAGCGCAGCCGGTCGCCGCGCAAAGTCGCGTCGGACAGCGCCAGCGTCCGCCCTTCGGCGGTGAGCGTGCCGCGCACCTCCTGGAATCGCTGCTCCAGCTCGAGCAGCATCACCGTCCCGTCGGCGCCGGTCAGCGCCCACTCGCCGCCGGCGACGGCGGGGACGATCCACAGATAGGCGTTGCGCCCGTCCACGTCGCGATGCGCGTCCGGCCGCCAATCGCCCATCGCGAAGGCGTGGCTGACGATCCGCGTGCCGGGCCTGAGCTCGGTCAGCAGCCGGGGGCGCAGCCTGAGGTTCACGTCGGGCAGCAGGTAGATGGCGATGACATCGGCCTCGCGGATCGGCGTCGCGAACAGATCCTGCCGGCGGAAGACCGCGCGTCCCTCGACCCCGGCGAAGCGCGCCGCGTTCGCCGCCTCGGCGACGCGGACCGGAT
>CAZTPD010000154.1:0-5111 GCA_964614625.1 uncultured Sphingosinicella sp. | reverse complement strand
CGCGCCGATGAAGAACGGCTTCGACCGGGTCGGGCCGTTCCACCCTTATGTCGCGTTCGGCGCGGTAATCCTGTTCAACCTGCTGGCGCTCGCCCTGATCCTCACCGCGCTCGTCTGGATCGGCGACCGGATCGAGGACCATTTCTGGCCCGGCGGCACCGAATGGGTGGATTTCTAGAGGCCGAAAGCGCGGCGCCCGTTTCCCCCGTCATTTCCCCTCCGTTATTTCTCTCATCCGTCATTCCAGCGAAAGCTGGAATCCCCCTTCTTTCAAGGCAAAGGGATTCCAGCTTTCGCTGGAATGACGGTAAGGGCCGCAGGGTGACCGCGCTTCCCATCCATGCCGTCCTGCCGGACCTGCGCGCCGCGCTGCGCGAAGCCCCCAACGCGGTGCTGGTCGCCCCGCCCGGCGCGGGCAAGACGACGGCGGTCGCGCCCGCCTTGCTGGCCGAGCCCTGGTGCGATGGGGAGATCCTCCTCCTCTCGCCCCGCCGCCTCGCCGCGCGCGCCGCCGCCGAGCGGATGGCCGAGCTGGCCGGGGAGAAAACGGGCGGGACGATCGGCTATGCCACGAGGCTCGATTCGAAGCGTTCGGCCAGAACCCGCATCACCGTCCTCACCGAAGGCATCTTCCTGAAGCGCATCCAGGCCGATCCGGAGCTGTCCGGCATCTCCGCCGTGCTGTTCGACGAGGTCCACGAGCGCAGCCTCGACAGCGATTTCGCCCTCGCCCTCGCCCTCGACGCGCAAGGCGCGCTGCGCCCGGACCTGCGCCTGATCGCCATGTCCGCCACGCTCGACGGCGCGCGTTTCTCCACCTTGATGGGGGACGCCCCCGTGATCGAAAGCGAGGGCCGCAGCCATCCGATCGACCTCGTCCATCTCGGCCGCGCCGCCGAGAAAAGGATCGAGGACGAGATGGCCGCCGCCATTCGCCGCGCGCTGGCCGAGGCCCAGGGCGGCCTCCTCGCCTTCCTCCCCGGCATGGCGGAGATCGAGCGCACCGCCGAGCGCCTCGCTGCCTTGCCGTCCGACGTCGCGCTCCACCGCCTGCACGGCGGGCTCGATCCCGCCGCCCAGCGCGCCGCCATCGCCCCCGCGCCGCCGGGCGCGCGCAAGCTCGTCCTCGCCACGTCGATCGCCGAGACCAGCCTGACGCTGGACGGCGTCCGCATCGTCGTCGATTCCGGCCTCGCCCGCCGCCCGCGCTACGACCGCGCCGCCGGCCTCACCCGGCTGGTCACCGAACGCGCCAGCCAGGCCGCCGTCACGCAGCGGGCGGGCCGCGCCGGGCGGCAGGGACCGGGCCGGGTCTATCGCCTGTGGGAGGAGGCCGCGACCCAGAGCCTGCCCCGCTTCGACCCGCCCGAGATCCTGGAGGCCGACCTCTCCGCCTTGCTGCTCGACTGCGCGCTCTGGGGCGTCGGCGATCCCCGCACCCTGCGCTGGCTCGATCCGCCCCCGGCTGCTGCGATCGACGAGGCGCGGCGCCGCCTGACCGGCCTCGGCGCGCTCGACGAAGCGGGCCGCCCGACCCCGCATGGCAAGGCGATCGCCGATCTGCCGCTGCCGCCCCGCCTCGCCCATATGCTGATCGAGGCCGAAGCGCGCGGCTGGGGCGGGACGGCGGCCGAGATCGCCGTGCTGCTGTCGGAACGCGGGCTGGGCGGCAATGAGGCGGATCTGGAGCTGCGTTTGAGGCGGTGGCGCGGCGAACGCGGCAAGCGCGCCGAAGCGGCGCGGGGGCTGGCGCACAACTGGCTCAAACTCACCCGCTCGTCCCGAGCGAAGTCGAGGGGCGCCCGTGATGAGTCCGTGCCAGCGCCCCTCGACTTCGCTCGGGACGAGCGGATCGGAGCGTGCGTGGCATTGGCTTTCCCCGATCGCCTCGCCAAACGCCGCGACGCCACCGGCGCGGACTGGATCAGCGTCGGCGGGCGCGGCTTCCGGCTCGACCCCGCATCCCCGCTCGCCCGCGCCGACTGGCTGGCGGTCGCCGAAGTCGGCGGTGCGGCCGGCGGCGCCCGCATCCTCGCCGCCGCCCCCATCGACCTCGCCACCGTCGAGGCCCTGTTCGCCGACCGGATCGCGACCGGCGCCCGGGTCGCCTTCGATCCCGCCACCGGCGGCGTGCGCGCCTCCCACGGCCGCCATCTCGGCGCGATCCGCCTGTCCGGCGGGCAGGACAGCCGCGCCGATCCGGCCGCGATCGAGGCCGCCTTGCTGGAGGGCGTCCGCGCCCACGGCCTCGATCTCCTCCCCTGGAGCGCGCAGGCCCGCGCCCTGCGCCGCCGCGCCGCCTTCGCGCGGCAGGCCGATCCCGCCATCGCCGATCTCTCCGACGCCGCGCTGCGCGCCGGGCTCGACGACTGGCTCCCCCCGCTGCTGGCGGGCCGCAAGCGCCTCGCCGACGTCGATCCCGCCGCTTTGTCCGGCGCGCTCGACGCCCGGCTCGGCTGGGACGGGCGTCAGGCGGTCGAGCGGCGCGCCCCGGCCCGGTTCACCACCCCCGCCGGCTCCAGCCACGACATCGATTACGAGGCCGAGGCCGGCCCCACCGTCACCGCCCGCGTCCAGGCCTTTTTCGGGCTGGACCGGCATCCGGCGGCGGGGACCACGCCGCTCGTCCTCGCCCTCACCTCGCCCGCCGGGCGGCCGATCCAGACGACGCGCGATCTGCCCGGCTTCTGGCGCGGCTCCTGGGCGGCGGTGGCGAAGGAGATGCGCGGGCGCTACCCGAAACATCCCTGGCCCGACGATCCCGCCGCCGCCGATCCGACGCTGCGGACCAAACAAGCCAGCCGGCGTTCAGATTCCGCCCGCCATCAGGGCTAGGCTCATGAATCGCCTTCCGATCTCCCTTGCGCTCGCCGGCGCCCTGCTCGCTGGCCCGGCGCTCGCCGCCGACGGCCCGCCGGAGCGGGAATCCGCGCTGGTCGTCTATGGCGACGATCCCTGCCCGCAATCCACGACCGAGGACGGCGAGGAGGAGATCGTCGTGTGCGCCCGGCGGCCGGAGGAGGAGCGTTACCGCATCCCCGCGCCGCTGCGTCAGGACCGGCCCAGCGAGGTCTCCTGGGGATCGCGGGTCGAGGCGCTCGAGGACGCCTCGCGCGACGGCCGCCCGAACAGCTGCTCGGTCGTCGGCAGCTACGGCCAGAGCGGCTGCACGCAGCAGATGATCCGGCAATGGTATGCGGAACGCCGGGCGCGCCGCGAGGGGCGCTGAGGCGGATTCCCCCGATGTGAATCCCCCTTCCCGTTCGGGCTGAGCTTGTCGAAGCCCTGTTCTTCTTTTTGGCTGAAAGAAAGGGCGAACGGAGTGGGGGGCAACGCGGCCGGATCAGATTCCAGGCGCCGAAAGGCAACCTGCTACAAAATTAGCAAGCCCGGTCAGTGCGCGCACTGATCTATTCCGATAGCACAGTCCTGCACGGCGGGAGGGGCGCGTTCGTGCACTGCGTCAACTTGTCAGGATCGGAAGCTTGCCATGATCGGATTTCATGATTTCACCTCGCCCCGCGCCCTCGGCCACGCCGCGTTCGCCGTCATCGGCGCCGCCGCGATCGCGCTGGCCGCGCCGGCCACCGCCGCGCCGGGCGAATCCCCCGCATCCTATGTCGCCACCGGCGCCGGCGCGGGCGGCGCGGCCGCCCCGGCGGCGCGTCGCGATCGCGCCGCGCATGACGGTGATCGCCGGATCTGCGTGCGGGACGCGCATACCGGCACGCGCATTCCCCGGCAGGTCTGCAAGACGGAAGCCGAATGGGAGGCCGCCGGCGGCCTCGACCTGGATCGGGTCCGCTAGACCCTCCGGATTGCCGCTCCCGGCGGCGAGCCCGGGGCGGCGCGGCTCCTCTCCCACCCCCAAGGGGAGGGGAGCCGCTTCAGTTCGCGGCCAGCGCCCGGACCATGTCCAGCGCCCGATCGCCCAGCGCGCGCAGCTCGGCGCGGCCATAGCCCGCGCGGGCGCGCCCGGCGATGTCGTAATGGCTGGCGACGACGATCGCCGCGAGCGCCGCCGGGTCCACGCCTTCGCCGATCTCTCCGGCCTCGGCCGCCTTTTGAAAGCGTCGTGCCAGCGCCCGGTCGAGCAGGTCCATCGCCTCGCGCACCGCCCGCGCGATCTCTGGATCCCCGGTGCATTCGGGAACGGCGGTGCTCATCATGAAGCAGCCGGTGCCGTTGTCGTCGCCGCGCAGGAACCGCTCGATCGACCGCTCGATCATGTCGTCGAGCGATTCGAACAGGCCGGGCCGGGCCAGCGCCTCGGCGAAATCGGCGCGGATTTCCGCCAGATAATTGTCGAGCGCGGCGAGATAGAGTCGCTTCTTGTCGCCGAACGCGCCGTAGAGGCTCGGCTTGTGCAGCCCGGTCGCGGCGGCGAGCTGATCCATCGACGTGCCCGAATAGCCGTATTTCCAGAACGTGTCGCGCGCCCGCGCCAGCACCTCGTCCGTGTCGAACTTGCGCGGCCGCCCCCGCGCGGGCGGCGCATCGGCATTCTTTTGTACCATCTGTTATAAAATCCTTGTCGTCGCCATTTCTATACTATACGGTATGGTATATAAATAGCCGATGGAGGTTCCGATGACCAGTCCCCTTCGCGCCTGGCCGGCGCTGCTCCCCGCCGCCGCTCTGGGCCTCGCGCTGCCCGCTGCCTCGCCCGCCGAGGCCGCGTCCGAGGCGGAAGGGCGCGCCGTCGCCCAGTGCCGCGCCGAGCTGCTGCGCCAGTTTCCGGAAGGTGCGCTCAGATCGCACCGCGTCGGCGCGATCGCCGGCAATTCCCGCCGGACCCGCGTCACCATCCATGCGACCGCGGAGCGCCGCTACACGTTCGAGTGCGCCGCCGACGCCGAGGGGCGCATCCTCACCGCCGCCCTGACCCCGCCGGCCCCCACCCGGCTCGCCGCCGACGGACGGAGCGCCGCCCAGGCGGAATAAGCATCACCGGTTGAACCCCCTGGCCGGCCCGGCATGTCCGCGGCCGGCCTCTTTTCGCCGTCAGGCGCTCAGCCGCTGCCGCGACTGGAGGCCGCTGACCAGCTCGCTCGCTTTCTCGAAGGTCATCGGGCGGCCGAACAGATAGCCCTGGATCTGCTGGCAGCCGA
>CAZTPD010000153.1:0-5123 GCA_964614625.1 uncultured Sphingosinicella sp. | reverse complement strand
TCGAGCAGGCCAAGAAGAACGCGCCCTGCATCGTCTTCATCGACGAGATCGACGCGGTGGGCCGCCATCGCGGCGCGGGCCTGGGCAACGGCAATGACGAGCGCGAGCAGACGCTGAACCAGCTCCTCGTCGAGATGGACGGCTTCGAGGCGAATGAAGGCATCATCATCGTCGCCGCCACCAACCGTCCCGACGTGCTCGATCCGGCGCTGCTGCGCCCGGGCCGGTTCGACCGCCAGGTCGTCGTCCCGCGCCCGGATATCGAGGGCCGCGAGAAGATCCTCGCCGTCCACACCAGGAAGCTGCCGCTCGCGCCCGACGTCGATATCCGCACCATCGCGCGCGGCACGCCGGGCTTTTCCGGCGCCGATCTCGCCAACCTCGCCAACGAGGCGGCCCTGCTCGCCGCGCGCAAGGGCAAGCGCCTGATCGCGATGCGCGAGTTCGAGGAGGCCAAGGACAAGGTCATGATGGGCGCCGAAAGGAAGTCCATGGTCATGACCGAGGACGAGAAGAAGGCGACCGCCTATCACGAGGCCGGCCACGCCCTGGTCTCGCTCCATGTCGATGGCTGCGATCCGCTGCACAAGGTGACGATCATCCCGCGCGGCCGCGCGCTCGGCGTCACCTGGAACCTGCCGGAGCGCGACCGCTATTCGATGTCGATGATCCAGATGAAGGCGCGGCTCGCGCTCTGCTTCGGCGGGCGCATCGCCGAGCAGCTCATCTACGGCAAGGACGCGCTCAACACCGGCGCCTCCAACGACATCCAGCAGGCCACCGACATGGCCCGCTCGATGGTCATGGAATATGGCATGAGCGAGAAGCTCGGCTGGCTGCGCTACCGCGATAATCAGGAAGAGGTCTTCCTCGGCCACAGCGTCGCGCGCAGCCAGCATGTCTCGGAGGAGACCGCCCGGCTGATCGATTCCGAGGTCCGCGCGCTGATCGAGGAAGCGGAAGGCCGCGCCCGGCAGGTGCTGACCGACAATATCGACGAGCTGCACAAGCTCGCCGGCGCGCTGCTCGAATATGAGACGCTGACCGGCGAGGAATCGAAGCGGGCGATTCGCGGCGAGGATATCGGCCGCGAGAATCCGAACGATCGGCCGTCCGTCACGCCGGTCGCCGGCAGCTCGATCCCGAGCACCCGCCGCCCGCGCGGCGGCATCGGCGGCCCGGCCCCGCAGGGGGCGTAAGGCATCTGAATCACCTCTTCCGTTCGGGCTGAGCCCGAACGGAGTGTGGGGATTGGAGAAGGGCCGCCTCGCGCGGCCCCTTTCGCGTCAGCCGAGCGCGCCGATGCCGAGCAGCAGGACGAAGAACAGGCTGGCGGTGATCAGGCAGAAATTGAGCAGCAGGAAGGTGCGCACGGACGCGCCGAACCAGCCGAGCCCGTAAGCCTGCTTGAGCTGGCGGTACATATGGATCGGCGGAACGAAGACGCCGGCCGTGCCGATGATCGCGATCGAAACGCCCGCGAAGCCGAGCACGGTCAGCGCCACCGCCAGCAGCGACATGAAGGCCAGCGAATAGGTGACGAACACGGTGTGGTCGTAGAAGCGGAAGCGCCGCGTCCAGAAGAAGAGCAGCCACACGAACGGCACCGACAGCGGGATCAGCAGCCAGGAGAATTTGTAGCCGTTCGCCTGGAGCTTGTAGAGCGCGAGGCCGGGATTCTCGTTGATCTTCTGCAAGCCCTTGTCGAGCCGCTTCCAGCCGGTGGGCGGCATGCCGGTGCCGCCGTCGAGCCTGAGATCGGACAGTTCGGCCGTCGCCGCGCGCAGCGCCGCCTGACCGCGCTCCACCTCGGCGATCCGCGCGTCCGTCGCCGCGATCCGCTCGGCCGTGCTGCGCCCCGGCTCGGCCGCGGGCCGTTCCCCGGCGGGCGCGGCGCGCTCCCGCGCCGCCCGCCGCTCCAGCCCGGCCCGGCGCTCGCGCAGGTCGGCGAGGCTGCTCTCGACCGAGGCGCTGGCCTGATCGATCCCCGCCCGGGGCGAGCTGGCGCTGAGATCGATATTGCTGAGCGACAGGCCGTAGATCTGGAGCACCGCGAACATCAGGAAGATGGCGAACAGGAACATGCCGAGCGGCGACACGAACCTGGCGCGCTCGCCGTGCACGTAGCGGCGGGTGAGATCGCCCGGCCGCCAGGCGAGCAGCGGCAGGGTGCGCCAGAACTTGCCGTCGAGATGCAGAATGCCGTGGACCAGATCGTGGCCGATCGCCGAGATGGTGCGGTGCAGATGCCCCTTCTGGCCGCACATCCGGCAATAGGGGCCGGTCAGCTCCGCGCCGCAATTGAGGCAATTGCCTTCGCCGGGCCGGGTCTCCTCGCCCGCCTCCGGCTCGGCCGTGCGCGCGAGCATGCCGCCCGTGACCGCTTCGCCGATCCCATCGATGCCGCTCATCGGCGGTGTTATGGCGAAGCAGGACGGCTGCGTCGAGGCCGTTCGCATGGGCCGGGGGGCGTGCTATCGCGCACGCCATGATCCTCACCGGCCTGCTCGGCGGCTCCTTCAATCCGGCCCATGTCGGGCATCGCCGCATCAGCCTGGGCGCGCTGCGCCGGCTCGGGCTGGACGAGGTCTGGTGGCTGGTCTCGCCCGGCAATCCGCTCAAGCCCGCGAAGGGCATGGCGCCGCTTGCCGCCCGCTTCGCCTCGGCGCGGCTGATGGCCCGGCGCGCGCCGATCCGCGTCACCGCGATCGAGGCGGAGCTGGGCACGCGCTACACGGTCGACACGATCGCCGCTCTGGTCCGCCGCTTTCCCGATCGCCGCTTCGTCTGGCTGATGGGCGCGGACAATCTCGCCCAGTTCCACCGCTGGCGCGACTGGCGGCGGATCGCCGCGCTCGTGCCGATTGCCGTCGTCGCCCGTCCGGGTTATGATGCGCGCGCCCGGATGGCACCCGCCATGGGCTGGCTGCGGCGCTTCGTCCGACCCGCGGCCGGGATTCGGAACCGGACGAGTTGGAGATTGCCGTCGCTCGTGCTGCTTGAACTGCCGCCCGACCCGACCAACGCGACCGCCATCCGCGCCGCCGATCCCGATTGGCACGAAAGCGTCATCGAAACATTGCAGCATCAGGGCCTCCGTGACGGCGTGACGCGCCGGAAGATCGCGGGCTCAGGCAAACAAAGGAGGCATTTTGCCCGCTAACGCACCCGCTCCGCCGATCGACGGGGCAGACGAACAGGCCGAGGCGCTTCACGACCTCGTGCTGCGTTCCCTCGACGACGACAAGGCGCTCGACGTCGTCTCCATCCCGCTGGGCGGCAAATCGAACATCGCCGATTATATGGTGATCGCCAGCGGCCGCTCGACGCGGCAGGTCGCGGCGATGGCCCAGAAGCTCGCCGAGCGGATCAAGCGCGATCTCGGCCGCGCCGCGCGGGTCGAGGGGCTGCCGGTCGCCGACTGGGTGCTGATCGACGCCGAGGACGTGATCGTCCACCTGTTCCGCCCGGAAGTGCGCAGCTTCTACAATCTGGAGCGGATGTGGGCGTTCGAGGACAATGCCGCGCCGGCCACGGCCGCGCACTGATCCTTCGTTGCTGCTCCATATCGTCGCGCGGGGGAAGATCGGGCGCGGCCCCGAGGCGGAGCTGGTCGATCGCTACCTGAAGCGCATCGCCTGGCCGGTGAAGCTGACCGAGCTTCCCGATGCCGGCGGCAAGGCGCCCGAGCCCGCGCCGAACGGCGTCACCATCCTCCTCGACGAGAAGGGCGAGCAATTGTCCTCGATGGCGTTGGCGAAGCGGCTCGAACGCTGGCGCGACGACGGGCGGCGCGAGGCCCGGTTCCTGATCGGCGCGGCGGACGGCTTCGGCGATGCCGAGCGCGCCGGGGCGGACCTGCTGCTCGCCTTCGGCAAGGCGACCTGGCCGCATCTGCTCGCCCGGGCGATGCTCGCCGAGCAACTGTTCCGCGCGACGAGCATCCTTGCCAATCACCCTTATCATCGCGAAGGCTGAGCCATGCGCGCGCTCTCGCTTCTCGCCGTCGCCGCCCTGACCGCCGCCGCCGGGGTCGCGGCCCATGCGTCCGGCGGGGGCGACGCGGCCGCGCTGGCGCAGGCCAAGCGCGAGGCGGCGCAGGCCAATGTCCGGGTCCGCGCGCTGGAGACGCGCGCGCAGGGGGCCACCGACGCCGCCGAGCGCGCCCGCGCCGAAAGCGAGGCGCTGGCCGCGCGGATCGAGGCGGCGGAGGCGGACCTCACCGCCGCCGAACGGCGGATCGGCCTGATCGAGGCGCTCCAGGCCGGGCAGCGCGCCCGGCTCGCCGCGCGCCAGCAGCCGCTGATGCGCCTCACCGCCGCGTTGCAGACGATGGCGCGCCGCCCGGCCGCCCTCGCTTTGGTGCAGCCCGGCTCGGTCGGCGACACCGTCCATGTCCGCTCGCTGCTCGAGGCGGCTCTGCCCGAGATCCGCCGCCGCACCGCCGATCTGCGCGCCGAGGTCGATCGCGCCGCCATGCTGCGGCGCGGGCTGGAGGCGGCGCGCGGCGAGCTGCTCGCCAGCCGCGAGGTGCTGCGCGCGCGCCGCGTCGAGCTGGCCGCGTTCGAGGTGCGGGAACGGGCGCGCTCCTCCACCCTGTCGGGCCTCGCGCTCGCCGAATCGGACCGGGCGCTGGCGTTCGACGAGGAGGCCCATGCGCTCGCCCGCCGGATCGGCCAGCGCGCCTATCAGGCCCGTCTGGCCGCCGAGCTGGGCGCGCTTTCCGGCCCGCTGCCGCGCCCGGGGCCGCCGCCCGAGCGCGCCGCCGCCGCGATCCCCTATCGCCTGCCGGTCGAAGGGCGGCTCGTCACCGGCGTCGGCGAGATTTCCGACGGCGGCGTCCATTCGCGCGGCCTGACCTTCGAGACCGCCGCCGGCGCCGAGGTGGTCGCGCCGGCCAACGGGCGGGTCGCCTATGCCGCGCCGTTCCGCGGCTACGGCCGGGTCATCATCCTCGATCACGGGCAGGGCTGGTCGAGCGTGATCACCGATCTCGACGCCCTGGACGTCGAAGCGGGCGCCAATGTCCGGCGCGGCGCCCGGCTCGGCCGCGCCGGCGCGGGCGGCCAGCCGCGCGTCACCGTCGAGCTGCGCCGCGAGGGCCGGCCGGTCCCGATCGCGCA
>CAZTPD010000152.1:0-5147 GCA_964614625.1 uncultured Sphingosinicella sp. | reverse complement strand
CCAGCCCGAGCCACGCCTGCGGCCACCAGGTGATCCGCTTCATGAAGGGATAGGCGGCGACCAGAGCGAGGCTGGCCAAGGCGATGCCCTGCGCCAGCCGATCGAGCTGCACCAGCACGGCCAGCCCGATCAGGCTCATCGCCACCAGCAGCGCCCAGGCCGCCTTCAGCGACACCCGCCCGCTGGCGAGCGGCCGCAGCCGCGTGCGCTCCACCGCCTTGTCGAGGTCGCGATCGACGATGTCGTTATAGACGCAGCCCGCCGAGCGCATCGCGAAGGCGCCGAGCGCCAGCCAGGCGATCAGCGCCCACCCCTGCGCCCCCGCGCCGCCGCCCTGCATCCCCGCCAGCGCCACCGCCCACGCCCCCGGCCAGAACAGCAGCCACGCCCCGATCGGCCGGTCCAGCCGGATCAGCGAGGCCAGCGGCCGCGCGCGCGCCGGCAAGGCGCCGATCAGCCCGCGTTGCTCGCTGTCGGGAACGATGTCGGAAACGGTGTCGCTCTGCTCGGCCATCACCCATCCCCATGCCGCTCGTCCCGAGCGAAGTCGAGGGGCGCTGGCACGGACTCATCACATGCGCCCCTCGACTTCGCTCGGGACGAGCGGTTACGGAGACAGCGATGCCCGCCACCCCCGCCTGGCCGCCGCAAAGCCTGCCGCGCCTGTTCGTCGAGACCGCGCTCGCCGAGGGCCTGAACCTCACCCTCGACGGCCCGCCCGCCAACTATCTCGCCAACGTCCTGCGCCTCGCCCCCGGCGCGCAAGTGAAGCTGTTTGACGACAAGACCGGCGAATGGCGCGCCGAGATCGCCGAAGCGGGCCGCAAGCGGGTCGCCCTCACGGTCGGCGCAAAGCTCCGCCCCCGCGAAACGGTTCCCGACCTCTGGCTCCTCTTCGCCCCGATCAAGCGCGGCCGGATCGACTGGCTCGTCGAGAAGGCGACCGAGCTGGGCGTCGCCCGGCTCCGGCCCATCCTCACCCAACGCACCATCGTCGACAGGCTCAACCTCGACCGCCTGCGCGCCCACGCCGTCGAGGCCGCCGAGCAATGCGAGCGCACCGCCCTCCCCGTCCTCGACGCCCCGGAGAAGCTGGAGCGCGTGCTGAAGGACTGGCCGCAGGACCGCATCCTCTATTTCGCCGACGAATCCGGCGGCGCGCCGCTCGCCGAGGCCGCCACCCCCGGCCCCGCCGCCATCCTGATCGGCCCGGAGGGCGGCTTCACCGACGCCGAGCGCGCCGCGATCCGCGCGCTGCCGCAGGCCCGCCCGATCGGCCTCGGCCCCCGCATCCTGCGCGCCGACACCGCCGCCCTCGCCGCGATCAGCCAGTGGATGGCGCTGGCCGGCGACCACGCCCTTCCCCCGCGCGGCTCCGCGTGCGAGGATTGACGCACACCGACAAGGAGGATGACCCAAATGGCCGAAGCGCCGATCGCCCAGCGCCGCACCCTCTATCCGTCGATCGAGCCCTATGCCTCCGGCATGCTCGACGTCGGCGACGGCCACAGCCTCTATTGGGAACGCTGCGGCACGCCGGGCGCCAAGCCGGTCGTGTTCCTCCACGGCGGCCCGGGCGCGGGGTGCGGCCCGGATCATCGCCGCCAGTTCGATCCGGCGCGCTACGACATCTTGCTGTTCGACCAGCGCGGCTGCGGCCGCTCGACGCCCTATGCGTCGCTGGAGGCGAACACGACCTGGCACCTCGTCGCCGATATCGAGCGGCTGCGCGAGATGACGGGCGTCGACAAGTGGATGGTCTATGGCGGCTCCTGGGGCTCGACGCTCGGCCTTGCCTACGCCCAGACCCATCCCGAGCGCGTCTCCGAGCTGATCCTGCGCGGCATCTTCACCTTCCGCCAGCGCGAACTGGACTGGCTCTACGTGCAGGGCGCCTCCGAAATCTTCCCGGACAAATGGGAAGAGTTCCTCGCCCCGATCCCCGAAGCCGAGCGCGGCGATCTCGTCGCCGCCTATCACCGCCGCCTCACCGGCGCGGACGAGGCCGCCAAGCTCGCCGCCGCCAAGGCCTGGAGCAAGTGGGAGGCGGAGACCGTCACCCTGCTGCCCGACCCCCATGTGATCGATTCCTTCACCAGCGACGAATTCGCCATCCCCATCGCCCGGATCGAGAATCACTATATGATCAACAAGGGCTGGCTGGAGGAAGGCCAGCTCATCGCGGGCGCGGGCAAGCTCAGGGGCATTCCCGGCGTCATCGTCCAGGGCCGCTATGATTGCTGCACGCCGCCCGTCACCGCCTGGGATCTCCACAAGGCCTGGCCGGAGGCGAAGCTGGTCGTCGTCCCCGACGGCGGCCATCTGTTCAACGAGCCGGGCGTGCTCGACGGCCTGATCCGCGCCACCGACGCCTTCGCGGCGGACTGACCCGGAACGACCCGACATATGCGGGGCTGGCGCGCGCCGCGCTTCGTCCCTAGCCTCGCCGCCAATGCCATCCGTTTGGGGAGTATCGAACATGCGTCTCACGCTTCGCGCCGCCCTCGCCGCCTCGGCCGCCGCCGCGCTCCTGGCCACTCCGCTCGCCGCCCAGACCGCGCCGACGCCGAACCGCCCGTTCACCGCGACCGGCACGCTGCACGGCTGCGATCCCGCGCGCGGCGATCACGGCGTCCGCCTGACGGCCGGCACGCGCTACACGCTGCGCGCCGCCTCGGAGGATTTCGACACGGTCCTCCGGCTCTACGCGCGCGACGGCGGCGAGCCGGTCGCGGAGAATGACGATGCGGACGGCACGCTCAATTCGCGGATCAACTACACGCCGTCGGAGACCGGCACTTTCTGCCTGAACGTCTCCGGCTATGGCGGCCGCGCGGGCGGCGGCTATACGGTGAGCGCCGAGGTCGCCCCGCCGGTCACGCCGCCGAGCAGCACCCCGACCCGCACCGAAAGCACCAGCTGGAACGTGTTCGAGGGCGAGCTGGGCGGCGACGGGCCGCGCGATTACGCGCTGACCCTGGCCGAGGGCCAGCTCGCGCTGATCAGCCTGGAATCCGACGCCTTCGATCCGGTCGTCGAGATCCGCAGCGCCGACGATCCGGACGGCGACGTGGTCGCCATGAACGACGACGGCGGCTCCGGCCTCAATTCCTTCCTGGTCTTCGCGCCCTACGAGGCGGGCGACTATCTGGTCCGCGTGCGCGCCTACAGCTCCGGCGGCGAGGGCGCCTACACGCTCAAGATCGGCCAGTGATCACTCGGCCGCGACCGGGTCGGCATCGCCGGCCCGGCGCGGCCGCAGCCGGTTGAGGAGCTTCGGGATGGGGCCGTTGCGCGCCATCCATTCGGCATAGTCGCGATAGGCCGGGTCTTCGGAGAGATGCTGCTCCTCCGTCCTCGCCCGCCAGTAATAGACGCCGCTCACCAGCGCGAGCACGGCGGTGTTGCGGATCATGTCCACCACATTGCCGCTGGTCGCCAGGAAGGGCAGCACCGCGCACCACCAATAGAGGTTCTTGGCGACATAGGCCGGATGCTTGGTCCAGGCATAAGGCCCGTGGGTCAGGATGCCGCGATGGGTGAGGTTGGAGAAGCGCAGCCCGAACGCCACCGTCGCCCAGGCATAGATGGCGGTCAGGAAAGCGAGCCACAGCCCCATCAGGGCCATGGCGAGCGGATAGTCCGCCAGCCAGTGCGTCCATTCGCCCGATCCCATATGATAATCGAGCGGCCCGCCCGGGTTCATCAGGATGAAGGGCGGGTAGCAGATCAAAGCCGCCGTCCAGCCCGCCGCATAGGGGTTGGCGGAGCGGATATGGGCGTCGAGCGGCTTCAGCGTCAGCACATAGCCGACCGTGGCGAAGGTCACGTCCACCAGGAACATCGCGCCGATCAGCCAGAGCGCGAGATTGACCGGGCTGGCCGCGATCCACGCGGAATCCGCCGCGATCGTCACTTCCCAATTGCCCGGCACGATCGAGATCATGAAGGCGAGGAAGAAGCCCTTCACCGCCCAGGCGCGCAGGAAATCGTGGACCTGTTCGCGATCCGCCCCGTCCGCGCGGCCGATCAGCATCCGGCCGAAATGCCAGGCGCCGTCGCGCGGCTCGGCGAGCCGCCGGTCGAGCCAGATCACATAGGGGACGGAGGCGATCGCGAACGGGATGATGGCGACGCCGATCACCTGCATCGCGAACAGATAGCCGCCGTCCCAATACCAGCGCGCGATGCAGTAGAAGGCGCCGATCGCCGCCCAGATGCCCCACAGGCCGGCGATCTTGACCAGGCTGATGTCGAGGCTGTCCCCGAGCGGGCGCGGCTTCATCGCCCAGTCGATGCCGGTGCTCGGACTGCGATGCACCTTGTCGACGATCAGCGACCAGGCGACCATCGGCACCGCGCAGGCGACGAGCGCGACCAAAGCCGCCAGCGGCCCCTGCATGCCGAAGGCGCGCGCCGCGACGACCCACGCGATCAGCCCGGCGAGCCCCGCCAGCCCGACCATCGTGCTCACCGCGGATTTCGGGCGCGGATCGTGGCGCGCCGCCGGCGCGATCTTCACCTCTGCATTCATCGCCCGCCGCTCTGGCACACAAGTCGTAAGCAAGCGGTGAAGACGCCGCCCGCCTTCCCGTCATTGCGAGGCGCGCAGCGACGCGGCAGCCTCTGCCGTCATTGCGAGCCCCGCAGGGGCGCGGCAATCCAGCCCGCACGGTGGCTGGATCGCCACGGCGCTGGATTGCTTCGCGGAGTTTATCCTGAGCGACGCCGCAGGCGGCGTCGAAGGGCTCGCAATGACGAGTGGGCCGATTCCCTGCGGCGAAAACGGGGCGCCCGGTAAGGCATTCTTAAAGTTATTCCTGTGCAAATCATGTTCGGGGGAAGTGATCGGCCGGTGGGGGAATCGATGCTGTTGCAGGAACGCGTCGTGGAGACGAGCTTCTCATTTTCCAGCCAGGTTCCGCGCCCGCCCGAACGCCGTCAGGCGGAACGGCACATCAAGATTCTGCGCGTCGGCACGCTCGTCGTCGAGGGGCGGCGCGAATTGTGCCTGATCCGCAACGTCTCGGCCGGCGGGCTGATGGCCCATGTCTACAGCAATGTCGCACCGGGCCAGCGGGTGACGGTCGAGCTCAAGACCAACCAGCAGGTCGCCGGCCACATCGCCTGGGTGCGCGACGCCAATG
>CAZTPD010000151.1:0-5162 GCA_964614625.1 uncultured Sphingosinicella sp. | reverse complement strand
ATCCACGGCGCCGGCTCGGTCGGCTGCTGGATCGGCGGCGCGTGGATCGCGGCGGGCCTCGCCGTCTCGTTTGTCGGCCGCCCGTCCATCCGCGACGAGATCGCCGCCAACGGCCTGACCCTGACCGACACCGAGCGCCGCCGCATCGCGCTGCGCCCCGACGAGGTCGACTTCGCGGTCAACCCGAAGGCGCTGCGCAAGGCGGACATCGTCGCGCTCTGCGTCAAGAGCACCGGCACCGCAGCGGCGGCGAAGGAGATCGCCCGCCACGCGCGCAAGGACGTCACCGTCATCAGCTTCCAGAACGGGGTGAGCAACGCGGACACCCTGAAGGCCGCTCTCCCTCATGCGACCGTGCTGGGCGGCATGGTGCCGTTCAACGTCGCGCGGATGGGCAACGGGCGCTGGCACAAGGGCGTCGCGGGCGAGCTGTGGGCGCAGGATCACGAGGCGACGCGCGCGCTGGCCGCCCGGATCGGGGACAGGCCGGGCCGCCTCGCCTTGTCCGGCGACATGGCCGGCCTGCTCTGGGGCAAGCTCCTCACCAATCTCAACAATGCGGTCAACGCGCTCTCCGGCCGCACCTTGCTGGAGGAGCTCCGCGATCGCGACTATCGCCGCGTCTGGGCGGCCGCGCAGATCGAGGCGCTGGAGCTGCTCAAGATAGCCGGGATCGAGCCTTCCCGGCCCGGCCCCTTCCCGCCCCGCCTGTTCCCGCACATCGTCGGCGCGCCGGACTGGCTGTTCAACTCGACCATGCTGAAGCTCTACAAGGTCGATGCCGACGCCCGCTCCTCGATGGCCGACGACTTCGCCGCCGGGCGGCCGACCGAGATCGACGCCCTCAACGGCGAGATCGTCGCGCTCGCCCACAGGCTGGGGCGAAAGGCGCCGGTCAATGCGGCGATCGTGGACCTGGTCCGCCAGGCCGAAGCCGGCGTGGAGCGCGCCTGGGACGGCAAGGCGCTACGCGACCATGTGCTGGCCGGCCACAAGGCCGCGGCGGGGTTTGGATATTAGGAGCGGCTCGGCGCACTACCCTATCCGTCATACCGGCGAAGGCCGGTATCCAGACCCAAGAAAACAACCCTTTATCAGGGCTGGCCCCGGCCTTCGCCGGGGTGACGAGCAAGAGGCTAACTCAGCGCCCCTTGAACAACCCGCCGAGCAGGCCGCGCACGATCGAGCCGGCGGCGCGGTTGACCATCTGGCGCTGGACGGTCTTGCCGAGCTGGCGGGCGATCTGTTCGTGCATCGGCGGGTTGCGGCGGCGCTCGCGCTCCAGCCGCGCCGCCTCGCGCTCGGCGGCTACCCGCGCCTTCTCGGCCGCCTTCTCCTCCGCGATCCGCGTCTTTTCCGCCTCGGCGGCGGCCTTGGCCTCGGCCGCTTGCGTGGCCGCCTCCTCGGCGCGGGCCTTCAGGATCTCGAATGCGCTCTCGCGGTCCACCTCATTGTCGTAAGTATCGCCGATCGGCGACACCGACTGGACGATCGCCCGCTCCTTGGGCGTCAGCGGCCCCATGCGCGAGCTGGGCGGGCGGACGAGCGTCCGCTCCACCGGCGTCGGCGCGCCCTTCTCGTCCAATGTCGAGACCAAGGCCTCGCCGGTCTTCAATTCGGTGATGACGGTGCGCACGTCGACGCCCGGATTGGTGCGGAACGTCTCCGCCGCCGCCTTGATCGCGCGCTCGTCCTTGGGCGTGAAGGCGCGCAGCGCGTGCTGGACGCGATTGCCGAGCTGGCCGGCAATCTCTTCCGGGATATCGACCGGATTCTGCGTGACGAAATAGACGCCCACGCCCTTGGAGCGGATCAGCCGCACGACCTGCTCGATCTTGTCCCGGAGCGCCTTGGGCGCGTCATCGAACAGCAGGTGGGCTTCGTCGAAGAAGAAGACCAGCTTGGGCTTGTCCGGATCGCCGACCTCGGGCAGCTCCTCGAACAGCTCGGAGAGCAGCCAGAGCAGGAAGGTGGCGTAGAGCCGGGGACTCTGCATCAACTTGTCGGCGGCGAGGATGTTGACGTTGCCGCGCCCGTTCTCGTCCGTTTTCAGGAAATCCGCGATGGTCAGCGCCGGCTCGCCGAAGAAATGGCCGCCGCCCTGCGAATCGAGCTGGAGGAGCTGGCGCTGGATCGCGCCGACCGAGGCGCGGGTGACATTGCCGTATTGCGCCGAGAGATCGGCGGCGTTCTCCGCGCAATAGGCCAGCATCGACTGGAGATCGTCGAGATTGAGGAGCAGCAGCCCCTCCTCGTCCGCGACGCGGAAGGCGATGGAGAGCACGCCCTCCTGCGTCTCGTTCAGCCCCATCAGCCGGGCGAGCAGCAGCGGCCCCATTTCCGAGATGGTGGTGCGCACCGGATGGCCCTGCTCGCCGAACAGGTCCCAGAACACCGCCGGGAAATCGGCATAGGCATAATCGGCCAGCCCGATCGTCTCGGCCCGCTCGACCAGCTTGGGATGGGCGGGCGCGGACGGGGAGCCGGGCATCGCCATGCCGGCGAGATCGCCCTTCACGTCGGCCATGAACACCGGCACCCCGGCCCGGCTGAAACCCTCGGCGAGGATTTGCAGCGTCACCGTCTTGCCGGTGCCGGTCGCCCCGGCGATCAGGCCGTGGCGGTTGGCGAGCTTCAGCAGCAGATGCTGCGGCCCGCCCCCGCCCTGGCCGACGAAGATGCGGTCCGGCTGGTCCATGCCTCTATCCCCTGTTCAAGCCCCGCCTCAACGCGCCCGGGCGAGATCGACCCCGATATAGATGGGCGGCGTATTGCCCCGCCGGACCAGCAGCAGCACCGTGTTGCGCCCGCCGCGCCGCGCCGCCGCGATGACAGTGTTCAGCGCCTCGGTGGTCGGCGTCGCGGTCTGGTTGACCGAGAGGATGAGGTCGCCGGGGCGCAGCCCCTTCTGGCCCGCATCGCTGTTGGGATCGACCGCGGTGACGACGAGGCCGCGCGTGCCCGCATCGGCGATCTGGAGCTGGCGGGCGAGCGCCGGCGTCAGCGTCTGCAAGGTGAGGCCCAGGCTGGCGCGCGCCGATTCCTGGCCGGCGGAGGGGCGCTCCTCGCCGTCCTTGTCGCCTTCCGCCTCGGTGCCTTCCGGCTCGCCGGTCGCGATCCGGCTCAGCTCCTCCTCGGTCGGCCGCTCGGCGATCTGGACGTTGGCGGTGCGCCGCTGGCCCTCGCGGAGATATTCGAACGGCACGCGCGCGCCGACCTGCTGCTGGGCGACCAGATAGCCGAGCGTCTGATCCGGCGTCACCGGCTGCCCGCCCACCGAGAGGATGACGTCGCCCTGGCGGATGCCGGCCCGTTCGGCCGGGCCGCCGGGGCTCACGCTGCGGATCAAAGTGCCGCGATTGCGATCGATGCCGAGCGCGGCGGCGACGCCTTCGTCCACGTCCTGCATGGCGATGCCGATATAGCCGCGCCGGACCCGCTCGCCGCGCCGCAGCGTCTCGACGATCGGGCGGACCTGCTCGGCCGGAATCGCGAAGCCGATGCCGACATTGCCGCCGGTCGGCGAGATGAGCGCGGTGTTCACGCCGATCACATTGCCGTTGATGTCGAACATCGGGCCGCCCGAATTGCCCGAATTGATCGAGGCGTCGGTCTGGATGTAGCGGTCGTAGAGGCCGGCATTGATGTTGCGGTGGAGCGCCGAGACGATGCCGGCGGTCACGGTGCCGCCCAGGCCGAACGGATTGCCGATCGCGACCACCCAGTCGCCGACCCGCACCCGGTTCGAATCGCCGAAGCGCACGAAGGGCAGCGCGCCGCGCGGATTGACCTTCAGCACCGCGACGTCGGCGACCTGGTCGCGCCCGACCACCTCGGCCTCATATTCGGTGCGGTCGGACAAGGTGACCGTGATCTGCTCGACCACCGCGTCGGGCCGGGCCGGCGCGACGACATGGTTGTTGGTGACGATATAGCCGTCGGCGGAGATGATGAAGCCGGAGCCCAGGGAGCCGCCGCGCTGCGTCACCGTGCCGCCGTCGCCCCCGCCGCCGTCCGGGATCGGCGCGCCGAAGCGGCGGAAGAAATCCTCGAAGCCCGGCGGCATCCGCCGCTGCTGGACCTGGATGCTCTGGCGGGTGGAGATGTTGACCACCGCCGGCTGGAGCCGCTCGACCAGATCGGCGAAGCCGGGCGCGCCGCGCGCCGGCGGCGCCTGGATCGCGCCGGCCTCGTTCTGCGCGGTCTGCGCGCCGACGGGGTTCAGCGTCAGCGTGGTCGCGGCGCCTCCCAGCAAAACGGCGGCGGTGATCCCATAGACGTAACGCACCTCAACGATCCTTCCTTGTCTGTCTCGCGCGCATGGCCGAGCGCGGCCCGGACGGGCCTGTCGCCATCACGCTATGCAGCGCGGCTGAACGGGAATTGAATGTCTGCGACAAATGTGGCCTGTCAACGCTGCCCCCGGAACTGACGCAGATACTGGTTGTCCGGCGAGAGGATCACGCTGGTCCGCCCGCGCGCATTCTCGCCCGAGCCGCCGCCGGCGGAGAAGCTCGCCTCGTAGGACTGCATCGCGCGATAGAAATCGTAGAAGGCGGGGTCCTGGTTGAAGGCGCCGGCATAGGTCGCCGCCGCCTCGGCGTCGGCCTCGGCGCGGATGATCTGCGCCTGCTTGAGACCCTGCGCCTGGATCGATCGCGCCTCCTGCTCGCGCGCGGTGCGCATCCGCTGATAGGCGGATTCGAGCGGGGTGCCGTCGGGCAGATCGGCGCGCTTGATCCGCACGTCGACGATCTGCGCGCCATATTGGGTGGCGACCCGGTTCAGCGCGTTCTGGATATTGTCCATCATCTGCCCGCGCTCGGGGCTGAGCAAAGCCGCGAAGGGCCGCCGGCCGAGCTCGTTCCTGAGCGCCGAGCCCAGGATCGGGCGCAGCGCGTCGCTGACCCGCTCCTCGGTCCGCGCCGCCCGGTACATCTGCAAGGGATCGACGATCCGGTAGCGGGCATAGGCGTCGACCTGGAGCCGGAGCTGGTCGGTCGAGAGCACCTGCTGGTTCTCCATGTCGATCGAGAGGATGCGCTTGTCGATCCACACGATCTCCTCGACGAACGGGATGCGGGCGGTCAGCCCCGCGCCGCTCTGGCCGAACGTCTCGTTCGGCCGGTAGCGGTTGAGGATCTTCTGCGGCTCGCCGAAGC
>CAZTPD010000150.1:0-5183 GCA_964614625.1 uncultured Sphingosinicella sp. | reverse complement strand
AATCCGCCGCCGGATCGAGCCTCAGCGTGAAGCTGTCGGGATGGTGGAAATCCGGCCTGTCCGGATCGGGATGGGCGAGCGCCCACCAGGATTTGGTGCCGTCGGTTTCCTCGATGACGGCGGAGAGGCCGATCGACATCGGCCCCGGTTTCGATATCTCCAAAAAGGTCGTCAGGATCAGCGCATAGCCCTCGTCCCAAAGATTGATTGCCGGCGGCGCGTCAACCGACAGCGGGTCCATGTCCTGCCGATAGGACGAAAAACCGTAGGCCGCCCATTGCGACGATGGGGAAAAGTTGAACTCGCGATAGGAAGGCGGCGTATCATGGACGAACAGCTCGAAGCAGGTGGTCCGCCATAACCCCTCCGCCCGATATGGCTTTTGCGGCGGCGGAAGATGCAGCAGGTCGGTCCGGCATTCCACTGCGTAGGAAATATCCAGCGAGCGTCTGTCCCGCCGAACGGAAACACTGACTTTCTGCACGGATCGGGCGGAGGTCTGCGGGTGGCACACCAACTCCAGAATGCTATCCAAAGCCCGCCTCCACATGCTAACCGCGCCGCGCCATGACCGAATACAAATCCGATCTGCTTCGCCTTCTGTCCGAGCGTGGGTACATCCACCAGGTCACCGACGCCACCGCGCTCGATGCGCTCGCGGCGAAGGAGGTCGTGCCCGGCTATATCGGCTTCGACGCGACCGCGCCGTCGCTCCATGTCGGCTCGCTGGTGCAGATCATGATGCTGCGGCGGCTCCAGCAGGCCGGGCACAAGCCGATCGTGCTGATGGGCGGCGGCACGTCCAAGATCGGCGATCCGAGCTTCAAGGACGAGGCGCGGCGGCTGCTCACGCCCGAGACGATCAATCAGAACATCGCCTCGATCCGCAAGGTGTTCGAGCCTTTCCTGACCTTCGGGGACGGTCCCACCGACGCCGTGATGCTCGACAATGCCGACTGGCTCGATGCCCTCGAATATATCCCCTTCCTGCGCGAGGTGGGGCAGCATTTCTCGGTCAACCGGATGCTGAGCTTCGATTCCGTGAAGCTCCGGCTCGACCGCGAGCAATCGCTCTCCTTCCTCGAATTCAACTACATGATCCTGCAAGGCTATGATTTCCGCGAGCTCTCCCGCCGCGCCGGCTGCCGGTTGCAGATGGGCGGATCGGACCAGTGGGGCAATATCGTCAACGGCATCGAGCTGACCCGCCGGATGGACGGCGTCGAGGTGTTCGGCGTCACCACCCCGCTCATCACCACCGCCGACGGCGGCAAGATGGGCAAGACCGTGTCGGGCGCGATCTGGCTCAACGCCGACCAGCTCGGCCCCTATGATTACTGGCAGTTCTGGCGCAACACGCAGGACGCCGATGTCGGCCGCTTCCTGAAGCTGTTCACCGATCTGCCGCTGGGCGAGATCGCCCGGCTGGCGGCGCTGGAAGGCGCGGAGATCAACGAAGCCAAGAAGGCGCTGGCCGACGCGGCGACCGCGATGCTGCACGGCGCGGACGCGGCGACGGCGGCGGCCGAGACGGCGCGAAAGACGTTCGAGGAAGGCACGGCGGGCGCCGACCTTCCCACGCTGCACGTGCCCGGCGCGATCAGCCTGGTGGACGCGCTGATCGGCCTCGGCCTCGTCGCGTCCAAGAAGGAGGCGCGCCGCCTGATCGAGCAGGGCGGCGCCCGCATCGACGGCGAAGCGGCGGGCGAGGACGTGACGATCGCGGTTGCCGGCGACGTCCGCATCTCCGCCGGCAAGAAGAAGCACGGATTGCTCACTCGGTAATCGTCACCCCAGCGAAGGCTGGGGTCCATTCGGAGTCAGCATGGACCCCAGCCTTCGCTGGGGTGACGTTCTGGGGGGACCACCCGCCCCGAAGAAACCCCTCCACCGCACTTCGTGCGGTCCCCCTCCCCACGAAATCGTGGGGAGGAAAGGGGCCGCCCTTACCTGCCCCTGTCCAGCAGGCTCCCGTTCGCGTCGCGTATGTCGGCGACCAGCCAGCGGCCGTCGCGATGAGCGAGGTCCAGCGTGATCGTCTGCCGCTCCCCGAAATTGGAGATGTCGACGCGCGCCGTCGCGCCGCCTTCGGCCGGCTCGATCGTCGGCGTGTAGCTGAACTGGCCGAAATCCTGGCAGGCGCAGAACGGATCGTAGCCGAGGCCCATGTCCGGGTCGCTCTGCCGCTCGACTGCTTGGTTGAGCTCTGGCGTGTAGATGTCGCCGGGTTCAGGAATCTCGTCGCGCGCATAGGGTGTGTAGATCCGGTCGATCAGCGCCCGGGCGCCGGCCAGATCGACCGGCGGCGCGACGTCGCCCGGCGCTTCCGCGCTGTTGGCGGAGGGTGCGGCTTCGACCGCGTCGTTCGTGGCCGCGCCGCCGCCGCACGCGACCAGCGCGACGGCGGCGATCCCGGCTGTCCATCCCCATTTCATCCCGAATCCCCCCTGTTCCGCCGGCAATCTGCGCCGCCGGCCCCGCCGCATCAAGGCCATGATCGGTCCTGATTTTCCTCCCCACGATTTCGTGGGGAGGGGGACCGCCCGAAGGGTGGTGGAGGGGTCTTTGGCGAGGCCTTGAAGATACCCCTCCACCAGCTTCGCTGGTCCCCCTCCCCGGCAAATGCCGGGGAGGAAAGTGCGTCATCCGCCGCGCAGCAAACCCACCGCCGCGTCGCGCTCCATCAGGTAGAGCAGCACGCGCGCGGCGCGGCCCCGCTCGCCCTCCAGGCCGCCGTCGCGGTCGACGAGCAGGCGGGCGTCGTCCATCGCGATCGGGGCCAGCTCGGCCACCTGTTCGGGGCCGGCCAGGCGGAACTGCGCCTCGCCGGACTGGCGGGTGCCGAGGATCTCGCCCGCCCCGCGCAGCCGCAAATCCTCCTCGGCGATGCGGAAGCCGTCATTGGTCTCGCGCATCAGCGCGAGGCGGGCGCGGGCCGTCTCGCTCAAGCTCCCGCCGCGCAACAGCAGGCAGACGCTGCGCTGGTCGCCGCGCCCGACGCGGCCGCGGAGCTGGTGGAGCTGGGCGAGGCCGAAGCGGTCGGCATGTTCGACGATCATCAGGGTCGCGTTCGGCACATCGACGCCGACCTCGATCACCGTGGTCGCGACCAAAACGGCGAGGCGGCCGCCCGCGAAGGCCTCCATCACCGCGTCCTTCTCCGGCCCCTTCATCCGGCCGTGGACGACGCCCACCTGCCCCGGGAAACGCTGCGAGAGCACCCGCGCCCGCTCCTCGGCGGCGGCGAGGTCACTCGTCTCGCTTTCCTCGACCAAAGGACAGACCCAATAGGCCTGCCGCCCCGCCGCGATATGGCGGCCCAATCCCTCGACCACCTCGCTCAGCCGCTCCTCGTTCACCACCCGCGTCTCGATCGGCTGTCGGCCCGGCGGCATCTCGTCGAGCCGGCTCACGTCCATCTCGCCATAATGGGTGAGGGTCAGCGTGCGCGGGATCGGGGTCGCGGTCATGACGAGGAGGTGCGGCGGGCGTTCCGCCTTGCTCGCCAGCATCATCCGCTGCGCGACGCCGAAGCGGTGCTGCTCGTCCACCACGGCGAGGCCGAGGTGCTTGTAGGCGACCTTCTCCTGGAAGATCGCATGGGTGCCGATCAGAATGTCGATCGACCCGTCGGCCAGCCCCATCAGACAGGATTCGCGCGCGCGCCCCTTGTCCCGCCCGGTCAGGATCGCGACGTTGACGGGCAGCCCCGCCAGCAGCCGCGACAGATTCTCATGATGCTGCCGCGCCAGGATCTCGGTCGGCGCGAGCAGGGCCGCCTGCGCCCCCGCCTCGACCGCCGCCAGCATCGCCATCAGCGCCACCAAGGTCTTGCCCGAGCCGACATCGCCCTGGAGCAGCCGCACCATCGGCGTGTCCTGCGCGAGGTCGCCCTCGATCTCCGCCACCGCCCGTTGTTGCGCCCCGGTCGGCGCGTAAGGCAGGCTCAGCATGTCCCGCAGCCGCCCGTCGCCGTTGAGCGGGGTGCCCTTGCGCTTACGCGAGGAGGCGCGGACTAGGGTCAGCGCGAGCTGGTTGGCGAAGACTTCATCATAGGCCAGCCGCTCGCGGGCCTCCCTTTCTCCCCTCCCGCCTGCGGGAGGGGCCGGGGGTGGGCCTGCCGAGAAGTCAGCATTGCCCACCCCCTGACCCCCTCCCGCAAGCGGGAGGGGGGAATCCTTGTGCGCCGTCTCCAGCGCCTCCGCCCAGTCCGGCCAGCCTCGCTTCGCCTTCAGCCCCGGCTCGATCCACTCCGCCAGCGCCGGCGCCCGCGCCAGCGCCTGCCCCGCCAGATCGCCCAGCCGGTGATTGGTCAGCCCCTCGGACAAGGGATAAACCGGCTCGCGCTCCGGGATGGCGGCGCCCTCACCCGGCGGCAGCACATGGTCCGGATGGACCATCTGCAATTCCTGCCCGTAGCGGTCGAGCTTGCCCGAGACGATCCGCGGTTCGCCCAATGGCAATTGCTTCTTCGCCCAGCCCGGATTGTGGAAATAGGTGAGCGTCACATAATCCCCGCCCGCGTCCGTCGCGTGGACGCGGAACGGCCCCCTGCCCCCGCTCTGCCGGTAATCGACCGCCGTCAGCGCGATCGTGATGACCCGGCCCACGTCCGCCTCGTCGAGCCGCGCCACCTTCTTGCGGTCGATCCAGCCCGCCGGCAGATGGAACAGCACGTCCACCACCCGATCGAGCTTCAGCCGGTGCAGCGGCTTGGCGAGCGCCGGCCCGATGCCTTTCAGCACCTCCACTTCGGCGAACAGCGGGTTGAGGATGTCCGGGCGCATGACGTTGCCATTCTGTGCCCATTTCGTCACCCCAGCGAAAGATCGAATCTCATTCCGTCACCCCAGCAAAGGCTGGGGTCCATGCCGACTCCGAATGGATGCCAGCCTGCGCTGGCATGACGGGGATATTGTCACTACAGGGGGCCATCGAAGCCGCCCGGATTCCCCGGAGCGGCCTTTTCCGCATGGGGCTGCATGGACCGCGACACCCGCCTTCGACGCCTGAAATTCCGCGCCTGGCATCGCGGCGTGCGCGAGGCCGACATGCTGGTCGGCGGCTTCTTCGACGCGCATCATGCCGGCTGGTCGGACGCCGAGTTCGACGAGTTCGAGGCGCTGCTGGAGGAGCAGGATGTCGACATCCTCGCCTGGGCGATCGGCACCGCGCCGGTGCCG
>CAZTPD010000149.1:0-5209 GCA_964614625.1 uncultured Sphingosinicella sp. | reverse complement strand
GGTCGAGCTGCATCGAGGAGACGCCGATGTCGAGCGTCACGCCGTCCACCGCGTCCACGTCGCGGTCGGAAAGCGCCTGACGCATCCGGGAGAAACGGTCCGGAACCAGCGTCAGGCGCTCCCCGCTCGAAGCGGCCAGCGCCTCGCCTTCATCGATCGCTTCGGGATCGCGATCGAAGGCGAAGACGCGGGCCGCCCCTTTTTCCAGGATGGCGCGCGTATAGCCGCCCGCGCCGAACGTGCCGTCGACATGCGTCTCACCGGGGGCGATGGCGAGCGCGTCGAGGACTTCGTCGATGAGGACGGGAATGTGGGGCGCGGCGGCGGAAACGGCGGGGCTCACAGCGTGACCCCCTTCTCTTCCAGCCGATATTCGGCCAGCTCGCGCAGCTCCGCGTCGCCGCTCTCCAGCGCGCGGCGCGGATTCCAGATCTCGAACGTGCCGCCGACGCCGACGAACAGGGCCAGCTCCTCGATCCCGCCGCGGCGGCGCATCATCGGGGGCAGGATGATGCGGCCGGACGTGTCGTAGGGGGCCTCCTCGGTGACGCCGAAGGTGCGGCGCGCGCGGGAGAAATGCGCCTTGGGGTCGGCGCCCTCCTCGGCGAGGCGGCGGCGCTCGTTCTCGTTGTAGAGGATGCGGGCGTAATTGCGGTCATAGCCGGTGAGGCAGGAATCGACCTCATGTGTGCCGAGGATGATGACCTTGGCGTCGGAGCGCCGCTCGATCACCGAGCGGACGAAGGCGGGCACGGACAGACGCCCCTTGGCGTCCACCGCGTTGAGCGCGCTTCCGTTGAAGAGATGCTCGAGTTCCACCCTTCAGGCCCGCCGTCCCCAAAAAACACAGACCTTCCCCGTTCGCGGTGCGCGCCATCGCGCGCCCGCGTCGCTCTCGCGGCGAACAGGAAATGCCCCTGACTAGGGCAGGGTGGATAACCCAAGCGGCATGGGATTGGAAGGGGATTCCATGCCTATTCTAGGGATTTCATGCCATAAAGAGGGGGATAAGCCGGTTTTTCATGGTCTGTTCCAATCATTGTTCATACCATGTTCGCATGGGCAAGTCTGTGGATAAGTCCGTGAATTCACGCCCGCCATGCGACTCGCGCCCGGCAACGGCCCTAATCGGCGGACGGCAGCGGCGGGGGCGGGGGCGGCGCCACCGGGGCCGCGACATTGTTGGATTCGGCATTGCCGGGGGCCACGCCCAGCTCGGCGAGCGGTTCGGCGCGCTTGGGCGGCTGCGGCGCGGCCGCCTCGGGCTCGCCCGCGCGCTGCTGCTCCTGCTGCTCGATTAGGTTGGGCGTGATCGGCGCCTCGCCGACCGGCGCGCGGGTGAACACCGCGGCGAGCAGCACGGCGAGAAAGACGAATGCAAGGCCGGTCAAGCCGATCCGAACCCTCTGCATCGCGAACAACGGCCTCCAAAACACGGGACGAAACGGAATCTAGGCATTGATGCCGGCTTTGTCGAACCCGGCCCGCGATTTGTCGAATCGAGGTGGGCCGACACACTCTTGCGACAAACTTATGCTTGACGAGGAATGCTGCACTCGCGAAGGAGCGCGATCATGCGCAAGAGTCTTCTCCTCACCGCCGCCTGCGCGGCGACCGCCGCCCTCGCCGCTTGCAGCGGAGAGTCCGAAACCGTCACGATCAATCGCTATGACGCCCAGGCCGAGGCGCTCGCCAATGCGGCGCCGGTCGAGCTGCCGCCGTCGATCACGGCCAGCCGCACCTATCGCTGCCGCGACAACAGCCTCGTCTATATCGATTTCTACAGCAACAACACGGCGACGATCCGCAACGCGCGCGGCGGCGAGATCGCCGCGACCGTCACCTCGCCGGACGGCGCCGAGCCCTACACGGCCGAAGGCTATTCGGTCAGCGCCGACGCGGACACCATCACCTACGCCGCGCCCGGCAAGGGCTCGCAGAGCTGCCGCAGCTAAAACGCTTTCGGCTTTCAACAATCACGAGGCCGGCCCGCCGCAAGCGAGCCGGCCTTTTTCATGGCCCCGGCGAAGGGGACGGACAGGCGGCGCCTTTCCACCAATCCCTGACGCGGCCACGCGCCTTTTCAGGGTTCGCGCAGAGACGCAGAGGCGCAGAGAGTTCCGCGAAGCGAGACGGCCGGGAATATTCGCTGCCGCCGGGAAATGTTCGGTCTCTCTGCGCCTCTGCGTCTCTGCGCGAACCAGAATCCGGCCTCCGTCCGCACGCCGGGCCAGACGGAAAATGCCCTGACAGGCCGGCGGGATGATCCGCCCGTCCAGCGACGGGCTAGGCGCGCGCGCCGCGCGCGGCTAGGGAGCCGCGCATGAGCGATTCCCCGATCACCCCCGAAATCGTCGCCGAACACGGCCTCTCCGAAGAAGAATATGCCCGCGTCCTGAAGGCGCTGGGCCGCGAGCCGAACCTGACGGAGCTCGGCATCTTCTCGGTCATGTGGTCCGAGCATTGCTCCTACAAATCCTCGCGCATCCACCTCAAGAAGCTGCCCACCGAGGCGCCCTGGGTCATCTGCGGCCCCGGCGAGAATGCCGGCGTGATCGACATCGGCGACGGCCAGGCCGCCATCTTCAAGATGGAGAGCCACAACCACCCGTCCTACATCGAGCCCTATCAGGGCGCCGCCACCGGCGTGGGCGGCATATTGCGCGACGTCTTCACGATGGGCGCCCGCCCCGTCGCCAACCTCAACGCGCTGCGCTTCGGCCGGCCGGACCACCCCAAGATGAAGCACCTCATCTCCGGCGTGGTCGGCGGGATCGGCGGCTACGGCAATTGCGTCGGCGTCCCCACCGTCGGCGGCGAGGTCAATTTCCACCCCGCATATGACGGCAACATCCTCGTCAACGCGATGACCGTCGGCGTCGCCGAGACCGACAAGATCTTCTATTCGGCCGCATCCGGCGTCGGCAATCCGATCGTCTATGTCGGCTCCAAGACCGGCCGCGACGGCATTCACGGCGCGACGATGGCCAGCGCCGATTTCGGCGAGGACAGCGAGGAGAAGCGCCCCACCGTCCAGGTCGGCGATCCCTTCACCGAGAAATTGCTGATCGAGGCCTGCCTGGAGCTGATGGCCTCGGACGCCATCGTCGCCATCCAGGACATGGGCGCGGCCGGCCTCACCTCCTCGAGCGTCGAGATGGCGTCCAAGGGCGGCGTCGGCATCGAGCTCGACATGAACGCGGTCCCGCAGCGCGAGACGGGCATGACGCCCTACGAGATGATGCTCTCGGAATCGCAGGAGCGGATGCTGATGGTCCTCAAGCCCGGCCGCGAGGCCGAGGCCGAGGCGATCTTCCGCAAATGGGAGCTGGACTTCGCCGTGATCGGCACCGTCACCGAAGCTGGTCCGGACGGGGGCCACATGGTCCTCAAGTGGAACGGCGAGACGGTCTGCGACATCCCGCTCGCCCCGCTCGCCGACGAGGCCCCGCTCTACGACCGCCCCTATGTCAGCCGCGACGAGTACAAGGCCTGGGCCAACGTGAAGCCGCTCGGCGATATTCCCGAGAGCACCGACATCGCCGCCGACCTCCTGAAGCTGATGGCCTCGCCGGACCTCGCCAGCCGCCGCTGGATCTGGGAGCAATATGACAGCCAGGTGGGCGGCGACACCGTCCAGAAATCGGGCGGCGACGCGGCAATCGTCCGCGTCCACGGCACGAGGAAGGCGCTCGCCGCCACCACCGATTGCACGCCGCGCTACTGCTATGCCGATCCCTATGAGGGCGGCAAGCAGGCCATCGCCGAAGCATACCGCAACCTCTCCGCCGTCGGCGCCACGCCGCTCGCGGTCACCAACTGCCTCAACTTCGCCAACCCCCAGCGCCCCGAGATCATGGCCCAGATCGTATATGCCCTCGAAGGCATGAGCGAAGCCTGCCGCGCCCTCGATTTCCCGATCGTGAGCGGCAACGTCTCCCTCTACAACGAGTCCAAAGCCACCGGCGGCGGCAGCGCCATCCTCCCCACGCCCGCCATCGGCGGGGTCGGCCTGCTGGCGGATTGGGAAAAGTCGGCCGGGATCGCCTTCGCCAATGACGGCGACGACATCTGGCTGATCGGCGCCGACCCGGCGGAGCTTGGCCAGTCGCTCTGGCTGCGCGAGCTCCACGGCCGCGAGGACGGGGCGCCGCCGGCCGTCGATCTCACCGCCGAGCGCGCGCATGGCGAGGCGGTTCGCGGCCTGATCGCCGACGGCCTCGTCACCGCGGTGCACGATCTGTCGGACGGCGGCCTCGTCGTCGCCCTCGCCGAGATGGCGCTGGCCGGCGGCATGGGCGTCCGGCTCGACCGCGACGTGCCGTCGACCCCCGCCTTCCTCTTCGGCGAGGCGCAGGGCCGCTACATCGTCACCACCGCCAATTCCGACGCCGTCCTGCGCCGGCTCGCCGCCGACAAGATCGCCCACCGCTTCCTCGGCTCGGTCGGCGGGGATGACGTGGCGGGCGCCCCTCTCACCGGCCTGCGCCGCGCGCATGAGGGCTTCTTCCCGGCACTGATGGGCAGCTAGGGTTTGTTTAATTGAAATGGAAACACCACCGTTCGCCCTGAGCTTGTCGAAGGGCTGTCCTTTCTTCTCCACCACCGGAAGAGAAAAACAGGGCTTCGACAGGCTCAGCCCGAACGGGTTTCAGGAAACAGACTCCACCCCGGCGAAGCCGGAACCTCCCTTTCCTTCTTCGCGTCTTCGCGCCTTCGCTGAAAAAGCAGCTTTGGTTCACGCGAAGACGCGAAGGAAGGGAAAAAGAAGCGGGATTCCAGCTTCCGCTGGAATGACGGGAACGGGCTGGCAGGGGCTTCATCCCCGCGCCGATGGATGCTATCCCGCCGGCTCAGGCCCAGGGCTCGGGCTTCCGTCAGGGAAGGACCGTTCATGCCCCACAACCTCGCCAGACCCGTCGCCCTCGCCACCCTCGTCGCCGGCGCGCTCGACATCGCCTTCGCCGCCGGCCTCACCCTCTATTACGGCCGCCCGGTCGCCGGGATGCTGCGCTACGTCGCCTCCGGCCCCGTCCCGCCCGCGACCGAATGGGGCATGGCCGGCGCCGCGCTCGGTCTCGCCGTCCACTTCGCGCTGATGGCCGCGATGGCGGCGATCTACATGCGCGCCGCCGCGCGCCTCCCCGCACTGGTCGCCAAGCCGCTGCAATGGGGCATCGCCTACGGCCTCGCCACCTATGCCGTCATG
>CAZTPD010000148.1:0-5273 GCA_964614625.1 uncultured Sphingosinicella sp. | reverse complement strand
GAGATCGTCCGGGTCAGTTGAAGCCGCGCGGCGCGGGCGACACCGCGTTGGTCCCACCGGCCGTCACCTCGCGCACCTCCAGCGCCCGCTCCGCAACGCCGTCGCGGCCGAAGCGGAACGCGCCGTCCACGCCGGCGAAGCCGGTCGATTCCCTCAGCGCCCGCTCGGGGAAGCGCCGGCCGATCGGCCAGTCCGCCGCGACCCGGACGGTGAGCAAAACCGCGTCATAGCCGAGGCTCGCCAGCCGGTAGGACGGCTCCGCGCCGTAGCGGGCGCGGTAGCGGGTGCGGAAGGTGCCGAAATTGGCGTCGGACGGCGCCGCGAACCATGATCCGCGCAGCGCGACGCTGGCGCCCAGATTGGTCTCCGCGCCCCACAATTCGGTGCCGAGGATGCGCGGCTGCGGCGAGGTCTGGCGCACGATCGGGATCGCCTGCAACGCGACGCGCGAGCCGTCCGCGATCAGCACCGCGTCATAGCGGCCGCGCGCATTGAGCCGCCCGGCCGCCGCATTGAGGCTGGCCCCGCCGCGCTCGTAGCTTTCCATGCCGACCAGAGTGCCGCCCGCCGCCTCGACCGCGGCGCGCATCGCCTGGCCGGTGCGCTGGCCATAGACGCCGGTCGGCACCAGCGCGCCGAAACGCTGCGCGCCGCGCGAGCGGGCGAAGCCGACCACCCGGTCGATCGACTGGACGGGATTGAAGCCCATGATGAAGACATTGTCGCCGGCGACGCTGACATCGTTGGAGAAGGCGATCACCGGCACGTTCCGGCGGCGCGCGATCGGCGCCACGGCGCGCACGTCGTCGGCGAGCAGCGGGCCGAGGAAGAGGCCGCTGCCGTCGCCGAGCGCCTCGTTGGCGGCGGCCTGCGCGCCGCGCGCCGTGTCATAGGCGGTGATCCGGATGCGCTCCCCGCCCGTGTCGAGCAGGGCAAGGTTGGCGGCGTTGAGCAAGGCCTGGCCGATCCCCGCATTGGGGCCGGAGAGCGGCACCAGCACGGCGACGCGGTTGCGCGTCTCGTCCGGCGGCAGGCGCGAATCGTCGGGGCGCGTGTCCGGCACGTCCGGCTCGGGCGGCGGCGGGCCGGGGCGGGTGCGCGGGATACAGCCGGCGATCGCGAAAGCGAGCAGCACGAGAACCAGCAGCCGCCCCAGCGAGCCCCAGGTGAATCCTTCGTCGGCTTGCGCGCGCAGCGACAGCGATGCCATGACCATACTCCTCATGAACGAACCCCTCGCTCCCGGCCTCTATATCGTCGCGACGCCGATCGGCAATCTTTCCGATCTCAGCCCCCGCGCCGCCGACATCCTCGCCCGCGCCGATCTGATCGCGGTCGAGGACAGCCGCGTGACGGGCAAGCTCCTCAATCATATCGGCGCGAAGCGGCCGATGGCGCCCTATCACGATCACAATGCCGACAAGGTCCGCCCCGGCCTGATCGCGCGGATGGGGCAGGGGGCAGTGGCGCTGGTGAGCGATGCGGGCACGCCGCTCATCTCCGATCCCGGCTACAAGCTGGTCCGCGACGCGCGCGCGGCGGGCGTGACGGTGACGACCATCCCCGGCCCGTGCGCCGCAATCGCCGCGCTGACGCTGGCCGGGCTGCCGACCGACCGCTTCGCCTTTCTGGGCTTCCTCCCCGCCAAGCCCGGCGCGCGCGCCGCCGCCATCGCCGAGGCGGCGGGATTCCGGGGCACCCTCGTCTTCTACGAAAGCGGCCCGCGCCTCGCTGGGGCGCTCGCCGCGCTGGCCGAAGGGCTGGGGAATCGCGAGGCGGCGGTGGCGCGCGAGATCAGCAAGCATTTCGAAGAGACCGTGACCGGCACTCTCACGCAGCTCGCCGCGCGTTATGCCGAAGCGCCACCCAAGGGCGAGATCGCGATCGTCGTCGGCCCACCGGGCGCGGCGGAAGCCGTCGGCGAAGCGGAGATCGACGCGGCGCTGCGCGAGGCGCTGGAAACATTGTCGCCGTCCCGCGCCGCCGCCGAGATCGCCCGGCGGCTCGGCGTGCCGCGCAAGCTGGCCTATGAACGGGCGCAGGCGCTGAAATGAGCCGCCGGGCGGCCGAGCGCGGCGGCCGGCGGGCCGAACGTCTCGCCGCCTGGTGGCTCCGTCTCAAAGGCTGGCGCATTCTCGCCATGCGCGCCCGCACCCCGGTGGGCGAAATCGACCTCGTCGCCCGGCGCGGCCGCACCCTCGCCTTCGTCGAGGTGAAGGCGCGGGCCACCGCCGCCGAAGCCGATCTCGCGCTCGACGAGTTCCGCCTGCGCCGCGTCGCCCGCGCCGCCGAGGCGCTCGCCGCCCGCCACGCCCGGCCGGGCGACACGATCCGCATCGACGCGGTGTTCGTCGTGCCGGGCCGCTGGCCGCGCCATGTGGAAAATATCTGGCACGGGTGACAGCGGACATGCACTTGCCTATTCACCCCCTCCGTTCGCCCTGAGCTTGTCGAAGGGCTGTCCTTTCTTGAGGCAGAAGAGAAGGGCAGGGCTTCGACAGGCTCAGCCCGAACGGTTTTGGAGTTCGAGACTCATGTCCCTGCGCGTCGCCGTCCAGATGGACCCGCTGGAAAGCATCAACATCGAAGGCGATTCGACCTTCGCGATCATGCTCGGCGCGCAGGCGCGCGGGCATGAGCTGTTCCATTATGCCGCCGAAAACCTGAACTATGCCGACGGGCGGGTCTGGACGCAGGCCCGCCCCGTCACCGTCCAGCGCGTCGCGGGCGACCATTTCCGCGCCGGCGATCCGGTGCGGCTCGATCTCGGCCGCGACGCGGACGTGGTGCTGATGCGCCAGGATCCGCCCTTCGATCTCGGCTACATCACCGCCACCCACCTGCTCGAGCGCATCCAGGGCGAAACGCTGATCGTCAACGATCCCGCCCAGGTCCGCAACGCGCCGGAAAAGGTGTGGGTGCTGGATTATGCCCGCTTCATGCCGCCGACTCTCGTCACCCGGTCGGTGGACGAGGCCCGCGCCTTTCTGGAGGAGCATAAGGAGATCGTGGTCAAGCCGCTGCACGGCAATGGCGGCAAGGCGATCTTCAAGATCGGCCGGGACGGGCAGAACCTCGCCTCGCTGATCGAGGTGTTCAACACCGCCTATCGCGAGCCGCACATGCTCCAGGCCTTCCTCCCCGGCGTGGCGGAGGGCGACAAGCGCATCGTGCTGGTCGACGGCGAGGTGACGGGCGCGGTCAACCGGATTCCGGGCGAGGGCGAAATCCGCTCCAACCTCGCGGTCGGCGGCAAGGCGGCGAAGACCGGGCTGACGGCGCGCGAGGAGGAAATCTGCGCGGCGCTCGCGCCGGAGCTGAAAGCGCGCGGCCTGCTCTTCGTCGGCATCGACGTGATCGGCGGCGAGTGGCTGACCGAGATCAACGTCACCTCGCCCACCGGCATCGTCGCGATCGACCGGTTCAACGGCACCGACACGCCCGCGCGCATCTGGGACGCGATCGAAGCGAAGCTGGGCCGCGCATGACGGACTGGGTGTTCCGCCTGCTCGACGAAGCGGGCTATGTCGGCGTCGCCATCCTGATGTTCCTGGAGACGGTGTTCCCGCCGATCCCCTCGGAAGTCATCATGTCGCTGGCGGGCGTCCGCGCCGGGCAGGGCGAGATGAGCCTGTGGGGCGTGATCGCCGCCGGCACGGCGGGCGCGATGTTCGGCAATTTCTTCTGGTACCTGCTCGCCCGCGTCGTCGGGCTGGACCGCTTCCAGCCGCTGATCCTGCGCTACGGCCGCTGGCTCACCATCGACTGGCCGGACGTGGAGAAGGCGCAGCAGCTGTTCGGCAAACATGGCGGCGCGATCGTCGGGCTCGGCCGGGTGATCCCGACGATCCGCTCGATCATCTCGATCCCGGCGGGTTTGCTGAAGATGCGGCTCAAGACCTTCCTGATCTGGTCCACGATCGGCACCGCGACCTGGAGCAGCGGGCTGGCGATCGCCGGCTATCTGCTCGGCAGCCACTATGCCGACGTGGACAAAGTGCTCGGCCCGCTCTCGGTCATCGTCATCGCGCTGATCATCGGCGCCTATGTCTGGCGCCAATTCACCTGGCGCCGGCGGCATCCGGAGGACTGAGCGCGGTCAGGCGCGCGGATGGGCGTTGCGATAGACGTCCATCAGGTGCGCCGCGTCCACCGCCGTGTAGATCTGCGTGGACGACAGGCTGGCATGGCCGAGCAGCTCCTGGAGCGCGCGCAGGTCCGCGCCGCGCCCGAGCAGGTGGGTGGCGAAGCTGTGGCGCAGCGCGTGCGGGGTGGTGCGCTCGGACAGGCCCAGCGTGGCCCGCGCCTTGCGCACCGCCCGCCGCACGATCTCGCCCCGGAGCGGGCCGCCGCGCGCGCCCCGGAAGAGCGGCGCGTCCTTCCCACCCGGCCAGGGGCAGAGCGCGAGATAGGCCTCGATCAGCGCCTTCACCTGTGGCAGCAGCGGCACGATCCGCGTCTTGCCGCGCTTGCCGGTCACGACCAGCGCCTCGCCCAGCGGCAGGGCCGCGCCGGTCAGCCCCAGCGCCTCGGCGACACGCAGGCCGGAGCCGTAGAGCAGCATCAGCACCGCTTCGTCGCGCGCCGCGATCCACGGGATGTGCGCGTCCTCCTCCGCCTGTTCGGCGAGCGCCACCGCCTCGTCCGGCGAGATGGGCCGGGGGACGCCGCGCGGCCGCTTCGGCCCCTTGAGGCGCGGCACCGCCGCCTCGCGCCCGCTCTCGGCGGCAACGAAAGCGAGGAAGCCGCGCACCGCGGAAAGCTCGCGCGCCGCCGAGCTGTTGGACAGCCCCGCCGCGCGCCGCTTCGTCAGATAGGCGCGCAGGTCCGCGGGCCTCAGCGCCAGCAGCGCCTCGCCATCCACCGCCTCGCCCAGATGTTCGGCGAGGAAGGCGATCAGCCGGTGCGCGGTCGCCGTATAGGCCCGGACGGTATGCTCGGATCGGCGCCGTTCGCGGGACAGGTGATCGTGCCAGCGCAGCGCCAGCGCCGAGGCGGGGTGACCGGAAGGAAGATGATCGCCGTCCATCACGTCGTCATTGCGAGGAGCGAAGCGACGAAGCAATCCGGAAGATGACGCGGCCGAGCTGGATTGCTTCGCGATGCTCGCAATGACGGAAGGAAGGGCTCCTCCCCTCGACCGTTCAAGCCGTCAGCCACCGGCCCATGCAGCGGGTCAGCACCCGTCCGAGGAAGAGCAAAAGCTCCGAGCCGTGCGGCGTTTCGAAGCATTGCGGGCCGCGCTGGCCGAGCGCGAGCAGGCCGGACGGCAA
>CAZTPD010000147.1:0-5294 GCA_964614625.1 uncultured Sphingosinicella sp. | reverse complement strand
AGCGCCATCACCGCGTCGCGCAGCGACACCATCTTCTGCGTGCCGGAAAGGTTGTTGCCCATCGATCCGGTGACGTCGAGCACCAGCATCACGTCCGTGTTGACGAAGTTGAGCGAGGCCTCGCAGCTCACGTCGAGCGGCAGCGAGCCGAAGCCGAACATCGACATGATCGTGGTCGGGATGCGGGTGTTGGCGGTGATCGCGACCGATCCCGCCTGCGGCCGGGTGACGACGGGGGTGAATGCGTCGGTGCCGTAGAGGGCCTGGGGGAAGTTGAAGTTGAGGAAACGGATCGCCTCGCCGCGGACCGTCTCGTTCATCTCGTCGTCGATCATCACCCGGCGCGCGGCGAGCGCGGCGGCGTCGCAGGCGCTTTGCAGGCGCGTCTTGGCCATATAGGCGCGGCTCATGTCCAGCCCGGAGCCGATCATCGCGGCGAGCGGCACCAGCGCCGCGCCGACGATGGCGAGCGTGTTGCCGCGCGTGTCGCGCTTCAGGCGAGTCAGAAAGCCGTCGGCGCGGCGGTCCTGATCCTGCATCGGGTGTCCCTCCCGAGCCCCAATTCGGGGCCGTTAGCGGACCGCCATTGCGCAGGTTGGGCTAAGCTTCGTTCAACCGACATGGTTAACGAGGCGTTGAGGGCGGGGGCCGAGTCCCGCTGCGGGACGAGGTCAGGGCGCGATCGCCAGCCCGTCGCCGTTGCGCCCCGCCGCCAGCCGCCGCAGCACCCGGCCGCTCTCCAGGTCGATCTCGGCGACCCGGTCGCGGCCCGTCTCGGCGGCATAGACGCGCCGGCCGTCCGCCGAGAACAGGATCGTCACCTGCCCCGCATCCTGCGCGCCGCCGACGGGAATCTCGCGCACCGCCGCGCGGGTCGCCGCGTCGATCAAGGTGAGGCTGCCCGTGCCGAGATTGGAGGTGACGACCCAGCGCCCGTCCGGGCTGGCGGCGACGCGGATCGGCACCGGCCCGGTCGGGACGATCGCCAGCGGCGCGGTGGCAAGGAGGCGCGGCACGATCTCGGTTCGTCCCGCGGGGAAGCCGTCGCCCGCCGCGCGCACCCGGGCGACCACTTCCTCGACGGCGGGGAGCGCGCTGCCGGGCGCGAGCGTGACCTGCGTCCAGCCGCTATCGCCGGCGACGTGGCTCTCGACGCGCGCCGCGTCGGGCCAGCCGCGCATCGTCGCCTCCAGCGGCGTCGTCACCGCCGCGCGCACCTCCGCCTCGTCGGCGTCGGCGACCCGGTAGGAGATGTTGACGACCGGCGCGAAGCGGGCCGCGTCGCCGGCCAGCAATGCCGTGTCGAACGCCTGCACGCGCGCGCCGTCATTGTCGCCGACCCAGAGCGTGCCGCCGTCGGGCGAGAGCGCGATCGATTCGGTCGTGCCGCCGAGCTGGACGTTGCGCACCAGCCGGCCGGCGGCGAGGTCGATCACGCTCACCGATCCGGACCGCATGTTGGCGGTGTAGGCGGTCCGCGCATCAGGCGAGACGGCGACCATGTGCGTCCCCTCCTGCCCGGTGGAAATCGCGCGCACCGCGTCGCGCATGCGGGTGTCGACGATGGCGAGCGACCGGCTGCGCTCGGTGGTGGCGAGGATGCGGCCGTCGGGCAGCCAGGCGATGCCGTGCGGGCCGTCATTGGGGGAAAGATCGATGGTGCGCAGTTTCGCCCGGCTCGCCACGTCGAAGATGTCGATGCCGCGCGCGCCGTAGGAGACGACCGCCGCCTCGCGCCCGTCCGGCGAGACCGCGATCTCGTGCGGCATCCGCCCGGTCGCGGCGCGGCCCAGCTCACGGCCGGTGGCGAGATCGATGAAGCTCAGCGTGTCCTCGCCCTTGTTGCCGACCAGCAGGGTGCCGGTGACGCCCGGCCCGCCCGGCGCCGGCGCGGCGGCCTCCTCCGCCTGCCCGCCCGCGAGCGCGAGCAGGGCGGCGAATCCGATCAAGAGCTTCATGGCGCGTCCTCCCTCGGGTCGCGCGCGATCCTACCCGCTCGATGGCCGGGCGCAACAGGGTGCAACGGATCGTTCTTGCGGATATACTCGGGCGATGCGCTGGTTCCTCGTCCCTTTCGTGCTGGCCCTCGCCGCCCCCGTCGCGGGGCAGGAGCTGGCGGACGAGGGGCAGAGCGAGGCGGCCTATCATGCCTGGCTGGACAGCGCGCCGGGGCTGCGCGGCGAGATATTGTCGTTCGAATCGTGGCAGGAGGCGGCCGGGGTGCGCGGCGTGGTCCCGACCTGGCAGCTGGTGCGCACCGCGAGCATGTGGCGCGAATGCGGCGGCCCGCCCTTCGAGGTGCCGCCGTTCCGGCTGTGGCCGGGCATGACCGACACGCTGCGCGCGATTCGCGACGCGGTGAAGCCCGCGGTTGGCGAGGTCGAGGCGGTGTCCGGCTATCGCAATCCGGCGCTCAACGAATGCGCGCGCGGCTCGCGGGGCAGCGCCCATCTCGATTTCTTCGCGCTCGATCTCGTGCCCGTGCAGGCGATCACGCGCGGCGATCTGATGCGCCGGCTGTGCGCGATGCACGCCCGGGTCGGGCGCCGCCACGATATCGGGCTCGGCTTCTACGCCTTCACCCGCTTCCATATCGACACGCGCAGCTTCCGCCGCTGGGGCGCGTCCGGGCCGGCGGGCAATGAAAGCCCCTGCGCGGTGATCGCGCGCGGCGGCGATCCGGAGGCGCCGCCCGTGCCGACGCCCGAATCCGTGTCGCCGCTGCCGGAACAGAGATAGGAAGGAATCGGTTCACGAAGCCATAAAGCCATAAAAGCGAGAAGGAGAGGGAAGATGACCAATTGCCGAATGCCGATCGCCGTGCTGGCGGCGCCGTTGCTGCTTGTCGCCTGCGGCGACATGGGCCAGGATCTCGCCCGCGAGCGCGCCGCCAATGAAGCGGCCGCCGCGGCGAACGCGGCGCAGCCGCCGGGCACCGTGGTCGTCGATGCCAGCTATACCTGCCAGCCGGCGATGACGCTCGCCGTGCGCTACGACAACAGCGACCCGGCGGCCTCGACCGCGCAGGTCACGCTCGACGGCGTGCAATATAATATGGCGCGGGTCATCTCCGCCGACGGCGCGAAGTACATGTCGGGGACGGGGCGGTCCGAAGGCCGCACCCTGGTCTGGTGGAACCGGGGCAATGAGGGCACGCTCTTCGAAGGCAGCGCGTCCGAGCCGATGGCGGAGGAAACCGAGCTGGCCCGCTGCACCGAGGCGGCGGCCCCGGCGAGCGAATAGACCCGCCGGTCATATCGACCGGCCGCCGCGCGGCCGGAGAGGGATTCGCCTGATGTGAATCCCTCTCCCGTGTTGGTTTCTAGACCACGCGGCGGCCGGTGAAGAGCTGGTAGAGGCCGACGACGAGCGCGGCCACCAGCAGGATGTGGATCAGCCCGCCGGCGACGTTGAGCGCGAAGCCGAGCAGCCAGAGCAGGACGAGGATGCCGATGATGGTCCAGAGCATGAGGTGAACTCCCTGTTCGCCCGCCGGATCGTCCGGCGGGAAGGCAGGGAGGCAACGTCGTCGCCTGATGCTCTGTTCCGTTCCGCCGGGCCTTATTGCAGGCGGTTCATCCGCAGCACATAGGCGCCGTCGCCATGGCCGAGCTGCGAGGCGCGGATCGTGTAGACGCCCGCGCGCGGCGCGCGGAAGGTGAGGCTGGAATTGAGCCCCTGGCCGCCGTCGTCGTCGCTGGCCAGGGCTCGGCCGCCCTCCTCGCCGGCATGATAGACGTAGAGATAGGAATCGAAGTCGCCCGAATCGAGCCGCAGCAGGATCTCCTCGCCGCCGGCGAGCCAGATATTATAGTCGCGGTAATGCGGGCCGCCGGCGCGCAGGCTGGGCGAGCTGTTGTCGAAGCGGCCCTGGTTGACCGGGTTGAGCGGCAGGATCGCCGCCGCCGGCCTGGCGGTCGCGAGCGGCTCGACCACGAGGTCGTAAGGCCCTGTCGAGGAACTGGAATAGCCGCGCACGCGGATCCGGTAGGCGCCGGGGCTCGACGCCGAGAATTCCAGCCGCGCATTGGGATAGCCGCCGCCGTCGTCGTCGGTGGCGATCGGCCTGCCGCCGCCGGGGCCGTAGATCTCCAGATAGGGATCGAGATCGCCGCCCTCGGTGCGGTTGGCCGAGACGCGCACCCGCTGGCCGGCCGGAAGCTGGATGGTGAAATCGTCGTAATAGCGGTTGCCGGCATCGCGGGAATCCGATCCGCCGAGGAAGCCGTTGGTGCGCTGCACGCGATCGGCCGTGAACTGCGCCGCCGCGGCGCCGCACATCATCATGCCGGCCGCGACCAGCGCGGCGCGCGAAACGAAACTCCTCATCGTCGAACCCCCCGTTCCTGATGCCGATGGACCGGCAGGCTAACCGCCGCCCGTGACGGGCGCAACCGCGCGGCGCGACGCGCCGCTTTTGCTTTGCCTCGGGCCTTGCTAGGGGCGCGGCGACATGACCGACCTTTCACGCATCCGCAACTTTTCGATCATCGCCCATATCGACCATGGCAAGTCGACGCTGGCCGATCGGCTGATCCAACAGACGGGCGGGCTGACCGCGCGCGAGATGACCAGCCAAGTCCTTGATAACATGGACATAGAGCAGGAGCGGGGGATCACGATCAAGGCCCAGACGGTGCGGCTCGACTATCAGGCGGCGGACGGGGAAGCCTATGTCCTCAACCTGATGGACACGCCGGGCCATGTCGACTTCGCCTATGAGGTCTCGCGCAGCCTCGCGGCGTGCGAGGGCGCGCTGCTGGTCGTGGACGCGGCGCAGGGCGTGGAGGCGCAGACGCTGGCCAACGTCTATCAGTCGATCGAGCACGACCACGAGATCGTCCCCGTCATCAACAAGATTGACCTGCCCGCCGCCGACGTTGACAAGGTGAAGACCGAGATCGAGGACATTGTCGGCCTCCCCGCCGACGACGCGGTGCTCACGTCAGCCAAGACCGGCATCGGCATCGCCGAGGTGCTGGAGGCGATCGTCGCGCGCATCCCGCCGCCCGGCGGCGACCGCGCCGCGCCCTTGAAGGCGATGCTGGTCGACTCATGGTACGACCCCTATCTCGGCGTCGTCATCCTCATTCGCGTGATCGACGGCGCGATCCGCAAGGGCCAGCAGATCAGGTTCATGCAATCCGGCACCACCCATCTGGTCGACCGGGTCGGCGTCTTCCGCCCGAAGATCGAGAATCTGCCCGAGCTCGGCCCGGGCGAGATCGGCTTCATCACCGCGCAGATCAAGGATATCGGCCAGACCGCGGTCGGCGACACGATCACCGATCTGA
>CAZTPD010000146.1:0-5369 GCA_964614625.1 uncultured Sphingosinicella sp. | reverse complement strand
GAGCGCCGCCGCCGCTGGCTGAACGCGCGCGCCACCTTGCGGGTGCTGCTCGGCCGGCGCGCGCTGCCGATCGTCAACGAGAATGACAGCGTCGCCACCGACGAGCTGCGCTACGGCGACAATGACCGGCTGTCGGCGCGCGTCGCCCAGATGATCCAGGCGGACCTGCTCATCCTGCTCTCCGACGTGGACGGGCTCTACACCGCCGATCCGGCGCGCGATTCGCGGGCGCGGCGGATCGAGCGGGTGGCGGAGATCGACGACGGGATCGCGGCGCTGGCCGGCGGCGCGGGCGCGGCGGGCGTCGGATCGGGCGGGATGCGCACCAAGATCGCCGCCGGGCGGATCGCCAGCGGCGCGGGCTGCGCCAGCCTGATCGCCTCGGGCCGCGATCCGCATCCGCTGCGGCGGCTGCGCGAAGGCGCGCCGGCGACGGTTTTCGCGGCGCATGGCACGCCCAGCCGGGCCTACAAGCAGTGGATCGCCGGATCGCTGGCGCCCGCCGGGACGGTCGAGGTGGACGAAGGCGCGGCGGCCGCGCTGGCGGGCGGCAAGAGCCTGTTGCCCGCCGGGGTCGCGCGCGTGACCGGCGCGTTCGAGCGCGGCGTGTGCCTCAGCATATGCGATCCCGCCGGGCGCGAGATCGCGCGCGGCATCAGCGCCTACAATTCGGAGGAAGCGGGGCTGATCGCGGGATGTCCCAAGGGCGGAATCGAGGCGCGGCTGGGCTATCGCGGCCCGGACGAATTGATCCACCGCGACGATCTGGTGATGATGGGACGATGACGCTCGCAACCGACATGATCGAGATGGGCAAGCGCGCCCGCGCCGCCGCCGATGCGTTGCGCCGGGCCGATGCCGGCACGCGCTCCGCCGCGATCCGGGCGATGGCGCGGCACCTGCGCGTGCGCGCCGGAGAGGTGCTCGCCGCCAATGCCCGCGACGTCGCCGCCGCGACCGGCATGATCGACCGGCTGCGGCTGGACGAGGCGCGGCTGGAGGGGATCGCCGCCGCCCTGGAGCAGGTGGCGGAGCTGCCCGATCCGGTCGGCGACGAGATGGCGCGCTGGCGGCGGCCGAACGGGCTCGACATCGCCCGGGTGCGCACGCCGATCGGGGTGATCGGGATGATCTTCGAAAGCCGCCCCAATGTCGCCGCCGACGCCGCCGCGATCGCGGTGCGGTCCGGCAACGCGCTGATCCTGCGCAGCGGATCGGACGCGCTGGCAAGCTGCGTCGCCATCCACGGCGCCGTCGCGGCCGGGCTGGCGGAGGCGGGGCTGCCGGCGGACGGCGTGCAGATCGTGCCGGTGGCGGACCGCGACGCGGTCGGGCTGCTGCTCGGCGGGCTGAACGGCGCGGTCGATCTCATCATCCCGCGCGGCGGCAAGGCGCTGGTCGCGCGGGTCGAGGCGGAGGCGCGGGTGCCGGTGCTCGGCCATCTGGAGGGCATCTGCCACACCTATGTCCACGCTTCGGCCGATCCGGCGATGGCGGCGGACGTGGCGGTCAACGCCAAGCTGCGCCGCGTCTCGGTCTGCGGCGCGACCGAGACGCTGCTGATCGACCGCGCCGTCGCACCGGCGCTGCTGCCGAAGCTGGCCGAGGCGTTGCGCGCGGGCGGCTGCGAATTGCGCGGCGATGACGAAGCGCGCGCGATCGTCGCCGGCATCGCGGCGGCGGACGAGGCGGACTGGCGCGCCGAATATCTGGCGCCGGTCCTGGCGGTGCGCGTGGTGGACGGGATCGGCGCGGCGATCGCGCATATCGCGCGCTACGGCTCGGGCCATACCGAGGCGATCGTCGCGGAGGACGAACAGGCCGCCGAGGCCTTCCTCGCCGGCGTCGACAGCGCGATCGTGATGTGGAACGCCTCGACCCAGTTCGCGGACGGCGGCGAGTTCGGATTCGGCGCCGAGATCGGCATCGCGACGGGCCGGCTGCATGCGCGCGGCCCGGTCGGGCCGGAGCAGCTCACGACCTTCAAATATGTGGTGCGGGGGGCCGGACAGACCCGGGCGTGAAGATTTTTTCGCGAGAAAATTCTTCCAAAGATGCGGCCCCAAATGAGTTGTTTCTATCAAAGGAGCATATTCTGTTCGTCACCTCGGCGAAGGCCGGGGTCCATCTTTTCTCGTTCCAGATCAATGAATTGCAGGAAGATGGATTCCGGCCTTCGCCGGAATGACGGCGGGAGGGGTTGGCGGCGGGACGGCCGGGCGACGCGACACCGAAAATTAAGGCGGTTGACGGATAGCCGTTCCGATCTTCATGCTTAAGGGCAGGCGATCCGGCTGTCGGATCGGCGCGACTGGAGGAATGAGCGGGCGATGTTGACCGCCGCACAATTCCGGGATTTCGACCGTGCCGGTGACGGCATGGACGCCGCCGCGCGCACCCTCATCACGACGATTATCACCATTACCACGACCCGAAAGCGGGGCGGTAGCGGCTGATCGTCAGCCCAGGAACCTGAGAGTTTCCACCGACCCGCTCCCCGACATCGGCGAGCGGGTTTTTTGATGCCCGCCGCCCGGACCAGAAAAGGCTTTCACATGGACGGACAGGATCAACAGGACGCGCACCGCAAGCTCTGCGTCCTCAAATTCGGCAGCTCGGTGCTCGAGCGCGAGGAGGATTACCGGACCTGCGCGCAGGAGGTGTACGGCCATGTCCGCGAGGGCGAGAAGATCGTCGCCGTCGTCTCCGCCATCGCCGGCGACACCGACGCGCTGCTAGCCCAGGCCGGGCGGGTCGGCGGCGATCCGGCGCCGGGCCTGGTCGCCCGGCTGGCGCGGGTCGGCGAATTGCGCTCCGCCGCTTTGATGGGGCTGGCGCTGTCGCGGATGGGCGTGCGCGTCGCCGTGATGGATCCGGACGAGATGGGGCTGGTCGCCGAGGGGACGCCGCTCGATTCGGACCTGACCGGGCTCGACGCCGGGGCGGTCAATGCGAAGTTCGAAAGCCATGACGTGATCGTCGTGCCGGGCTTCACCGCCGGCCATGCCGAGCATGGCGTGGTCACGCTGGGCCGGGGCGGGACCGATCTGTCGGCGGTGTTCTTCGCCGCGCGATTGGGCTCGAAGCGGGTGCGGCTCTTGAAGGACGTGGACGGCGTCTACGCGCAGGATCCGGCGGTCCACCCCAATGCCGAGCGTTACGGCGCGCTCTCCTACGAGCTCGCCGCCGAGGCCAGCGCGGGGCTGATCCAGCCCAAGGCGATCGACGCCGCGAAGGCGGAGGGGATCGTGATCGAGATCGCCGCGATCGGGCATCATGAGGCGACCGTGATCGGCGCCGGCCCGGCGCGCCGGGAAGTGCCGCTCGATTTCCCCCGGCTGCGCGTCGCCCTGCTCGGCTGCGGCGCGGTCGGGGCCGGCGTGCTCTCCTATCTCCAGCAGCGGCCGGACCTGTTCGAGGTCGGGCCGGTGCTGGTGCGCAACCCGGACCGCGCGCGTCTCGGCGGCGAAGCCTATACCGACGATCTCGACATGGCGCTGTCCGGCGAGCCGGACCTGCTCGTCGAGGCGCTCGGCGGGGCCGATTATCCGGCCGACATCATGTGTGCCGCGCTGCGCCGGGGCGTGCATGTCGTCACCGCCAACAAGGCCGCGCTCGCCCGCCATTACGATGCGCTGCACGCCTGCGCCGAAGCGGGCGCGGCGGGGCTGGCTTATTCCTCCGCGGTCGGCGGCGGGACGCCGGTGCTGGAGGCGGTCGAGCGGCTGCGGGACGAAGCGGGCGTCGCCTCGGTGGCCGGGGTGATGAACGGCACCTGCAACTTCCTGCTCGGCAGGCTCGCCGAGGGCGATGCGCTGGACGATGCCGTGGCCGAGGCGCAGGCGCGCGGCTTCGCCGAGGCCGATCCGTCCGCCGACGTGGACGGCCATGACGCGGCCGACAAGCTGGCGCTGCTCGCGCGGCGGGCGTTCGGGGTGGTGCTGCCCGTGGACAAGATCGCGAAGGAATCGGTGGCGGCGGTGGACCCGGCGGCGGTCCGCGCGTCGGCGGCCGGGGGCAAGGTGCTGAAACAGGTCGGCCGCTGCGCGCTGCTGCCCGACGGAAGCGTCGAGGCCTCGGTGCGGATCGAGGCGCTGGCGGCCGATCATCCGCTGGCCGGCGCGCACAATGAAGAGAACCGGTTCCTCGTGCGCTGCAACGATGGCAAGGTGCATGCGGTCCACGGCAAGGGCGCCGGGCGCTGGCCGACGGCGGCGTCGGTCTTCGCCGACGTGATGGATTTGCAGCGCCGGCTGGCCTCGGAGGCGCGCGACGCGCCGCTGCGGCTCAGCGCGTGAAGGAGGCGGAAGGATGAACCAGGCGATCGCCAGCGCGCCGGCCAGCATCGGCAATGTCGGCGTCGGCTTCGACGTGCTCGGCCAGGCGTTCGACGCCGCGCGCGACACGGTGACGGCATCCCGCGCGGCCCGGCCGGGCGTCCATCTCGGCAAGGTGAGCGGCCTCGTCGCGCGCCTGCCCGAAGAGGTGGAGCGCAACACCGCTCTGGCCGCCGCCAAGGCGGTGCTCGACGCCGCCGGCGCGCCGTTCGGCGTCCGGCTCGATGTAGACAAGGGCGTGCCGCTGAGCGCCGGCATGGGCGGCTCGGCCGCCTCGGCGGTGGCGGCGGCGGTGGCGGTCAACGCGCTGCTCGGCGATCCGTTCGGCGAGGACGAGCTGCTGATGTTCGCGCTGGAGGGCGAGCGCGTCTCCTCCGATCCGCCGCCCTGGGACAATGTGATGGCGAGCCTGCTCGGCGGGCTGGCGATCGCGGCGCGCGAGGAGAAGGGCCAGGTGCGGCGTCTGCCCGCGCCGTCGGGGCTGGTCACGCTCCTGTTCCACCCCTCGGTGAAGGTCGAGACCCGGGCGGCGCGGCGGCTGCTACGCGCCGAGGTGCCGATGCGGGTCGCGGTCGAGCATTCGCGCCGCCTCGCCGCGTTCGTCGCCGGCTGCGCGACCAATGATGCCGCGCTGATCCGCGCCGGGCTGGACGATCTGCTGGTCGAGCCGCAGCGCGCGCACCTCCTGCCCGCGCTCGGCCCGGTCAAGCAGGCCGCGCTCGCGGCCGGCGCGCTGGGTTGCTCCTTCTCGGGCTCCGGGCCGTCGGTCTTCGCCTGGGCGCCGGAGGGCGAGGCGGGACTGGTCGAGCTGGCCATGGCCGAGGCGTTCCGCAAGGCCGGGGTCGAGACGCAACGCTATCGCGCGCCGGTCGATTCGCCGGGCGCGCGGCTCGAGCCGGCGCCGACGCCGGTCCGCGCGGTCGCCTGAGGGGGAGAGGCATGCATTATCTAAGCACCCGCGGCGGCGCGCCCGCCGCCGGCATCGGCGCGGCGATCCGCGCCGGCGCCGCGCCGGACGGCGGCCTCTATCTG
>CAZTPD010000145.1:0-5384 GCA_964614625.1 uncultured Sphingosinicella sp. | reverse complement strand
AGCAGGGCACGCTCAGCAAGATGTGGGTGCTGCGCCGCATCCTCATGCAGATGGGCACCGTTGACGCGATGCAGTTCCTTCTCGACAAGATGAAGGACAGCAAGACCAACGAGGATTTCTTCGCTTCGATGAACCAATAGGCGGGATCGCCGTTGCGTCTCTTCTCCGCTTTTCCGCGTCCCGCGCCCTGGCGGAGTTGTTCCGGTGAGGGCGGCTGAAAGAATGGAAATGGGAATCGAACGTGATTGATCTTCTTTCTGTCTTCGCGGTCGTCACCGCCGGGGCGCCCATGGACCTCGGCGGCCTGAGCGGCATGTGGGCGCATATCGTCAACGATTTCGCGAACATCACGGAGCCTTCGAATTTGAAGGCCTTCTTCCTGGTGATCGCGATCGACCTGGCGCTCGCGGCCGACAATGCAATCATCGTCGGCGCGCTCGCCGCCGGCCTGCCGCCGGATCAGCGGCGCAAGGTCATCGTGATCGGCGTGCTCGCGGCGCTGGTGCTGCGCATCGCCTTCGCGCTCGTCGTCGTCCAGCTCATGAGCATCATCGGGCTGATCTTCGTCGGCGGCCTGCTGCTGCTGTGGGTCGCGTTCAAGATGTGGCGCGAGCTGCGTCATGTCGGCGGCGTGCATTCGCCCGGTTCCCCCGAGATCGCGGGCGACGAGCAATCGGGCCTCAAGCCGGCCAAGAGCTTCTGGGGCGCGGTCTGGGCCGTCGCGATCGCCGACGTGTCGATGAGCCTCGACAACGTGCTGGCCGTCGCGGGCGCGGCGGGCGACCATCCCGGCATCATGATCGTCGGCCTGATCTTCGCGGTCGCGCTGATGGGCGTCGCGGCGAACTTCCTCGCCCGTCTGATCGAACGCTACAAGTGGCTCGCTTATATCGGCCTGGTGCTGGTGCTCTACGTCGCGCTCAAGATGATGTATGACGGATGGGTCAACCCCACCGTCGGCATCGGAACGCTGTTCGGCTAGACCGACGAACGGTTGCGGTGGAGCTGTCACAAAAGCTCCACCGTGGGCGTCTAGCGGGCGGGTTCATGAAGCACGGATACAGTGAAGCCGGCGGCTGCGCGCAATGCGCCTTCTGGCTGCGCATCCTTCTCTGGGCGAGCCGCCGGGCGGGGGTCTGAGCGGCCTCAGTCTCCGGCGACATGCGCCGCGAAGAAGGCCTCCGTCCGGCTGTCGGCGAGCCGGGCCGCCGCTTCGCTCCGTCGATTGCCCATCGCGACGGCGAAGCCGTGATCCTCGCCCGGATAATCGTGGAGCGTGACGCGGGGCTCATCGTCCAGCCCCTCGTGGATCAGCTTCTGCTTGTCGGGCGTGACGAAATGGTCGGCGCCGGCGATGTGGAGCATCAGCGGGCGGGCGATCGCATGCTTCTCGCCCAGCAGGCCTTCCAGCCCGACACCGTAATAGCCGACGCTCGCGTCCACGTCGGTGCGCGCCGCGGTCATGAAGGCGAGGCGGCCGCCCAGGCAGTAGCCGACCGCGCCGACCCTGCCGCCTTCGGGCAGCCGTTCGCGCGCGGCGCGGATCGCCGCCTCGATGTCGGCGACGCCCTGATCCTGATCGAAGCGGTTCATCAAGGCGAGGGCCTGCTGAAACTCCTCCGGCACGTCGGGATCGAGCACGACGCCGGGCTCCAGCCGCCAGAACAGGTCGGGCGCGACGGCGAGATAGCCCAGGCTCGCCCAATGATCGCACTTGGCGCGGATGCCCGGATTGATCCCGAAAATCTCCTGGATGACGATGATCGCGCCGCGCGGCGCCGACGCGGGCTCGGCCAGATAGCCGGTGAAGCCGCCCTGATGGTCGAGCGTGGGGATGTCGATCATGGCCATGCGGAATTCCTCTTTCTTGCTCCCGGCGCGTCTATAGACTTACAGGGCCAATGACCAACAGCCGCGAAAGGATCCGGCGCCATGAAAGTCTCGGTCGATGTCGATTGCACGCCGGAGGAAGCGCGCCGGTTCCTGGGCCTGCCCGATCTGACGCCGGTCCATGAGGCCTATGTCGAGAAGATGAAGAGCGTGGTCACCGAGGGCGCCTCGCCCGAGATGTTCGGCGACATGATGAAGGCCTGGGGGCCGATGAACGAGGCGGGCATGAACCTGTGGCGCCAGATGCTGGGGAGCGCCGGCGGGAAGTCGTCGAGCTGACCGACACGATCTACGCATTGTCGTCCGGCGCGCCGCCGGCCGCGATCGCGGTGGTGCGGATCAGCGGGCCGAGGGCGGACGACGCGCTGGCGGCGCTGGCCGGGACGCCGCCGCCGCCGCGCACGGCGCGGCTGGCCGCGCTCCGGCGGGAAGGCGAGCTGCTCGACCATGCGCTGGTGCTCCGCTTTCCGGGACCGAACAGCGCGACCGGCGAGGATCTGGCCGAGCTGCACCTGCATGGCGGGCGATCGGTGGTCGCGGCGGTGCTGGCCGCGCTGGGCGCGATGCCGGGGCTGCGCGCGGCGGCGCCCGGCGAGTTCACCCGGCGGGCGTTCGAGAACGGCCGGATCGACCTCGCCGAGGCCGAAGGGCTGGCCGACCTGCTCGCCGCGGAGACCGAATCGCAGCGCCGGGCGGCGCTGGCGCTGGCCGGCGGTGCGCTCAGCCGGCAGGTCGAGGCTTGGCAGGCGCGGCTGCTGGCCGTCGCGGCCGGGATCGAGGCGGCGCTCGATTTCGACGACGAGGACGATGTCCAGAGATCGGGACAGGGTCACGCCCGCGCCGGATTGCCGGAGCTGACCGCCGAGCTGGAGGATTGGCTGGCCCGGCCCGCGGCCGAGCGGCTGCGCGACGGGGTCCGGGTCGTCATCGCGGGACCGCCGAACGCAGGAAAGTCAAGTCTTATCAATGCTTTGGTTGGTCGAGAGGCGGCAATCACCTCGGATATCGCCGGGACGACGCGCGATCTGGTCGAAGCGCCGGTGGCGATCGGCGGCACGCCCTTCCTGTTCACCGACACGGCGGGCCTGCGCGATAGCCATGATGCGATCGAGGCGATTGGCGTGGCGCGGGCGCGGGGGGTGATGGAGGCGGCCGACATCGTCCTGTGGCTCGGGGCGCCGGAGGAGTGTCCGGACACCGATCGGGCGGTTCTGGTCCAGACCAAGGCCGATCTCGATCCGCCATTGCGTACGCGCGACATCGTAGTTTCCGCCGTCACGGGGGCGGGACTGGCGGAGCTTACTGCGTTGCTGGTGGATCGCGCTGCTACATTGCTGCCGGCGGAAGGGGAGACGGCGCTCAACGCCCGCCACCGCGCCGCCTTGACCGAAGCGGCGGATTGGCTGCGCGAGGCGGACGCGGCGGACGACCTGCTCATCGCCGCCGAGGCGATGCGGCAGGCGCGGGCGTCGCTCGACCGGATCACCGGCCGCGCGGGCGTCGAGGACATGCTGGACGCCCTGTTCGGCCGCTTCTGCATCGGCAAGTGAGCGCCTTGCCATTGTTCCACGTGGAACAGATGCGCTAGAGGCGCGCGCGTGACTCGTTCCTTCGACATCATCGTGGTGGGCGGCGGCCATGCCGGGACCGAAGCGGCCGCCGCCGCGGCGCGGATGGGCGCGTCGGTGGCTTTGGTCAGCTTCACCCGCGACCAGATCGGCGCGATGTCGTGCAACCCGGCGATGGGCGGGCTGGGCAAGGGGCACCTGATCCGCGAGGTCGATGCGTTCGACGGGCTGATCGCGCGCGCCTCGGACCGGGCGGCGATCCATTACCGGATGCTCAACGCCAGCAAGGGCGCGGCGGTGCGCGGCCCGCGCATCCAGGCCGACCGCAAGCTCTACAGGCGGGCGATCCACGATCTGGTCGATGCGCAGGCGGGGCTGGAGATCGTCGAGGGTGAGGCGAGCGCGCTGAAGCTCGACGGGCGGCGCGTGACCGGGCTGGCCCTAGCGGACGGGCGGGAACTCGCGGCCGGGGCCGTGATCCTCGCCACCGGCACCTTCCTGGGCGGCAAGCTGCATTTCGGCATGACCTCCAGCGCGGGCGGCCGGGTCGGCGAGCGGGCGGCGACGGCGCTCGCCCATCAGCTCCGCGCGCTCGGCCTGCCGCTCGCCCGGCTGAAGACGGGCACGCCGCCGCGACTCGACGGGCGCACGATCGACTGGGCGGTGCTGGAGCGGCAGGAGTCGGACGATAGCGGCTGGACGATGTCGCCGATGAGCCCCGGCCGGACCGTGCCGCAGCTCTTCTGCGCGATCACCCGGACCAATGCGCGCACCCACGAGATCATCCGTGCCAATCTCGATCGCTCGCCGCTCTTCGCCGGCGAGATCAGCGGCGTCGGCCCGCGCTACTGCCCGTCCATCGAGGACAAGGTGCACCGCTTCGGCGATCGCGACGGGCACCAGATCTTCCTCGAGCCGGAGGGGCTGGACGATCCGACCGTCTATCCCAACGGCATTTCCACCTCATTGCCGGAAGACGTGCAGCGCGATTTCGTCCGCTCGATGGCGGGGCTGGAACGCGTCGAGATCCTCCAGCCCGGCTATGCCGTGGAATATGACCATGTCGATCCGCGCATCCTCGATGCGACGCTGGCGGTGCGCGACGTGGCGGGCCTCTATCTGGCCGGGCAGATCAACGGCACGACCGGCTATGAGGAGGCCGCCGCGCAGGGGCTCGTGGCCGGGCTCAACGCGGCGGCGTGGGCGGGCGGCACGGCGCCAGTCGTCCTCGATCGCGCCGAATCCTATATCGGCGTGATGATCGACGATCTCGTCCTGCAAGGCGTCACCGAGCCCTATCGGATGCTGACGGCGCGGGCGGAATATCGGCTGCGGCTGCGCGCCGACAATGCCGAGGCGCGGCTGACGCCGATCGCCATCGCGGCGGGCTGCGTCTCGCCGGAGCGGCGGCGGCATTTCGAGGCCGCGCAAGCGGAGCGCGGCCGGGTCGAGGCGCTGCTGGCGCAGGCGATGACGGCCAGGCCCCTGCGCGATGCGGGCATCGCGGTTCGCGACGATGGCGTGAAGCGCAGCCTCGGCGAATGGCTGCGCTTTCCGGAGCTGGACGGGGAGGGGCTGAAGCGGCTCGACCCGGCCTTCGCGCAGGCGCCGGCGGAGCGGCTCGAGGAAGCGATCCAGGACCATCGCTACGCCCCCTATGTCGAGCGGCAGGCCGGGGAGATCGCGCGGCTGCGCGCCGACGAGGCGGTGCGGATTCCAGCTGATCTCGACTATGCGGGCATTGCCGGCCTTTCCAATGAGATGATCGAGCGTCTCTCGGCGGCGCGTCCCGCGACGATGGGTGCGGCTGCGCGCATCCGGGGCATCACGCCGGCGGCGCTGGCGGCGATCCTTGTCCATTCGCGGCGCAGGGCCGCCTGATGGACGAGGCGGCGGCGCGGGCCTGGGTGGCGGACAGTTTCGATG
>CAZTPD010000144.1:0-5416 GCA_964614625.1 uncultured Sphingosinicella sp. | reverse complement strand
CCGTCGCCTGGCGCGGGCCGATGACGGCGAGCGCCTTCACCAACCTGATGGAGGCCGACTGGGGCGATTGCGAGCTGCTGCTCGTCGATCTGCCGCCCGGCACCGGCGACATCCAGATGACGCTGATCCAGAAGTTCAAGCCGGCCGGGGCCGTGATCGTCTCGACGCCGCAGGATCTGGCGCTGATCGACGCGACCCGCGCGATCGACATGTTCCGCAAGATGGACGTGGGCGTGATCGGCCTCGTCGAGAACATGGCCGGCTATGCCTGCCCCCATTGCGGCGAGATCAGCGACCCGTTCGGGACGGGCGGCGCCGAGGCGGCGGCGAAAGTGATGAGCATCCCCTTCCTGGGGCGCATTCCGCTCACCATGTCGATCCGGCGCGAATCCGATGCCGGCCGCCCCCCCGCCGCGGGCGACGGCGAGGACGCCGCCTTGTTCCGGGAGCTGGCCCGCAAGCTGCTGGAGCAGGTGAACAGCTGACAGGAGCCAGAAACATGCCGCTGACCCGCGACGAGGACATTTACGAACTGCTCGCCAACGCCCGCACGGTGGCGATGATCGGCGCGTCCGACCGGCCCGACCGGGCGAGCAACGAGGTGATGAAGTTCCTCCAGGACCACGGCTACCGCGTCCTGCCGGTCAATCCGCAGATCACCGGCGAGCATGTCCACGGCGAATTCGTCTGGCGCGAGCTGGCCCAGATCGGCGAGCCGATCGACATCGTCGACATCTTCCGCAATTCGGCGGCGGCCGGCGAGGCGGTGGACGAGGCGATCGCCGCCGGCGCGAAGGCGGTGTGGATGCAATTGGGCGTGGTCAACGAGGACGCCGCCGCCCGCGCCGAGGCCGCCGGGCTCAAGGTCGTGATGGACCGCTGCCCGAAGATCGAGATCCGGCGGCTCGGCGTGCCGCGGATCGACGGGTAGGCCCGTTCACCCATCCCGTCATACCGGCGAAGGCCGGTATCCAGGCCCAGGCAAGCAAATCCCTGTCAGGGCTGGCCCCCGGCCTTCAGCCTCCGGCTGAAGTTTATCCTGAGCGCCTGCCTTGCAGGCAGTCGAAGGGCCGGGGTGACGGTCGCGGCGAAGGAGCCCTCAGGCGCGCATGCCGTTGGTGGCGGCCTCGATGATGCCGGTCAACGACAGGCCGATGCTCTGGAACGCCAGGATGGCGGCCAGCGAGATGATCATCGCGATCAGGCAATATTCGATCGCGGTCGCGCCCTTCCGGTCGCGCAGGAGGTCGGCGAAAATCCGCATAACCCCCGCATTGTCGCACGAAAGCCGTTTCGGGGCCGTTAACATCGGCCGGGTCAGCTCGCCGTGCGCGTGTCCTGCGCCGCCGCCATCCGGGCCGGCGCGTCGAAGTGCGTCGAGCCGGGCATCAGCACCCGCACCCGCCGGTTCGCGAAATCGACCGAGACGCGGTCGAACAGGCGCAGCGCGTCCATGCCGAGCAGGATCGCCGGGCGCCGTTCCAGCCGGAGCTGGCGGAAGGGGTGCGCGTCGGCGAAGGCGATCGGCAGATCGACGATGTCCACCCCGCCGATCTGGATTCGCCGCGCCACCGTCGCCTCGGCGGAGAAATGGGTGCCGGTGACGCTGAGCAGCGAGATCGGGGCGGTCGGCCCGAGCCGGCCGCGCCGGGCGAGCGCGCGGCGCAGCGATTCGTTGCCGATCGTGATCTGGGCGCCGGTGTCGATGATGACGTGGACGCGCTCGCCGTCCACCGCGGCGTCGACCAGCACGAGCCGGCCGAACAGGCTGCGCCCGGTGATGACGATCGTGTCGCCCGACCAGCGTTCCTCGCGCCGCCGCGACGGCGTGATCGTCATCACCTCGCGCGCGAAATCGAAATCGACCCGCTGCGACTGGAGGCTGTCCACCCCGAGCATCCCGACCGCGCCGAGATTGCGCCGCGAAAGCGCCGGCGCGTGGATGTCGCCCACGTCGCGGCTGCCGACCCGCAAATCGGGGACGATCACCGTCGGCACCCGGCTCACCTCCGTCATGCTGTGCACTGTCGCCGTCCGCCCCGCCCCGAGACCCAGCTCGCGCGCCAGCTCGTGCGAGACGACGGTGCGCTCCGATCCGGTATCGACGATGAAGTCGTAGGGGCCGTGCCCGCCGATGCTGACCGCGACGGTCATCCGCTCGGTCTCGTCGAGCAGATAGTCCAGCGTCTCGGCGCCGGCATCGGGAATGCCGAGGGCGTCAGGGGCATCGGGGGCGCCGGGCGCCTCTTCCTGCTGGTGCGCCGGCAGCGGCGCGGCCAGCGCGAGCACCGCCGCCAGCCCCACGGCGCGCAGGGTCGAAAGGCCCGTCCGCATCCCGCTCTCCCGTTTTTCTGTCCGGAGGCAGGATAATCCGGATCGAAAGCGGACGCCAATCCGCTTCGACGAACGGCAGGCGGCGCGACGGTCGCGCATATGGCGATCACACTGATCCGCGCATCCTGAGTGGCGATTATGTTATTTGCGAACACGCGATAAGCATTGTCCTTGTCCGTCACCCTGAACTTGTTTCAGGGTCCGGTTCTCCACCGGCAGTGCGGCTCGTGGTTGGATGCTGAAACAAGTTCAGCATGACGAAGGAGGGACAGGCCGGCTTCATTCCGCTCCGGGTCTGCAAATGGCATGATCGCCACTCAGGATGAGCGGTTCAATCCAAAGAGAACCGGCTCTCGCATCAGACGACGGCCAGCGCGCGCTCCCTGAGCCGCTCGACGGCGGCGGCGTGGATGCCGGGCGTGGCGATGAGAACGCCGAACGCCTCGCCCGAGGCGGTGTTGAAGGCGAGCGGCTGGCCGAGCGCGCCGGTCACGCGCGCGCCGGCCTCCTCGGCGATCAAAGCGGCCGCCGCGATGTCCCATTCGAAGCCCCAGCGCAGGGTCGCGAGCAGGTCCGCCTCGCCGGCCGCGACCATCGCGATGCGCAGCGCGATCGAATTGGGCTTGTCGACCGCGACCAGGTCGGCATCGACCTTGGGCAGGCTGTCCGCCGGCACCCGCGCGCCGGGCAATTCGGTGCGCGGGGCGACGCGCAGCCGCGTGCCGTTGCGCCAGCTCCCCTGCCCGCGCGCGGCGGTCCACAATTCGCCCCGCATCGGCGCGGCGAGCACGCCGAGCACCGGCACGCGGTCCTCGACCAGGGCGACGGAGACGCACCAGCCGGGCCGATCGCGCACATAGTCCCGCGTGCCGTCGATCGGATCGACCACCCACAGCCGCCGCCGCTCGATCCGGTCGGAGAGGTCCACCGTCTCCTCGGAGAGCCAACCCGCCCGGGGATCGAGCGCGGTCAGTTGCGCGCGCAGATAGGCGTCCACCTCCAGGTCCACGTCGCAGACCGGCTGGCCGGGCACCTTCTCCCAGCGGTTGAAATCGGTGCCGAAGCGGCCCGCGGCGATCTGGCCCGCGGCCTCGGCGATGGCGGCGACGTCCTCAAGCACCGGCGACGGTCATCCCTTCGATGCGCAGGGTGGGAACATTGACGGCGCGGCGATGTTCCAGATCGTTCGCGGGGACGAGCGCGCGGAACATGTCGATCAGGTTCCCGGCGATCGTGATCTCCGCCACCGGCGCGGCGATCTCGCCATTCTCGATCAGGAAGCCCGACGCGCCACGGCTGTAATCGCCCGTCACCGGATTGACGCCCTGCCCGATCAGCTCGGTGACATAGACCCCGCGCGTCACGTCCACCATCAGCTCGGCGGGCGTCATCTCGCCGGGCTCCAGATGCACGTTGGTCGCGCCCGCGCCCGGCGCGCCGCCGGTGCCGCGCACGGCATGGCCGGTCACGTCCAGCCCGAGCTGGCGCGCCGCCGCCGCGTTCATCAGCCAGCCGGTCATCCGCCCGCCGTCGATCAGCCGCCGGGCAGCGGTCGCCACGCCCTCGCCGTCGAACGGTTTGGACTTGAGCCCGCGCGGCCGGTGCGGATCGTCGAGAATGGCGATGCCGGGGCCGAAAATCTCCTCGTCCTCGCGCCCCAGCAGGAAGCTCGACTTGCGCGCCACCGACGGTCCGTTCAGCGCGCCGACCAGATGGCCGATCAGGCCGCCGCCGACGCGCGGATCGAACAGGACCGGCATCGTCCCGCTCGCCAGCCGCACCGGATTGAGCCGCTTCACCGCCCGCTCGGCGGCGAGCCGGCCGATCGCGTCCGGCGCGTCGAGATCGGCGAAATGGCGCACGCTATGGCTGGCATGGTCGCGCTGCATGGCCGCGCCCTCGCCGGCGATCACGCTCGCCCAGCCGCCATAGCCGCTGGTCGTGTAGCCGCGCGCGAAGCCGTGGCTGGTGGCGAGCGCGACGACGGTGCGCCCGGCGCTCATCCCGCCGCCCTCGCTGTTGGTGACGCCCGGATGGGCGCGCGCCGCGTCCTCCGCCGCCAGCGCCAGCGCCTTCAGCTCCACCGGGGAGGGATCGGCGCCGTCGTCGGCGTCGATGCCGGGCGCGTCGCCGCGCAGCAGCCGCGCCTCCGGCGCCAGCCCGGCATAGGGGTCTTCCGGCGCCTCGCGCGCCATCGCGGCGGCGCGCTCGACGAGCGCCGTCATGGCGTCGCCGGACAGATCGGAGGAGGAGACGCTGGCCGAGCGCGTCCCCACGAACAGGCGCAGCCCGATCTCCTCGCCCTCGGACCGGGTCACGTCCTCCAGCTCGCCCAGCCGCACCTGCACGCCGGTCGAGGCGTCGCCGATATAAAGCGCATCGGCCGCATCGGCCCCGGCGCGCATCGCCGCTTCGACAAGCGCGGCGGCGCGCTGCTCGGCTTCATTGACACTAAGCATCAGAAGCACCTAGGGCCGCGCCCCCCAAAAGCAAGCCCGGAAGCCCTCGACCCCTTCTCCCCTTTCTTCTCCGCGTCTCTGCGTCTCTGCGCGAACCATTTTCCTGAATGCGCGCAGAGACGCAGAGGTCGCGGAGAAGGCAGTCAGGCCGTGCCCACCACGAAGCAGGCGGCGAACATCAGCAGACCGGCGAAGCGGTTGGACCTGAACTTGGCCAGCGCATCCTCCCCGTCATCGATCCGAAGCGCCGCGACCTGCCAGCCGAGATGCAGCGCCATCGGCAGCAGCGCCAAGAGCGCGAACCATTCGATCCGCACCAGATGGAAAGCCGCCGCCCAGCAGCCGAGCGCGATCAGGTAGCAGACCGCCACCCCCGCCTTCGCATGCCGCCCCAGCGCCCGCGCCGAGGATTTGACGCCGACCAGCGCGTCGTCCTCCTTGTCCTGCAACGCATAGATCGTGTCGTAGCCGATCACCCAGAACACCGACCCGGCATAGAGCAGCAGCCCCGGCGCGGCGATCTCCCCGGTGACCGCCGGCCAGGCGACGAGCGCCGCCCAGGAGAAGACCAGCCCGAGCCACGCCTGCGGCCACCAGGTGATCCGCTTCATGAAGGGATAGGC
>CAZTPD010000143.1:0-5429 GCA_964614625.1 uncultured Sphingosinicella sp. | reverse complement strand
TTGGCGAGGCGCACGCTCATCTCCGTCCCGATCGTGCCGAAATAGGCGGCGAGCGCGTCGGTGTCGTGGGTGATGTAGGTCGCGTTCACCCAGGCGGCGCGGGCATTGATGACGGAGAACTCGCCCAGCTCGCGCTCGGCGCGCTCGACGAAGGCGCGGGCGTCGGCGGCGGTCGGGCGGGCCGCCTTCTGCGCCGGGGCGGGCGCCTTCGTGCCGGATTGGGCGGCGGCGGTGGCGGTGGCCGCGCCGACGCCGGCAAGGCCGACGCACAGCGCGATGGCGAGCGCGGAAACGGAGCTTTTCATGGGTGCATCCTCAACGAACCTGCGGAATGCCGCCATTTCTGGACCCGTGCCCTTTTGCGGTCAACGCTCCAGAAAATCCGCGATCGCCCGGCCCAGCTCGGGCCGGGTGACGGCGCTCATATGATTGCCGGGGATCGCGCGGAAGCGCGCGCCCGGGATCGCCTCGGCCAACGCCTCGCCCGAGCCGTTGTCGTCATCCTCCGTCCCGGTGACGACCAGCACCGGCAGATCGATCGCCGCCAGCTCGGCGCGGCCGGTGTCGACGAAGGTGTCGAGGATGAGCAGCAGCGCCTCCGGATCGCCGCCCGTGGTCTTCAGGAACGCCTCGGTCATCCACTCGGACGAGCCCCGCTCGAAGCTGCCGAGATTGGTCAGCACCTCGCGGAAATAGCCGCCCCGCCCCTGCGTATCGAGAATGCCGTCCAGCCCCATGCCGCACAGCACCGCCCGGCCCGGCGCCGCGCCCCGGACCAGCATCCGAAGCGCCGTGCGCCCGCCGAGCGAATAGCCGGCCAAGTCGTAGTCCGTCAGGCCGAGATGCGCGACGAGATCGAAGCCGTCGTCGGCGAGCGCGTCGGGCGGATAACGGGCCGGATCGTGCGGCTTGCCGCTCTCGCCATGGCCGCGCAGGTCCGGCATGATGACCCGGAAGCCCGCGTCGGCGAGCAGCCGGGCATGGCCGTAGCGCAGCCAGTTGACCTGGGCGTTCGAGAAATAGCCGTGGATCAGCACCAGCGGCCGGCCCGCGCCCAGCTCGTGCCAGGCCAGCTCGACGCCGTCGCGGGCGGTGAAGGTGGAGGTTGTCGGTTCGTCAGCCATGCGCCCGCCCTAGAGCGAACGCTCCAGCCGGCTCAAGAGGCTGCGCGCCGGGCTGCCCGCCGGCGCGGCGAAGGCGCCGTTGTCGAGGCGGCGCACGCGATCGTACAATTCCTCGCTGGCGCGGATGAGATCGACCGCATGTTCGGGCAGCCGGCGCACCAGATCGGCGTCGCTGTCCGCCGCCTCGCCCAGCCGCCGCTCCGACTGGCCGGCCTGGAGGCGCGTCAGCTCGCCGGCGGCGACGGCGCGCTGGGTCAGCAGCCAGGCGATGACGTGCATCAGCCGGGTCGTGACCTTCAGCGATTCGCAGGAGAAGCCGACCCGGTCGCCCGGATCGAGGGTGAGGCGATCGTCGCGCGCGGCGCGATCGAAATAGGCGCGCGCCTCGTCGGCGAGCACCATCGCCTCGACATAGAGGCCGTCGATCAGCTTGGGAGTGAGTTCCGCCATGGCCGATACCTGCCACAGGCGAACGGCGGCGGGAACGGCGAAAAGCCCGATGGCGCGCGCCGCGCCCGGCCTGTCCCGAAACAGGCCGGGCGGCGGCCGGAGATTACCGCCGGCGGCTCAGTAGCCGCGCACCGAGAAGCGGGTCAGCGCCAGCTCGGCCGGACGCCAGCCGGGCCGCAGCTCGCGCGCGCGGCGATAGTCGTGATAGGCCTGCGCGTCGCGGCCGGCCAGCTCGTGCGCCACCGCGCGCCCGTAATAGCCGACCCAGGGACGGTTCGGCCGCCCGGCGAGCCCCTGCTCGATCGTCGCCAGCGCCGCGCCGAGATCGTCGCCGCCCGCGAGCATCGTGATGCCACGGTTGATGAGCGCGTCCGGCTGGCCCGGCTCGATCGCCAGCGCGGCGTCGAAGTCGGCGAGCGCGGCGTCGTGATCCTCCAGCCGGAACCGGATGATGCCCCGGTTGACGAAGGTCGCCATCCGGTCGCGGTCGGTGAGATCGCGGTTGGCGAGCGCCGCGCCGCAGATGCGCACCGCGTCCGGCCGCCGCATTTCGGAATCGGCGGCGCGGTAGCAGGCGATCGCGTCGGCATTGCTGCCGAGCACGGTGATGCTCTGGGCATTGGCCGCGCCGGCGGCAAGCAGCGACGCGCCGATCAGGAGAAACGATCGTGTCAACATGTCGACCTCCGTGACTGAAACGGAACGATGCCGGAACCTACGCCCGCCCCGCCCGCGCCCGTAGCGTTTTTCGACGGACGGCGCGTGCCGGCCCACGAAAAGCGCCGGGCGGCGCTCAGGCGATGATGTCCGGCACCCGCAGATCCTCCAGCACCGCGATCTCGTCGCGGAGCCGGAGCTTGCGTTTCTTCAGGCGGGCGATCTGAAGCTGATCGGGCGAAGCCATGCCGCGCAGCGCGTCGATCGCATTGTCGAGATCCCGGTGCTCGATGCGCAGGGCGGCGAGTCGCGACGCCGGATCCTGAGCACCGGGATGTTGCGTGTCCGAACCTTCACCTTCCATCGGCTGTCCTCGCTCCACATCCATGCTTGATATGCATAGAATAATCCTTCGGCGGCCCGGCGTATACATCGGATGGACGGGCCGACGCGGGGGGAGACAAAGGCGCGGCGACGTGCTTAGATGCCTCGCCCAAGCAGGTAGAGGAGACGGGTATGCATCAGGCGCACGTTTCGGCACTCCAGGCCAGGCACGCGGGGCTCGAAGCCCGCATCAACGAAGAAGCCCAAAGGCCCATGCCCAACGCGGCGACGCTCAACCAACTCAAGAAGGAGAAGCTCCGGCTCAAGGAGGAGATCGCGGGGCTGCAATAAAGGCCGGCGCGCGGTCTCGCCGCGCCGACACGGAAAACGCCCCGGTCCCGCCGGGGCGTTCCTGTTTCCGGCTGCCGTTTTCGACCGCTTCAGTCGTCGCGCGAGATGCGCTCGTTCTTCTCGTGGCGCTCCTGCGCCTCCACCGTCATCGTCGCGATCGGGCGCGCTTCCAGCCGGGCGAGGCTGATCGGCTCGCCGGTCACTTCGCAGAAGCCGTATTCGCCCTGCTCGATGCGCTTCAGCGCGGCGTCGATCTTGGAGATGAGCTTGCGCTGGCGATCGCGGGTGCGCAGGTGGATGCCCCAGTCGGTCTCGCTCGACGCGCGGTCGGTCAGGTCCGCTTCCTGGATCGGGCCGCTCGCCAGCTCGGCCATCGTCTCGCGCGATTCCCGGACGATCGCGTCCTTCCAGTTGAGGAGCTTCGCGCGGAAATAAGCCTGCTGATCGGGGTTCATGAACTCTTCGTTGGCGGTGGGCCGATAGCCACCAGTGGGTCCAGGATCGAAAGCGTCACTGTGAAGCGTAGCCATTACCCCTCCGCTGCTCGCTTCCCGGCTGCGGCCGGGGATCGATTTGGGGCATGCACATACGCATCTGACGCAATCGTTAACGGCCCGCCCCAGCGCGCCTATAGCTGCGCCGTAGGAGTGACACAAGTCACTCAAACGGGCTGAAAATCCGGCGCCTTTCAGCGGCGCGCGCGGCGCCGTGACGATCCGGGCGGCGATCCGGACACGCGAATCGGCGGCCGCGAACGCGAATCGCGGCCGCGCCGCGTCGGAGCAAATCGCCCCGCCTTTCACTCCCCGCGCGAAGCTGTGCACGAATGGGACGGAAACGCTCCGACGAGGCCGAAACGAGCGCGCAAACGGTCAATGCGCTTGCGCCCGTCCCGCGCCTCTGCATCTGCTCCGCCATCGCCATGCCGGCGAGCGAACAACCGAAGCGGTCAGGCCGCGCTTCGTCAGCCGGCCAGAAACGGGATGCGGTTTATGTCGGTAAGAATGGCTCTGGCGAAACTGTGCGCCTGCACCGTGGGCGGCGCGGTGGTCGGCGGCGGCGCCGTCCATGTCGCCGAGAACCCGCCGGCGCGCCCGGCGATCATCAAGCAGGCCAAGGCGAAGCCCGTCCGCGCCCAGCGCCCCGCGCCCAAGCAGCGCCAGGTGCGCCGCACCGTGCGCCGCGTCGCCTGCGCCGCGCCGGCGACCGAGACGGTGACGACGCGCACCATCATCCCGCCCTATTTCGCGCCGCCCCCGCCGCCGCCCGCCCCGATGGCGACCGGCAGCACCGGCGGCGGCGTGCCGATCGTGATCGGCGGCTCGGGCGGCTTCGGCGGCGGTTTCGGCGGCTTCTTCTCGGGTGGCTTCTTCGGCGGCAGCTCGAGCGGCGGCAACACCACCATCACCATCTCCAGCGGCGGCAGTTCGACCTCGACCGGGGGCAGCTCCACGTCCACCTCGGGCGGATCGACCTCGACGTCCGGCGGCTCGACCTCGACCTCGGGCGGGTCCACCTCCACGTCCGGCGGGTCCACCTCGACCTCGAGCGGCGGCAGCTCGACCTCCTCGTCCAGCTCGAGCAGCTCCAGTTCCTCGTCGAGCTCCTCCTCGTCCTCGTCTTCGTCCGGATCGAGCGGCGGCAAGCCGCCGCACGGCAGCTCCAGCCATGGCGGCAGCAGCGGTTCCTCGGGTTCTTCGGGATCGTCGGGCTCCTCCGGCTCCTCGGGCAGCTCCGGCAGCAGCGGCTCGTCGGGCAGCAGCGGATCGTCCTCGTCGAGCTCGTCCTCCTCCAGCTCCTCGTCGTCCTCGTCGAGCAGCAGCGGATCGAGCTCGGGCGCCTCCAGCGGCTCCAGCAGCTTCGGCTCGTCGGGCAGCACGTCCAGCAGTTCGGGCAGCAGCGCCTCGTCCGGCTCGTCCTCGTCGAGCGCGTCCTCGTCCAGTTCCTCCTCTTCCTCCTCGTCGTCCAGCTCCTCGAGCGGCGGCTCCTCGTCGAGCTCGAGCGGCGGCACGCCGGTGCCGGCGCCGCCGATGGTGCTGCTGTTCGGCGCCGCGGCGGCCGCGCTGGTGGCGCGCCGGAGGCTCGGCAAACGCGCGGCCTGAGCTGGCTTCACACCGCGTGTCTTTGACCCCGCCCGGTCCCCTTGGGCGGGGTCTTTTTTGGATCATGGTTGCCGAGCCGCGAGCGCCCCGGCATAGCGGGCGCGATGCGTATCCTTCTCACCAACGACGACGGCGTGAACGCGACGGGACTTGAGGTCCTGGAGCGGATCGCGCGCGAATTCTCCGACGACATCTGGATCGTCGCCCCGGCCGAGGAGCAATCCGGCACCGGCCATTCGCTGACGCTGACCGCGCCGGTGCGGCTGCGCAAGCTGGGCGAGCGCCGCTTCGCGGTGACGGGCACGCCGACCGATTCGGTGATGATGGGCCTCGCCCATATCCTGAAGGATTCGCCGCCGGACCTGATCCTCTCCGGCGTCAATCGCGGCGCCAATCTCGGCGAGGACGTGACCTATTCGGG
>CAZTPD010000142.1:0-5454 GCA_964614625.1 uncultured Sphingosinicella sp. | reverse complement strand
CGATCGACTATCATCTCCACGAGGACGAGATCGCCTGGGTCGGCGACGAGCCGGCGGGCACGAATGCGAAGCGGATGCTGTCGCGCGCCGGGACGATCCCGGTCACCCTGCGCTTCCTCGATCCGATCGACCCGGCCGAGGTAGGTGATCGCAAGGCGCTGGCCGCGCGGGCGCACGGCGCGATCGTCGCGGCGCTCGGCGCTTCCGTGCCCGCCCCCGATCCCCTATAGGCGCGGCGATGACCAGCCCCGAGTCCCGCACCTACCGGATCAAGTCCTACGGCTGCCAGATGAACGTCTATGACGGCGAGCGGATGGCCGAGGCGCTCGCCGCCGACGGCTATGCCGCCGCGCCGGAGGGCACCGACGCCGATCTGGTGGTGCTCAACACCTGCCATATCCGCGAGAAGGCGACCGAGAAGGTCTATTCCGAGATCGGCCGGCTGCGGCGCCGCGAGAGCGGGGCGCCGATGATCGCCGTCGCCGGCTGCGTCGCCCAGGCGGAGGGCGCGGAGATCGCGCGGCGCGCGAAGGTGGACGTGGTGGTCGGCCCGCAGGCCTATCACAACCTGCCCGCGCTGGTCGCGAAGGCGGCGCGGGGCGAGGGGCTGGCGCTCGACACGGACATGCCGGCCGCCTCCAAGTTCGGCGCGCTGCCCGCCCGGCGCAAGGTCGCGCCGTCCGCCTTCCTCACCGTGCAGGAGGGCTGCGACAAGTTCTGCACCTATTGCGTCGTCCCCTATACGCGCGGCGCGGAGGTCAGCCGGCCCTTCGCCGCGATCGTCGACGAGGCGAAGGCGCTGGCCGACGCCGGCGCGCGCGAGCTCACTTTGCTGGGCCAGAACGTCAATGCCTGGGCGGACGGGGGCAGGGGCCTGCACCACCTTATCGAAGCGATCGCCGCGATCCCGGAAATCGCCCGCATCCGCTACACGACCAGCCATCCCAACGACATGACCGACGGCCTGATCGCCGCCCACCGCGATGTCGAAAAGCTGATGCCCTTCCTCCACTTGCCGGTGCAGGCGGGGAGCGACCGCGTGCTGAAGGCGATGAACCGCAGCCACACGAGTGCGTCCTATCTCAAGATCCTCGACAAGGTCCGCGCCGCGCGCCCGGACATCGCGCTTTCCGGAGACTTCATCGTCGGCTTCCCCGGCGAGACCGACGCCGAGTTCGAAGAGACGCTGCGCCTCGTCGAGCAGGTGCGCTACGCCCAGGCCTTCTCCTTCAAATATTCGCCTCGACCGGGCACCCCGGCGGCGGATATGGAGGATCAGGTGGCACAAGAGGTCATGGACGAAAGGCTGCAACGGCTCCAGGCGCTTCTGAACGCCCACCAGCTCGCCTTCAACGAAGCGAGCGTGGGCCGGCGCACTTCGGTGCTGCTCGAACGCCCCGGCCGCCGCCCCGGCCAGCTCGTCGGCAAGACGCCCTGGCTGCAATCGGTCCATCTCGAAACCTCCGCCGCGATCGGCGACATCGTCGAGGTCGAATTGCTCTCCGCCGGCCCGAACAGCCTGGCGGGCGCCGAGCTTGTGAAGGAGGCCGCGTGATCCTCTCTTCCGTCATGCCAGCGAAGGCTGGCATCCATACGGACTCAGCATGGACCCCAGCCTTCGCTGGGGTGACGGGAAGGTAATGGCCCAGAAGAAAACCGAAGCCTCCGGCCCGCGCGCCCGGGTCGAGCTGGAGTTCGAGCAACCGCACCTGCTCGGCCCGCTGTTCGGCGAGTTCGACCGCAATCTGGTCGCGATCGAGGACCGGCTCGGCGTCTATATCGCCGCGCGCGGGACCAAGGTGCAGATCGAGGGCGAGCCGGAGGCGGCGGCGCGCGCGCGCGAGGTGCTGCTCGGCCTCTACAACCGGCTCGACGAGGGCCAGGACATCGACGCCGAATTGGTCAACGCGATCATCGCCATGTCGGGGCAGCCGACGCTGGAGGGGATCGTCGCGCCGGACGTGGCCGACCCGCCCAAGGTGATGATCCGCACCCGCAAGAAGACGATCGTCCCGCGCTCCAAGACCCAGGCGGTCTATATGGAGGCGCTGGCCCGCGACGAAATGATCTTCGCGCTGGGGCCGGCGGGCACCGGCAAGACCTATCTCGCCGTCGCGCAGGCGGTGCAGCAGCTCATCGGCGGCAGCGTCGACCGCCTCATCCTCTCGCGCCCGGCGGTCGAGGCGGGCGAGCGGCTGGGCTTCCTCCCCGGCGACATGAAGGAGAAGGTCGATCCCTATCTCCGCCCGCTCTACGACGCGCTCTACGACATGCTGCCGACCGAGCAGGTCGAGCGGCGGATCGCGTCGGGCGAGATCGAGATCGCGCCGATCGCCTTCATGCGCGGCCGCACGCTCTCCGATGCTTTCATCATCCTCGACGAGGCGCAGAACACCACGCCGCAGCAGATGAAGATGTTCCTGACCCGCTTCGGCATGCGCAGCCGCATGGTGATCTGCGGCGATCCGCAGCAGGTGGACCTGCCCGACGTCGGCAAGTCCGGCCTCGCCGACGCGGTCGCCAAGCTGGAGGGGATCGACAAGATCGCCACCATCCGCTTCGGCCCCGGCGACGTGGTCCGCCACCCGCTGGTCGGCAAGATCGTCGAGGCCTATGAGGGGCCGGGGTCGTGACGCCGCCGCGCGCCTTTCCTCCCCTGCATTTGCAGGGGAGGGGGACCAGCCGAAGGCTGGTGGAGGGGCTTCTTTTGTGAGGAAAGAACCCCCTCCACCATGCTGCGCATGGTCCCCCTCCCCCGGAAATCCGGGGGAGGACATATGATCCTCGTCGAGGCCGACATGTCCGAGGACTGGGACAGTAGCACCGACTGGCCGGCGCTCGCCGGCCGGTCCGTCCATGCCGCCATCCTCCACAGCCGCCACGCCGCCCTCGCCGACGGCGAGGCGGAGGTTTCGGTCAAGTTCACCTCCGACGCGGAAGTCCATGCCCTGAACGCCGAGTGGCGCGGCAAAGACAAGCCGACCAACGTCCTCTCCTTCCCGATGGTAGAAGAGGACGAGCTGGCCGATGCGCCTCTGCTCGGCGACATCGTGCTCGCGCATGGCGTCTGCGCGGCGGAGGCGGCGGACAAGGCGATCCCCGTCGCCGACCATGCCGCGCATCTGATGGTGCACGGCATGCTCCATCTGCTAGGTTACGATCACGAAACGAGCGATGCCGACGCCGAGGAGATGGAGGCGGCCGAGCGGCGCGCTCTGGCCTCGATCGGCATCGCCGATCCCTATCATTAGATTTTCCGTCAACGACACGAGGTGCAACCCTAAACATCATGGAAGACGACAGTCCCGGCGTTCGGCAGGAGGAACGCACATTCTGGAGCGGCCTGAGGGCGTTCCTGTTCGGGGATAATGGCGAGGCGACGCTGCGCGACCAGATCGAGGAAGCGATCGAGAGCCGCGCGGGCGAGGCGCCCAGGGTCGGCGACCTTTCCGACGCCGAGCGGCTGATGCTCCGCAACATCCTCCATTTCGGGGACAAGAATGCCGGCGACGTCGCCGTCCCGCGCGGCGAGATCGTCGCGGTGCCCAGCACCATCTCCTTCCCCGATCTGGTCGAGGCGCTGCGCGAGGCGGAGCACAGCCGGCTGCCGGTCTATGAGGGCAGCCTCGATACCGTGATCGGCATGGTCCATATCAAGGACGTCTTCTCCTATCACATGTCGGACAAGGCGCCGCCGGCGGACATCAGGACGCTGATGCGCGCGCCGCTCTACGTGCCGGAATCGATGGGGATGCTCGATCTGCTCGCCCGGATGCGCGCGGGCCGTGTCCATCTCGCCATCGTCGTCGACGAGTTCGGCGGCACCGAGGGGCTGCTCACCATCGAGGACGTGGTCGAGGAGATCGTCGGCGACATCGAGGACGAGCATGACGAGGAGCTGCCCGGCCAGCTCATCCCGCTCGAGGACGGCGTCTGGGACGCCGACGGCCGGGCGGAGCTGGAGGATGTCGCGCAGATCATCGACGCGCGCCTCGGCGCGATCGAGGAGGATGTCGAGACTCTCGGCGGCCTCGCCTCGCTGCTCGCCGGGCGCATCCCGCAGCCGGGCGAGGTGCTGGAGCATCCGAGCGGCTGGCGGCTGGAAGTCACCGATGCCGATACCCGCCGCGTCACCCGCCTGCGCCTGCACGCCCCGATCGAAAGTGTCCCTGTCGAATGACCTACCAGCATATCCGTTTCGAACAGGGCGGCGATGCCGTCGCCCGGATCACGCTCAATCGCCCCGAGACCCTGAACGCGCTCAGCGCCGACATGGTCAATGAGCTGCGCGGGGCGGTCGAGAGTCTGTCGGGCTCCGGCGCGCGCTGCCTGCTGCTCGCCGGCGAAGGGCGCGGCTTCTCCAGCGGCGCCGATCTCGCCAGCGGCGGCGGCCTGCCCGAGGATGTCGGCGCGACGCTGGAGGAGAATTTCAATCCGCTGGTCGAGGCGCTGTTCGCCTGCCCGCTGCCGATCGTCGCGGCGGTGAACGGGCCGTGCGCGGGGGCGGGGTGCAGCCTCGCGCTCGCCGCCGACATCGTCATCGCCGGCGCTTCCGCCTATTTCCTCCAGGCCTTCGTCAATATCGGCCTCATCCCCGACGCCGGCGCGACCTGGCTGCTGCCGCGCCTCGCCGGCCGGGCGCGGGCGATGGAGATGATGATGCTGGGCGAGCGCATCCCGGCGGACCAGGCGGCGGACTGGGGGCTGATCTCCCGCGTCGTCGATGACGAGGCGCTGGCGGAGGAAGCTGCCGCCCTCGCCGCCCGCCTCGCCGCCGGGCCGACCGTCGCCTACGGCCTGATCCGCAAGCTCGCGCGCGACGCCGAGCAGCTTTCGCTGAGCGAATCGCTGGCGGCGGAGCGCGTCGCGCAGCGCGACGCCGGCCATACGGAGGATTTCAAGCGAGCGGTGATGGCGTTCCTCCAGAAACAGAAGCCGACATTCGAAGGACGATAAATCCTCCCCTGCTTTTGCAGGGGAGGGGGACCATCCGAAGGATGGTGGAGGGGCTTCTTCCGCCGCAAGAAGCCCCTCCACCGCACTTCGTGCGGTCCCCCTCCCCCGGAAATCCGGGGGAGGATTTTGGTCACGCAAACCCGTAGGGCACCACCGCCCTGCGATCCGGATCGACGCTGAGCGCCCGTCCCGCCGGCGGGAAGGCGCGCTGCTCGCAATTCTCGCGCGGGCAGATGCGGCAGGAGACGCCGATCGGCGTGGCCGCGCCCGGGCTGCCCAGGTCGAGCTGGTCGGCATAGACGAAGTCGGCCGCATGCGCCGCCTCGCAGCCGAGCGCCACCGCATAGCGCCGGCTCGGCCGGGCATAGGAGCCGGAGGGCTTCACCAGTCCCTTGGCCATCGAGACGTAGCGCACCCCGTCCGGCGTCTCGGCGAGCTGGACGAGGATGCGGTCCGGGATCGCGACCGCCTCGTGCACCATCCACAGCGGGCAGGCGC
>CAZTPD010000141.1:0-5465 GCA_964614625.1 uncultured Sphingosinicella sp. | reverse complement strand
AGCCCGGCGCCATCCGGTCCACCACCGCCTTGTAGGCATAGGGCATGGCGATCAGGGTCGCCTTGGCCGCCAGCACCAGCAGCATCGCGACGGCGACGCGGGTCTTGAGCGCGGTTTCGCCCGCCGGCCACAGATAGGGCAGGAAGCGCCGGAACGTCGCCCAGCCCGGATTGTCCTTCGCCTGTTCGCTCGCCCCGCTTGCCGCCATCGCCTTCAGATAGGGCCGCGCGGCGCCGAACCCAAGCGCCGGTTCAGATCGTCCCGCTGATCGAAAGCGTGAAGATCGGGCCGTAATAGCGGTCGCGATATTCGGTGAAGGCGATATTGCCGTTCGCCGGATCGCGCCGCCCGTCGAAGAAGCTGCGCCGGAAGCTCTCGTTGGTATCGAGCAGATTGTCGACCGTGGCGCGCACCGTCAGCCCCATCACGTTCTTGTGCTCGACGAACAGGCCGAGGCTGCCCGGCGTGTCGAGATACTGGAAGCTCTGGTCGAGCCGGAAGCCCTGCGACTGGCGATACTGGAACGCATTGGCGCCCCACGCCCAGTCGCTGCCGGGAATGTCGTGGCGGAAATTGATCTCCAGCCGGCGCGTCATATTCTCGTTGATCGGCCGCCGCCGCCCGGTCAGCGCGTCCTCCAGCGAGGTGCGCTGGAACTGGAGGTTCATGTCCAGCCGCGCGCCGCGCCAGCCCGCGGGATCGAGATTGAACGTGCTGGTCCATTGCAGCCCGTAGACCCGCGCCAGCCCGTCGAGATTGCCCGGCGCCTGGCCGGTCGGGCCGATCGGCACGATATCGACCACGTCGCTGATCAGTCGCCCGTAGAGCCGCGCCGTCGCGGTGCCCCAGGGGCCGAGATTGCGCGTCACCTGCACCTGCCCGTCCCAGCTTTGCGGCGGCACCAGATCGGCGTTGCCGGCATTGACGGTGCCGCCGCTGACATTGGTCGAGGCGACGAAATCGAAGAAGTTGAGCTGGCCCACCTGCCGCTCGATCCGGGCGCTGATGTCGAGATCGTCGCGCGGGCGCCAGGCGAGGTTGAGGAAGCCCTTGGGGCGGACGAAGCTGCGGGTCTGGCCGTTCGCCCCGGACTGGGAGATCTCGGAATATTCCCCGCCGATCGAGGCCTGGAGCGTCAGGTTCGGCGCGATCGGCCGGCCGTAGGTCAGGATCGTCTCCGCCCGCTGCTCCTCCACGGTGCCCGCCGCGTTGGGGAAGGGCACCGGGACGAAGTCGCCGGCCGCGTTCATCACGGCGAGGCCGTTCTCGATGTCGAGCCGGTTGAGCGCGCCTTCCGCCGAAACCTGCCAGTCGCCCCCGCCGCCGCGCCAGCGATATTCGGCGCGGACGATCGTCTCCGCTTCGTCGGCGACCTGCGTGAAACGCTCGCCCAGGGTCGGTCGGCCGTCGGCATAGGTCTGGATCAGCGTCTGGGTGAACGGGCTGTGCTCGAAGCGGTGCGAACCGATCAGCTTCAGCCGGCCGCCGCCCAGCGCGAACTCGTAATCGCCGCCCAGGTCGTAATTATGTTCGCGCTCGATTTCCCGGATGGTCCGCACCCGGTCCGGCTGGCCCGGCCCGGAGCGTGTCCCGTCCTCGCCGACGTCGGAATGGTAGAGCGCGAAGCCGCCGTTGAGGTTGAGCACCGAGCCGTCGCCGAAGGCGCGGCGGACCGATCCGGCGATGCGCGGCGCTTCCTGATTGACGAACAGCACTTCCTCGCGTCGGTCCAGAATGTCGCCGGCGGGGGTGAAGACGATCTCCGGCCCGGCATTGCCGTTGCGCCGGCTCTCGTTCCTCAGGCTCAGCGTATATTGGGTGGAGCCGACCGCGCCGGTGATCGAGACCTCGCCGTCGAGCAGTCGGGCCGGCGTGCGCCGCGCCCGGATCTGCGGGCGCCAGGCGAAATTGCCCGACAGCCGCCCGGACGTGGTGACGACGTTCGCGACCTGCCCGGTCAGGCCGGAGACGTTCAGCGTCGCGCCGTCGACGATCTCGATGCGCGCAACATTGGCGGCGCTGATCCGGCCCAATTCGGTGAAGATGTCGGTCGATCGGCCGAGGAAACGCTCGCCGTTGATCAGCACGTTGCCGGTCGCCTGGCCGAGGCCGCGGCGGCTGGTGTCGCCCTCGTCGATGGCGAAGCCCGGCACCCGGTTCAGCATGTCGAGCGCGCTGCGCGGCGCGAAGCGGGCGAAATCGGCCGGGGTATAGGTGCGCCCGCCCGCCGGGTCGGCGGCGGCCTGGCCGGCGGCGGCGGGCGCGTCGCCGCTCGCCGGCGCGTCCTCCTCCTGCGCCAGAGCGGGCGCGGCCGATGCCGTCAGCGCGATCGCCAGAAACCGGCGCGCCCGCGCCGCGCCATATCGCGTCCTCATCCTCGACCCCTCCCGCTCGCCGGCCGCCCCGGCACGCTACATTTGTGGCATGGGTGGGCGGGCGAACATGAACGCCAGCCTAACGCTGTCGCACCCGAAACGAACGGTTCGACGAACCGGTGTTCTGGTCCGATAAAACACCCGGCGAGGCACGTTCGGCGCACCTTATTGAGATCAATTCGCATTATCAATCATATTGCGCGCGGAGCCCGGCCCGGCCCGGCTGGAAGATGCAGACGTTGGGCAAGTCGACGCCGCCCTTCCGCCCCTGTCCTTCTTGCGATAGGCTCGGCGCGAAACGGCAGGAGGGGCTAGGGTCGTGCGGACATTTCTCGGTATCCTGGCGGGCATCGTCGCCGCGCTCGCGGTCCAGGCGGGCGTCGATATCCTCACCAACACGCTCTATCCGGTCGCGCTCGGCGACATGTGGGATCGCGCGCAGGTCGCCGAGGCGATGGCCGCCCGCCCGACGGCGGCACTGGTCCTCACCGTGATCGGCTTCTTCCTCGGCGCGCTGGTCGGCGGCTATGTCGCCCGGCGGATCTCGGCGACGGGATGGACCGTCTGGGCGCCGGCGGGCCTGCTGGCGGCGATCGCGCTGATCATCGCCTTCGCCTATCCGATGCCGGTCTGGACCTGGTTCGCGACCCTGGCCGCGCCGCTGATCGGCGGCATGATCGCGGGGCATCTCGGCCCACGGCCGGCGGCGGCGCCCGAGGCATCCGACGATGCGGGCCTGTAGCAGCTTCGCCGAATTCTGGCCCTTCTACCTGCGCGAGCATGCGCGGCCGCGCACGCGGGCGCTCCACTATATCGGCACCAGCCTGGTCGTGATCCTCGCGCTGGCGGCGCTCGTCACCGGGCGCTGGTGGCTGCTCGCGGCGCTGCCTTTCGCCGGCTACGGCTTCGCCTGGGCGGCGCATTTCTTCGTCGAGCGCAACCGCCCGGCGACCTTCACCTATCCGCTCTGGTCGCTCGCCGCCGATTTCCGCATGTGGGGCCTCTGGCTCGTCGGCCGGCTCGGCCCGGAGCTCGAGCGCGCCGGCGTCGCGCCCGGGAAACCCGCCGCACGCTAAGAACAGTTTCGTGCTGGATTGACCCACACTCCGTTCGCCCTGAGCTTGTCGAAGCATGTCCTGAGCGACGCCGCAGGCGGCGTCGAAGGGGGCTGCCCTTTCTTCTCCACCGCCGGAAGAGAAGGACAGGGCTTCGACAACCCCGGATCAAGTCCGGGGCCGAACGGCAGGGGTGATCAACCCGGCTCGACGATGCGCCAACTTCGCTGTCCGAAAGTGGACAGGCGTCCGGATTCGTGCCGCCAAGCCTTGGTGAAATCCGCCACCTGTTGGCGGCGCGGATTCCGCTTCTTCCCATCGCAAAATCGAAAAATGGCGGTTTTCCGCCAAAAACCCCGTTTGGCACGCCCTCTGCTTAGCTTTGGGCATGATCGCCGGATGGTCCGGGGATCGCAAACGGAGACGAACAATGACGCTTTCCTACGCCAATTTGCAGAACATCGCGGTCTCGGTGATTGCCGCCCTGGTCGCCAGCAGCCTCTTCATCAGCGCCGCGATCGGCCCGGTTCCGGTCATCTGATGACCGGGCCGGCCCAGCCGCCCCATCAACCTGCCTTCGACGGGATCGACGACATGAACAGCCCCTACGCCCTCGACAAGTCCAATGCCAAGCTGCTCGGCGTCTGCGCCGGCCTGGCCCGGATGACCGGCTGGGACCCGCTGGCGATCCGCCTCGGCGCGGTCGCCGCGACGCTCCTGCTGTTCGGTCCGTTCGGCATCTTGCTCTACATCCTCTGCGCGCTGCTCGCCGAAAGCCGCTGAGCGTCCGCCGCTCGCCCTGCCGGTCCCGTTCAGCGGATCGGCAGGAACAGGCCGAGCACCGACAGCGCGAAGGCCATCGCCGACACGATCAGCGCCACCCGCGCCAGTTGCGCCGCCGTCACCGCCTCCCGGGCGGCTTCTTTTTTGTCATCCTCCACGTCGTCGTCTCCACGCCGTCCGGCCGCGGCGGCGCGCCATCCTCGGCGGCGGGCCGGGGCGAGTCAATCGACGGCCCGCGCGGCCATCCTTAACCACGGATAACGGACTCATTCAGCGACCGCTCAATCGCTTCCGGCCATCAGGCGCGTCGGGCGGCGCCGCGTATCCGCGCCTCACCCCTGTATCCCGGGTTCCCTCGCGTCGCGTATCGAGGGACGGGGCCGGCCTCCGCCTGGAGCGCCGGCCCCGATTGTTTCAGGCCGGCTCCTGGGGGAACATGTGCGTGTAGGGCGCGGCTTCCTCGAGCACGCGCGCGAAGCTCGGCCGCGCTTCCAGCCGGTCGAGATAGGCGCCGAGCGTCGGAAAGCCCGCCCGGAAGGGCCGCACCTTGTCCGCATAATGGAGCGCCGGCGCCGCCGCGCAGTCGGCCATCGAGAAATCCTCGCCCGCCGCCCAGCTCCGCCCGGCCAGCTCGCCCTCCAGCCAGCCATAGGCCTTGTCGAGCAGGGCGCGGGCCAGTTCCACGTCATGGGGATTGCGCGTTTCCGCCGGGCGGATGCGGTCGAACACGATCTGCTGCACTGGCGTCATGACGTAATTGTCGAAGACCCGGTCCATCATCCGCACCGTGAGCGCCGCGTCGGGATCGGCGTGATGGGGCACCAGGGTCACCGGCCCGCGATGGTGCAGGCCGAGATATTCGATGATGATCGAGGATTCGGCGATCGCCCGCCCGCGATCGGACAGCACGGGCATCTTGCCGATCGGCCACAGCGCCGCGAATTCCCGGCCGTTTTCCTCATGCTCGGCGTCGAGCTGGCGGAATTCGAAGGGCGTGTCGTTCTCGTAGAGCGCGATCAGCACCTTCCAGCAATAGGAGGAAAGCGGGTGGGCATAGAGCGTCAGGGTCATGGGAATCCTCGCACGTTCGCGCCGCTATCCTAGCCTGCTTCGGCGGCGGCGGCACGGGGCGCGCCGGCCGCTCTCCCGAAAAAGCGCGGAAAACCGCCAATGCGACGAATCGTGATGGTGAATGTGGATTTACCCTCTTGTGTCTGATTCCAGATGAGGCACAATGGCTAGTGGCGCTTCA
>CAZTPD010000140.1:0-5480 GCA_964614625.1 uncultured Sphingosinicella sp. | reverse complement strand
TCGATCGACAGCCGGGTGCAGGCGACGCTGGAATCCGAGCTGGCGAGCGCGGTGAGCGAGATGAGCGCCGAGGGCGGGACCGGCATCGTGCTCGACGTCGATACCGGCGAGGTCGTCGCCATGGCCTCGGCCCCGACCTTCAACCCCAACGCCGCCGGCCAGTCCGACGCCAGCGCGCTCTACAACCGCGCGACGATGGGCGTCTATGAGCTGGGATCGACGTTCAAGCCGATCACGGTGGCGGCGGCGATGGAGGCGGGCGTCATCACCTCGCTCGGCCAGCGCTGGGACGGATCGGCGGTGCCGATCGGACGCTTCCGGATCACCGACAGCCACCCGCTCGGCCGGGCGATGACGGTGCCGGAGGTGCTGGTCCATTCCTCGAACGTCGCGAGCGCGCGGATCGCCGACGCGATGGGGCCGGAGCGGATGCAGGAGAGCTTCCGCGCGCTCGGCTTCCACGAGGCGCCGCATATCGAGCTGAACGAGCGCGCCCGGCCGCTCTGGCCGCGCGACTGGGGGCGGGCGACGGTGCTCACCTCCGGCTTCGGCCACGGCCTCGCGGTGACGCCGCTCCACCTCGCCAGCGCCTATTCCGCGCTGGTCAACGGCGGGACATGGCGCCCGGCGACGCTGATGCGGGTCGAGCCGGGCCAGGCCTCGCAGGGGCGGCGGGTCTATTCGGAGGCGACGAGCCTCAGGATGCGCCAGATGCTGCGGATGATCGTCACCAACGGCACCGGCCGGCGCGCCGAGGCGCCGGGCTTCCGGGTCGGCGGCAAGACCGGCACGGCGGAGAAGGTCTCGGACGGCGGCGGCTATTCGCGCCGCGTCAACGTCACCACCTTCGCGGCGGCTTTCCCGATGGACCGGCCGCGCTATGTGGTGCTGGTGATGATGGACGCACCCCGCCCGACCGAAGCCAACAGCTATGTCACCACCGCGGCCTATACCGCCGCGCCGATCGTCAGCCGCCTGATCTCCCGCGCCGGACCGCTGCTCGGCGTGATCCCGGAGCGGGAGCGGGATATCGACACCTCCGAGCTGATGCCGCTGCTCGCCTCCGCGAGGCGGTGATGCGGCTGGGGGCGCTGATCGGCAGCGACGATCCCACGACCGTCACCGGCTTCGCGATCGACCACCGGAAAGTGGCGCCCGGCACCGTGTTCGGCGCGTTCCGGGGAACGCGCTTCAACGGCGAGGACTATATCGACGCGGCGATCGCCGCCGGCGCGGTCGCGGTGGTGGCGCGGCCGCAGGCGCGGGTCGAGGGCGCCCACCATGTCGCGGCGGACGAGCCCCGGCGCATGTTCGCGCGGCTGGCGGCGCGGTTCTTCCACCCCTTCCCCGAAACGGTGATCGCGGTCACCGGCACCAACGGCAAGACCTCGAACGTCGAGCTCGCCCGCCAGCTCTGGCGGATGGCGGGACACCGCTCGGCCAGCATCGGCACGCTCGGCGTGACCACCGCCGACGATCAGGCGACGACCGGGCTGACCACGCCGGACATCGTCACTTTCCTCTCCAACATGGCCGGCCTCCGGCGCGAGGGCATCACCCATGCCGCGTTCGAAGCCTCCAGCCACGGCCTGTCGCAATATCGCACCGAGGGGCTGAAGGTGGCGGCGGCGGCCTTCACCAATCTCAGCCGCGACCATCTCGACTATCACGAGACGATGGAGGCCTATTTCGAGGCCAAGATGCGGCTGTTCGAGGAAGTCGTGACGGCGGACGGCATCGCGGTGGTCTGGGCGGACGATCCGAAATCCGACGAGGTGATCCGCCGCTGCCGCGCGCGCGGGCTCAAGGTGATGACGGTCGGCGCGCAGGGCGAGACGCTGAAGCTGGTCAAGCGCGAGACGACGCCGCTGGGGCAGAAGCTGATCGTCGAAGCCGAGGGCAAGGCGCATGTCGTCAACCTCGCGCTGATCGGCGCCTATCAGGCGGCCAACGCGCTGACCGCCGCCGGGCTGGTGATCGCGACCGGCGGGGAGCTGGCGCCGACGCTCGCCAATCTCGCCCGCGTCCAGCCGGTGCGCGGGCGGCTGGAGCGGGCGGTCATCACCCGCGCCGGCGCGCCGGTCTATGTCGACTACGCTCATACGCCCGACGCGATCGAGAGCGCGTGTCAGGCGCTCAGGCCGCATGCGAAGGACCGGCTGATCATCGTCTTCGGCGCCGGCGGCGACCGCGACACCGGCAAGCGCGCGGAGATGGGCGCGGTCGCGGCGCGGCTCGCGGACCGCGTCATCGTCACCGACGACAATCCGCGGAGCGAAGACCCGGCGGCGATCCGCGCCGCGATCATGGCCGCCGCGCCGGGCGCGAGCGAAGTGGCGGGCCGGCGCGAGGCGATCCGCGCGGCGGTGGCCGAGGCCGGGCCGGGCGACATCGTCCTGCTCGCCGGCAAGGGCCACGAGCAGGGCCAGATCGTCGGCGACAGGGTGCTGCCGTTCGACGACGTGGCGGTGGCGCGGGAGGAGGCGGCGTGACGCGTTTCGCAATTCTCTCCCACATCCGCTCGTCCCGAGCGAAGTCGAGGGGCGCCCGTGATGAGTCCGTGCCAGCGCCCCTCGACTACGCTCGAGACGAGCGAGGGGGAGCGCGGTTGGCATTGGTTGGCGAGGGGGGCTGGGCATGAAGAGCCTGTGGACCTCCACCGAGATCGCGGATGCGGCGGAGGGGATCGCGAGCGGGGATTTCGACGTCACCGGGGTGGCCTTCGATTCGCGCGAGATCGGGCCGGGCGACCTGTTCGTGGCGATGAAGGGGGAGACGACCGACGGGCATCTGTTCCTCGACCAGGCGTTCGCGGCCGGGGCGGCGGGGGCGATCGCCAGCGCGGCGACGCCGCATCCGCATGTGCGGGTGGCGGACAGCTTCGCCGCGCTGAACGCGCTCGGCCGGGCGGCGCGGGCGCGGACGGACGCGAAGGTGATCGGCGTCACCGGATCGGTCGGCAAGACCGGGACCAAGGAGGCCTTGTTCGCCGCGCTGGACCGCTGCGCGCCGGGACGGGCGCACCGCTCCGTCAAGAGCTACAACAACCATACCGGCGTGCCGCTCTCGCTGGCCCGGATGCCGCGCGACGCGCGCTTCGGCATCTTCGAGATGGGGATGAACCATCCCGGCGAGCTGGCGGCGCTGACCCGGCTGGTCCGCCCGCACATCGCCATCGTCACCGCGATCGCGCCGGCGCACCGGGAGTTCTTCGCGAGCGAGGAAGAGATCGCCGACGCGAAGGGCGAGATATTCCAGGGACTCGAGCCGGGCGGCACGGCGATCGTGCCTTATGACAGCTCGCATCGCGACCGGCTGATCGCCGCCGCGCGGCCGCATGCGGGCCGGATCGTGACCTTCGGGCTGGGCGAGGGCGCGGACGTGCGCGCCGCCTATGTGGTGCGCGCGGCGCGGGGCGGATCGCTGGTGACGGCCAATCTGCCGAACGCGCAACTGAGCTACACGATCGGCCAGCCGGGCGCGCACTGGGTGGCGAACAGCCTGGCTGTGCTGGCCGCCGTGCAGGCCGCGGGCGGCGATCTCGCGCAGGCGGGGCTCGCGCTCGCCGATCTCGGCGGGCTGAAGGGGCGCGGCGCGCGGCGGCGCATCGCGATCGGCGACGGCGAGGCGCTGCTGATCGACGAAAGCTACAACGCCAATCCGGCCTCGATGGCGGCGACGCTCGCCATGCTGGGCGAGGAGGAGGTGGCCGGGCGGCGGATCGCCGTGCTCGGCGCGATGCGCGAGCTGGGCGCGGGCAGCGCGGATTTCCACGCGGCCCTTGCCTGGCCGATCGCGGCGGCGCGGGTCGGGCGGGTCATCCTGGTCGGCGAGGAGATGGAGGCGCTCGCGAAAGCGCTTGGCCCGGCGATCGAAATGACGCATGTGCCCGACGCGGCGGCCGCCATCGATCTCGCCCGCGCGGCGATCGCTCCGGGGGACGCCGTCCTCGTCAAGGGTTCCAACTCCATCGGACTTGCCGCCCTCGTCGAGGCGCTGGCAGGTGAGGAAGACTGATGTTTCTGTGGCTGGCCGAACAGCTTGGGTTTCCGGGAGGGCTGAACCTCTTCCGCTACATCACGTTCCGCGCGGGCGCGGCGACGGCGACGGCGCTGCTGATCGGCCTCATCATCGGGCCGAGATTCATCGGCTGGCTGCGGGTGCGGCAGGGGAAGGGCCAGCCGATCCGCGAGGACGGGCCGCAGAGCCACCTCGCCAAGCGCGGCACGCCGACCATGGGCGGGCTGATGATCCTGACCTCGCTGATCGTCGCGATGCTGCTGTGGATGGATTTCTCCAGCCGCTATCTGTGGGGCTGCCTGCTGATCATCGCCGGCTTCGGGCTGATCGGCTTCCTCGACGATTACGACAAGGTGAAGAAGCGCCACCATGCCGGCGTCTCCGGCAAGGTGCGGCTGGCCGCCGAGTTCCTGGTGGCGCTGGTCGGCTGCTGGCTGATCCTCGGCGGGTTCGACGGCGATCTCTACATCCCCTTCTACAACGGGCCGGTGATCGACCTTGGCCCCTTGTACATCCTGTTCGCCGCCTTCGTGGTGGTCTCGTTCGGCAATGCGGTGAACCTGACCGACGGGCTGGACGGGCTGGCGACCATGCCGGTGATCATCGCCAGCCTCGCCTTCATCGTCATCGCCTATCTGGTCGGCAATGCGATCTTCTCCGCCTATCTCGGCATCCCGCACGTGCCGGGCGTCGGGGATCTCACCGTCTTGTGCGCCGCGATCGTCGGGGCGGGCCTCGCCTTCCTGTGGTTCAACGCGCCGCCGGCCGCCGTCTTCATGGGCGACACCGGCAGCCTCGCATTGGGCGGGGCGCTGGGCGCGATCGCGGTGGCGACGCGGCACGAGATCGTGCTCGGCATCATCGGCGGGCTCTTCGTCGTCGAGGCGATGAGCGTCATCATCCAGGTCTTCTACTTCAAGCGCACCGGCAAGCGCATCTTCCGCATGGCCCCGATCCACCACCATTTCGAGCAGCTCGGCTGGAGCGAGCCGACGGTCGTGATCCGTTTCTGGATCATCTCCTTCGTGCTGGCGCTGGCGGGGCTGGCGACGTTGAAGGTCAGATGATCGCGAGCCCCGCCTTCGCCGGGAAGAAATATGCCGTGCTCGGTCTCGCCCGCTCCGGCGTGGCGACGGTCGAGGCGCTGGTCGCGAGCGGGGCGGAAGTGGTGGCGTGGGACGCGAAGGAGGAGGCGCGGGCGGCGCTTATTTCCTCCCCTGCATTTGCAGGGGAGGGGGACCATGCGCAGCATGGTGGAGGGGCTTCTTCGGAAGCCTCGCCAGTTGCCCCTCCACCACCCTTCGGGTGGTCCCCCTCCCCTCGAAATCGAGGGGAGGAAAAGGTGCGGATCGCCGATCCGCTCAGCCTCGATCTCACCGGTTTCGACGGCGTGGTGGTCTCGCCCGGCGTGCCGCTGAACCGGCATCCGATCGCGGGGCATGCGGCGAAGTTCGGCGTGC
>CAZTPD010000139.1:0-5512 GCA_964614625.1 uncultured Sphingosinicella sp. | reverse complement strand
ATGTTCGAGCGCGCGCTGATCCTGTGCCTGATGGTCATGCTGGCGTCCTGCGTGCCGCCGGTCGCGGCGCGTCATGCCGGGTTGCCGCTCGCCGATGCCGAAGAGATGTCGCTGGCGGACTTACGGCGGGCGCCCGCCGCGCGGGTGCCGGAGATCATCGATCTCGCCACCGCGCCCGGCGCCGCCGCCGCACCGTTCGCGGGCGCTCTGGACCGCAGCGGCCGGGGCCTCGAATGCCTCACCGCCGCTGTTTATTACGAAGCACGCTCGGAGCCGCCGGACGGGCAGCGCGCGGTGGCGCAGGTCGTGCTGAACCGCGTCCGCCACCGCGCCTTTCCGGGCAGCATCTGCGGCGTCGTGTTCCAAGGCTCCCAGAGAAGGACCGGCTGCCAGTTCAGCTTCACTTGCGACGGCGCGATGCGCCGCCCGCGCGAGCCGGGCGCCTGGGCGCGGGCGCGGGAGGTCGCGGAGGCGGCGCTGGCCGGTCATGTTCATGCGCCGGTCGGGCTCGCCACCCATTTCCACACCACCGCGATCCGGCCCTGGTGGGCCGCCTCGATGCGTCACGCGGTCACGGTCGGCTCGCACATCTTCTACCGCTGGCCGGGCCGCTGGGGCGATCCGATCGCCTTCGATCGGTCCTATGCGGGCGCGGAAGGCGGCATGGTCGCGCCGTCCGATCCGGCGGCGTCGGCGCCGCGCAGCGAGGTCGTGATGGGCGTCACCGTCCATCGCGGCGGGGCGCCCGCCGCCGATGCGCCGTCGGCCGGCGCGCGGCTCGCCCGCAACGACGGCGCGCATGGCGTGACCGTCCATCGCGGCAACCGGCCCGGCATCGCCGCGCTAGTCGAGACGGCGGAAGCGCCGGTCGCGATCCACCGGGCCGACGACTCCCCGGCCGCCGCCCTCGTTCGCTAGCGCAACCGCTTCACATAGGTCGCGCCGCCTTCGCGCCGCTCGACCTGGAAATTGGGGATCGCCTCGATCATCTCGGCGAGGCGCGAGAAGCCGTAGCTGCGCGCGTCGAAGGAGGAGCGGTTGCCGGCCAGCTTGCCGACTTCGGAGAGGCTGGCGAAGCCGCGCTCGTCGCGCTTGGCGTTGCGCCAGGCCTCGCCGAGCACCGCGATCACCGCCGGGTCGATCTCGCCATGTTTCTGCGTGGCCTCCTCGGCCGGCTGCTCGCCGCTGCGCAGCGCGCTCACGTCGATGAAGCGGGTGCAGGCCTGGCGGAAGCTTTCCGGCGTCTTGGCCGTGCCGAAGCCGTAGACCGGCACGCCGTCCTGCCGGATGCGCATGGCGAGCGGCATGAAATCGCTGTCGCTCGACATGATGCCGAAGCCCTGGACGGTGCCGCGATAGAGCAGGTCCATCGCGTCGATCACCATCTTCATGTCGGTGGCGCTCTTGCCCTTGGTCACGTCGAACTGCTGCTGCGGCTCGATCGCGTGGCGGTGCGTCATCGCCGCCCAGCCCTTCAGCGCCGGCTTCTGCCAGTTGCCGTAGGCGCGCCGGACATTGACGGTGCCGAGCTCGGCCAGCACGGTCAGCACCGGATCGAGCGAATCCGGCGAGGCGTTGTCCGCGTCGATCAAGAGCGCGACATTGCGCGCGCGGTTCGAATTGTCGTCGGCCAATCTGAAGCTCCTGCGTTTCGGTCACGCCGATAGCACAGCCGGAGGCCAAGTCGAACGCGGCGAGTGGCGATCGGCATGCGACGACGCCCTGTGCAAGCGCGGGGAAAACAGCGTAGGAAACCGGGCGCAAACGACGAGGAACCCCGCTCTTGGCCCTGGCCGCCCTGATCGCCGCCTATCACGAATCCGCCGAGCCGGGCGTGCCGCGCGCGGCGCTGCCGCTGGCCGGGCGCGCCGTGATCGAGCGGCAGGCGCGGCTCGCTCATGCCGCCGGCGCGGCGCGGATCGTCGTGCTGGTCGAGCGGATGCCGCCGGACCTTGCCGCCGCGCTCGATCGGCTGCGGCGCGAACGCGTGCCGATCGAGGTCGCGCGCGGGGCGGAAGAAGCGGCGGCGCTGATCGATCCCGACGATCGCCTGCTGCTGATCGCCGACGGGGCGATCGCCGACGGCAGCCAGCTCCGGCGGCTCGCGGGCGAGGAGGGCGCGGTGGTGCTGACCGTTCCGGATACCCTGTTCGGCGAGCTTTACGAGCGGATCGACGGCAGCGCGCGCTGGAGCGGGCTCGCGCTGTCGGACGGCGCCATGCTGCGCGACACCGCGTCGATGCTGCGCGACTGGGATCTGCAATCGACGCTGCTGCGCCGCGTGCTCCAGGCGGGCGCCCGCCATCTCGCCGCCGACGCGCCGGTCGCGATCGTCGACAGCATCGACGATCTCGCCGCCGCCGAGCGCCAGATCCTCGAAGGCGCGCGCGCGACCGAAGGCGGCTGGGCGGCGCGGATGCTGGCGCCACTGGAACGCGGTGTCACCTTCGTTGTGATGGGGGCGCCGGTCGGGTCGACGGCGGTGGGGTTTGCCGGCGCGGTGCTGACGGGGCTGGGCGCGGCGGCGGTCGGCTGGGGCTGGCTCTGGACGGGATTCGCCCTCCTGCTGCTCGCCACGCCGCTGGAGGGCATCGCGCTCAGGCTCGCGCGCCTCAGGATGCAGCCAGGGGCGGGGCAGAGCTGGTGGCGGACCCTGCTGCCGCCGCTGTCGGGCGCGGCCCTGGTCGCGCTCGCTTACGTGCTCGCCGCCGCGCACGGCTGGGGCATGATCCTGCTGGCCTTCGTCACCCTCGCCTTCCTGTTCGCGGCGTCGGTGGAGATGGAAGGGGAGAAGCCGCGCGGGGCGACATGGCTGGCCGAGCGGATGGGCATGACCTGGCTGATGCTGCCCTTCGCGCTGTTCGGCGTCTGGCATATCGGCCTCGCGGCCCTGTTCGCCTATGCCGCCGGCACCTTTTTCTGGGTCCAGCGCGAGGCCCATCGCAAGCGCCCCGCGCCCCGTCAGGATTAGCGACGCCTTAACCCTGTCCGCGCTAGACCTGCGCGATGGCCGAGCCCGGAGCGATCATGCAGGGGAAACGGAGCGACGCCGCGCGCCTGTTGCTGGCCGCGGCGCGCGAGCGTTTTGCCGTCGCCGCGACCGACCTGCTGCTGCCCGACCGCGCCCGGCTGACCGAGTGGCAGCGGCTGACGGCGTCCTCCCTGCTCAGCCGCCTGGTCGCCTCGATCGAGGACGATCTGAGGACGCGCCTCGCCCGGCATTTCGCCGGGCAGGACGCGCTCCACGCCGCTCTGTCCTCCGCCCATGTCCCGATCGCGCTGCCGATCCTGGAGCGCGCCCAGGCGCTGCGCGACCCGGAGCTGACCACGATCCTCGTCCGCCGGGCCGAGGAGCATCGCTTCTGGCAGGCCGGCACGCCCCAGGGCACGGACGACTATCTCTTCCGGTTGGTGCGCGACGCCGACGAGGCGCTGGCCGCCGAGGCGATGGAGCTGGTGATCGCGCGCAGCCGCCGCTTCGACCGCTTCCAGGAGCCGGTGCTGGCCCAGGTCGAGCTGCCCGCCGAAATGCAGCACAAGCTGGTCTGGATGGTCGCCGCCGCCTTGCGCCACTACATCGTCCAGCATCACCACGCGCTGGCCGTCGACGCCGCCGTCGAGGAAGCCGCGAGCGCGGCGATTGCCGGCTATGACGAAGGCGCGACGCTGGAGGCGCGGGCGCTCCAGCTCGCGCGCCGCATGCACCGCGACGGGCGGCTGGACGGCGACGCGCTGGCGCGGATGATCGAGGGCGGCATGCTGCCCGTCTTCCTCGCCGGCCTAGCCACCCTGTGCGCGCTCGACATGGCCGCCGCCTGGGAAGTGCTCTCCGATCCGCGCGGGCGCGGGCCGGCTTTGCTGCTGCGCGCCGCCGGGGTGGGCCGGCCGGACGCGGCGCGCATCCTGCTCGCGCTCAACGCGCGCGGGCCTTTGCTCTCGGGCGCCGAGGGCGATGCCGCCGTCGCGCAGCTCGAGCTTTACGACACGATGGACCGGCCCTCCGCGCTGGAGGTGCTGCGGCTGTGGCAGGCGCATCCGGCCTATCGCGCCAGCGTCGCGCGCCTCTCCACCCGCGCCCGCGTGGGAGAGGCGGCATGAGCGCCGCGACCGAGGAGCGGCCCGTCACCGGCCGGCTCGACGCGGACGGGCGGCTGATCGCGGCCGATCCGCCGCTCGCCGAACTGCACGAGCGGGCCGGGGGGCGCGCGGGCGGCGCGCTCTCGGTGCCGCAGATCGCCGCGCTGGCCCGGCTGGCGCGGCGGCTCGGCATCACCGTCTCGCGCGCCGCCGTCGCCGCCGACGGCGACCATGATATCGATCTGTGGGTGCGCGCCGCGCCGGACGGCGACGAGGTCGCCCTGTCGATCACCGGCTGGGCGGAACGCGCGGCCCCGTCCGAAGCGCCCGCCGCGCCGCCGGCGCGCGAGGCCGATTTCACCCGCGCCGCCGCCGACTGGACCTGGGAGACGGACGACACGCTGCGCCTCACCGCGCTCCCGGCCGCCGCCGCCGCGGCGATCGGCCGCCCGGCCGCCGAGCTGATCGGCAAGCAGCTCACCCGCCTGTTCCGTTTCCGCGAGGGCGCGGACGGATCGCTGCCGATCCTCGCCGCGCTCGCCGGACATGACCGGTTCGACGGCCAGATCGCCGAGCTGCGCGCCGGACGGAAGGGGCGCTATCGCCTGTCCGGCGTGCCGCTGATCGACGGCATGGGCCGCTTCGCCGGCTTTCGCGGCGCGGCCGTCAGCCTGCGCGCCGGGGAGGAGGAGGCGCCGGCCGCGCCATCCCCGCCCGACGGCTCGGCCTTCGGCGAGCGGCTCGATGCCGCATTGCGCGCGCCGCTCACCCATATCGTCGACAATGCCGAACGGCTGCGCGCCCAGCCCGACGGGCCGCTGCGCAGCGACTATGCCGGCTATGCCGACGACATCGCCACCGCCGGGCGGCACCTGCTCGCCTTGGTCGGCGACCTGGTCGACCTCCAGGCGATCGAGCGCCCCGATTTCGCGCCGGAGGCGGAGGCGATCGACCTCGCCGATCTCGCCCGCCGCGCCGCCGGCCTGCTCGCCGTGCGCGCCGCCGACACGAAGGTGCGGATCGACGCGCCGGACGCGGACGAGACGCTCCCCGCGACGGGCGATTTCACCCGGGCGCTCCAGATCCTCGTCAACCTGATCGGCAATGCGGTGCGCTACACGCCCGACGGCGGGCAGGTCTGGGTGCGCGGCGAGCGGGAGGGCGACCTCGCGATCGTCGTCGTCGCCGACCAGGGCAAGGGCATCGCGCCGGAGGACCAGGAGCGTATCTTCGGCAAGTTCGAGCGGGTGGACCCGTCCGAGCCGGGCGGCACCGGCCTCGGCCTCTACATCGCCCGGCGGCTTGCGCGCGCGATGGGCGGCGACCTCGCCGTGGACAGCGCGCCGGGGCAGGGGGCCAGGTTCACGTTGACGCTGCCGGCAGGCTGACCGCAACCTTCCCCTCGCTCGTCCCGAGCGTAGTCGAGGGGCGGGTG
>CAZTPD010000138.1:0-5545 GCA_964614625.1 uncultured Sphingosinicella sp. | reverse complement strand
TCCGTCGCCGGATCGTACTGGATGAGCTGGAACAGCTCGTTCTGGAACACGACCGCGCCGGGTGTCGCCGCCAGCGTCTCGCCGACGACGAAATCGCTCTCCGTCCGGCGCCGCACGATGCCCTTGCCGGCGGCGACGTCCTCGAGAAGATTGGCGAAGCCGGCGGCAAGATTGGCGCCGCCCGTCTCCACCGTGCGCTGGACCACCTCGGGATTGGTCATCGCGAAATTGGTCGGCGCCACCGCGTTCAGATATTGATCGGCGAGGAAGTTCATCATCGCCGCCTTCGATCCGTCGCCGCCCGTCGCCTTCACGCTCTCGCGAAGCTGCTTCGAGGCGAGCAGATAGGCGTCGCGAAGCGCGCGGAAATAAGGCTGCTCTTCCCAGCCCGGATGCGAAAAGCGGCGGTCGCGCGGCCTGGTGTCCGAAGGCGCCCGGAGCGTCAGCGCGTCGGCCCAGAAGCCGGTCCATTCGCGTGCCGCGTCGAGCTGGACCTGCAAGAGCTGCTCGGGCCGGAAATTCGCCGCGAACTCGGCCATGGTCTGGAACAAGGCGAGCGGATCGTAGGGCTTGGACGTCGCGAATGCGGGCGCGGATCGCACGGCCGCCTGCGCGGCCTCGGTGAGCTGTTGCAACGCCGCCGTCCACTGCTCCGCAAGGCGCGCGGACTGGTCCGTCTCTTCGGTCATTGCCGGATCAGCTCCCGCCCGACGATCATCCGCATCACCTGGTTGGTGCCCTCCAGGATCGAATGGACGCGCAGGTCGCGCCAGAAGCGCTCGATCGGATAATCCTGCAAATAGCCGTAGCCGCCGTGGAGCTGGAGCGCCCGATCGACGATCGACGAGCCGCTGTCGGTCGCCAGCCGCTTCGCCATCGCCGCGAAGCGCGTCTTGTCCGGCGCATTCTCCGTCACCTTCACCGCCGCCGCATAGAGCAGCATCCGTGCCGCCTGCAACTCGGTCTCCATGTCGGCGAGGGTGAACTGGGTGTTCTGGAAATCGGCGATGGCGGCGCCGAACTGCTTGCGCTCCTTGGTGTAGGAAATCGCCTCGTCGAGGCAGCGTTGCGCCCCGCCCAGCGAGCAGGCGCCGATATTGAGCCGCCCGCCGTCCAGCCCCATCATCGCGATGCGGAAGCCCTCGCCCTCGCCGCCGACCAGATTCTCCGCCGGCACGCGCACGCCATCGAAATTGACCTGCGCGGTCGGCTGCGAATGCCAACCCAGCTTCTTCTCATTGGCGCCGAAGGAAACGCCCGGCATGTCCTTCTCGATGACGAGGCAGCTAATCCCCTTCGGCCCGTCCACGCCCGTGCGGACCATGCAGACATAGACCTCGTTCTCGCCGCCGCCGGAGATGAACGCCTTGGAGCCGGTGACGACATAATCGCCGCCGTCCTTCACCGCCTTGGTCTTGAGCGCGGCGGCGTCGGAGCCGGAGCCCGGCTCGGTCAGGCAATAGGAGGCGATCCGCTCCATCGTCACCAGCGAGGGGAGATATTTGTCCTTCACCGCCTGCGCGCCGAAGCGGTCGATCATCCACGACGCCATGTTGTGGATCGAGATGAAGGCCGACGTCGAGGGACAGCCATAGGCCATCGCCTCCATGATGAGCGCCGCCTCCAGCCGCCCCAGCCCGATCCCGCCGGAATCCTCAGACACATAGATCGAGCCGAAGCCCAATTCGGCGGCCGACCGGATCGTGTCGCGCGGGAAGATATGCTTCTCGTCCCATTCGGCGGCATAAGGCGAGATCGCATCGGCGGTGAACTGGCGCGCCATCTCCTGGATCTGGCGCTGCTCGTCGGTGAGGTCGAACTGGTTGGTCATCGCTGCCCCTTAGGACCGGAAGGACGGATCGGAAAGACGTGCCTCATGCCGGGCACTTGCGATAGATCAGTCGTTGCGGCCCGCCATCCTCGGGCGTGTCGGCGTCCGCGCGGGTGAGGGCCGCGCCGCCCTCGCCGAGCGTGAAGGTGATGGTGCGCGTCCATTCCTGTCCTTCGCCGGTGAAAGCGAAATCGCCGGTCACGCGGTCCGCGCCCGCATCGCGCGCGGCGGTGAGGCGCGCGCGCGATTCGTAGAAGGTGAGCGTGTCGGCGGTGATGGTGAGCAGCCCCTTCCCGTCGCCGCGATCGGTGGTGCAATCGGCGGGCACCAGCCCCCAGCGCCCGTGCATGGCGTCCGGAATGGCGGCCGCGACGGCCTGGTCCGCATTGCCGTTCGCCGGCGCGGGCTCATTCGCGGTATCGGCCTCCGGCGCGGCTTGGCAGGCGGCAAGGGCGGTCAAAGCGAGGATGGCGACGGCGCGGATCATGGGGCTTCCCTTCGATGGAGGACATTCCGGTCGAACAGAAGCGTCAGATGCGCCTCCTCGTTCCACACCGGCACCAGCGCCGCCGTCGGTCGCCCGGCGGCATTGGCGAGCGCGGCGACGCGTCCACCGCCGAGGAACATGGACTCGGGCTCCAGCTCCGCGATCGGGTCGGCAAAGGCTTCGTCGGCGCCGACGATCTCCCAGCCCCGCGCCCGCAGCGCCGCCACCGCGTCGGCGATATGGAGCGCGGCCAGATCGGTTTCGTGGAGGAGCAGGACATGCGCCGGCGATCGGCCGAGAATCTCCGCCGCGATCCGGTCGCTGAACTCGGCGCTTTCGACGATCGCCTCGACATAGAGGTCACGCAGCGCGGCCCGGTCGATCGCCAGGCCGTCCGCCGCCGCCCGATTGACGAGCGCCTGAAGATGCCAGTCATAGCTGTCGACGGTGACATAGCCGCTCATCAGGCCGCGTTCGCGCAGGGCTGCGCGCAGCGCGTCGCGCCGCTCCGCCGTGTCACGGCCTTCGTCGAGAAAAGGGAAGCGATACCAGCGGCGATGGCCGGGCCGCCCGGCGAGCCAGGCTTCGGCCCGGTCGAGATCGGCGAGATAGTCGGCGACCGGGGTGCGGGTCGCCCACAAATGGCTGTGCGAGTGATTGGCGATGACATGGTCGGCCGCGACATAGGCATCGATGCGCGCCTCGCCGCCGGCGCCGTCGGGCCGGTCGAGATTGCCGGTGGTGACGAAGAAGGCGGCCTGCGGCACGCGCGCTTCGCGCAATGCCGCGATCAGCCGCTCGGTCCGTTCGTCCGGACTCATCCACGGCCCGGCCGCGCGCGGCACGTCGTCGAAAGTCAGCGCGATCCGCTTCTGCGCGGCCCCCGGCGTGGCGACCAGGGCCAGGATAAGGAGAAGCAGCAGGTGGCGCACGCGCCGCCTCACCCCATCGTCGGAATCACGAACGCATTCTCGCCGCCCGCGCTGCCGTCCGGCCAGCGCTGCGTCACCTTCTTGTTCTTGGTCCAGAAGCGCACGCCCTCCGGCCCGTGCTGGTCGATGTCGCCGAAGCCGCTGCGCTTCCAGCCGCCGAACGTGTGATAAGCGACCGGCACCGGGATCGGCACGTTGATGCCGACCATGCCGACATTGACCCGCGCCGCGAACTCGCGCGCCGCGTGGCCGTTGCGGGTGAAGATGGCGACGCCGTTGCCGTAATCGTGCTCGCTGGGCAGGCGCACGGCCTCCTCGAAGCTGTCGGCGCGGACCATCTGGAGGACGGGGCCGAAAATCTCCTCCTTGTAGGAGCGGAACGTCGGCTTCACATGATCGAAGAAGGTCGGGCCGACGAAGAAGCCGTTCTCGTGCCCCTGCAAGGTGAAGCCGCGCCCGTCGATCACCAGCTCGCCGCCCTCGTCGGCGCACATCTGGATGTAGCTTTCGACCTTCGCCTTGTGCGCGGCGGAGACGACCGGGCCGTAATGGGCGTCGGGATCGGTCGAGACGCCGACCCGCAGGCCCTCGATCGCGGGGATCAGCTTCTCGCGCAGCGCGTTCGCGGTCTTGTCGCCCACCGGCACGACCACCGGCAGCGCCATGCAGCGCTCGCCCGCCGAGCCGAAGGCGGCGCCGGCGAGGTCGTTCACCACCTGGTCGAGATCGGCGTCGGGCATGACGATGCCGTGATTCTTGGCGCCGCCGAACGCCTGGACCCGCTTGTTGTTCGCGGTGCCGCGCGAATAGATATATTGCGCGATGTCGGAGGAGCCGACGAAGCTGATCGCCCGGATGTCGTCATGGTCGAGGATCGCATCGACCATCTCCTTGTCGCCATGGACGACATTGAGCACGCCGTCCGGCAGGCCGGCTTCCTTCATCAGCTCGGCGAGGCGCACCGGCACCGTCGGGTCGCGCTCGGACGGCTTCAGGATGAACGTGTTGCCGACCGCGATGGCGACGCCGAACATCCACATCGGGATCATCGCCGGGAAGTTGAACGGGGTGATGCCGGCGACGACGCCGAGCGGCTGGCGCATCGAATAGACGTCGATGCCGGGGCCGGCGCCGATCGTATATTCGCCCTTCAGCGCGTGCGGGATGCCGCAGGCATATTCGATCACCTCCAGCCCGCGCTGCACGTCGCCGCGCGCGTCGGCGACGACCTTGCCGTGCTCGCTGGCGAGCAGGAGGGCGAGATCGTCCATGTGCTTCTCGACCAGCGCCTTGAAATTGAACATCACGCGGGCGCGGCGCTGCGGATTGGTCGCGGCCCAGCCCGGAAAGGCCTCGCGCGCGGCCGCCACCGCCTTTCCCAGATCGGCGGCGGTGCCGAAGCGGACCTTCGCCTGCACATCGCCTTCGCTGGGGTTGAAGATGTCGCCGTGGCGCTCGCCCGAGGCGAAGGGCAGGCCGGCGATGAAATGATCGATGTTGCGCATGGGGCTCTCCTGTCAGGCGCCGCTATGCGCCCGCGCAAGAGTGCAGGCAAGCGGTAGACGTGCAGGCGAAAGCTGCATATTTGCAGGCCCGTGCAGTGGGACGATCTCAAGCATTTCCTCGCCGTCGCCCGCGCCGGGCAGCTTGCCCGGGCGGCGGGGCAGCTCGGCGTCGATGCGACCACGGTCGGCCGGCGCCTCAGGCGGCTGGAAGCGGCGCTCGGCCAGACCCTGTTCGAGCAGGGCAAGGACGGGCAGGCGCTGACCGAGGCGGGCGAGCGGCTGCGCGAGCGAGCCGAGGCGATGGAGCGCGCCTTCCGCGAGATCGAGACGGGCGCCGAGAGCGGCCCGGAGCTGGCCGGGGCGATCCGGGTCAGCGTGTCGGAGGGGTTCGGCACCTGGTTCGTAGCCCGGCATCTGCCGGCCTTCGCCGCCGCCCATCCGCGCCTTACCGTCGATCTCGTCGCCTCGTCCGGCTTCCTCAATCCCTCGCGGCGCGAGGCGGACGTGGCGATCCTGCTCGATCGCCCGCGCAAGGGGCCGCTCTTCGTGCGCAAGCTCACCGATTACCGGCTGCGGCTCTATGCGGCGAAAGGCTGGCTCGCCGCTTATGGCCCGGTGGCGAGCCGCGCGGACCTCAGGCGCCATCCGCTGATCGGCTATGTCCCCGATCTGCTCTACGCGCCGGAGCTGCGCTATCTGGCCGAGATCGCGCCGGGGCTGGAGCCGCGTCTCAGGAGCACCAGCGTCAACGCCCAGCATCATCTGGTCGCGGCCGGCGCCGGCATCGCGG
>CAZTPD010000137.1:0-5545 GCA_964614625.1 uncultured Sphingosinicella sp. | reverse complement strand
GTCGCTCCACATGGGCGTGATCCCGCGCGCGGTGGACGATTACTGGCAGTTCCGCAGCAATTATGCCGCCCAGCCGATCGAGCAGAAGCTGGGCAATCCGGTTCACCACATCCATGACGGGAAGGTGCCGGATCATGTCCCGCCGGTGACGTTCGGGCTGTTGCTCAACCTCGCCGGCCTGCCCGGCTGCGCGTCGCGCGAGACGATCTGGGGCTTCGTCCGGCGCCGCGCGCCGGATGCGACGCCGCAGAGCGATCCCGAGCTCGACACGATGATCGGCCTCGCGGTCAATTACGCCCGCGATTTCGTCGCGCCGACGCTGAAGCGCCGCGCGCCGGACGCGAAGGAGGCCGAAGCGCTGCGCGATCTCGACGCGCGCCTCGCCGGCCTGCCCGAAAGCGCTTCGCCCGAGGACATCCAGAACGAGGTCTATGAGGTCGGCAAGGCGCATTACGGCAAGGAGGCGCTGCGCGACTGGTTCAAGGCGATCTACGAAACCCTGCTCGGCTCCGCCCAGGGACCGCGCATGGGCAGCTTCATCGCGCTCTACGGCCTCGCCAACAGCCGCAAGCTGATCGCGGAGGCGCTGGCGGGCTGAAGGACGGTCCTGACCAAATTGAACCGTCACCCCAGCGCAGGCTGGGGTCCATGCTGAGTTCGTACCACTCTCGGAGTCAGCATGGATGCCAGCCTGCGCTGGCATGACGAGCGATTGAATCAGAAACGGCCACGCACCAGCCGTTCGCCTAATCCCGCTGGACGCCACTGTCCTATCCGGGCATGGCGGCGCGCCCATGTCGCTTCGTACCCGCTTCCAGCCGGCGATCGCCTTCATTTTCGTCACCGCGGTGCTGGACATCATGGCGATGGGGATCGTCATCCCCGTGCTGCCGACCCTGGTCGAGGAATTCGCGGGGTCGAACGCGAAGGCCGGCATCTATAACGGCCTGTTCGTCGCGATCTGGGCGGCGATGCAGTTCGTCTTCTCGCCGATCATCGGCTCGCTCTCCGACCGGTTCGGGCGGCGGCCGGTGATCCTGATCTCGACGGCGGGGCTGGCGGCGGACTTCGTGCTGATGGCGTTGGCGCCGAATCTGTGGTGGCTGGCCGTCGCCCGCATCCTGGGCGGCATCACCTCGTCCAGCTTCACCACCGTCTATGCCTATATGGCCGACATCACCCCGCCGGAGCGACGGGCGCGGGCCTATGGTCTGATCGGCGCGGCGTTCAGCCTCGGCTTCATCGCCGGGCCGCTGATCGGCGGCGTGCTCGGCGCATGGGGACCGCGCGTGCCCTTCTGGTGGGCGGGCGGCCTGTGCGGGATCGCCTTTCTCTACGGCCTCTTCGTCCTGCCCGAATCCCTGCCGCGAGAGCGGCGCATGGCCTTTTCCTGGCGCCGTGCGAACCCGCTCGGCGCCTTGAAGCTGCTCGGCTCGCATCCCGAGCTGACAGGCCTCTCGATCGTCAATTTCCTGCTCTATTTCGCGCACCACGTCTTCTCGGCCGTGTTCGTGCTCCATGCCGCCTACTGCTTCGGCTGGACGTCCTGGGAGGTCGGCATGACGCTGGCCTTGTGGGGTGCGCTCGACGCGCTGGTGCAGGGCGTGCTGGTCGGCCCGGTGGTGAAGCGGATCGGCGACCGGGCGACGATGCTGATCGGGCTCGCGGTCGGCGGCGTCGGGCTGGCCGGGCTCGGCCTCGCGGCGACGCCCTGGCAGTATATCGCCGCTCTGGTGGTGAGCGCCCTATGGGGCTTCGCCATGCCGACTTTGATGTCGCTGATGACCCAGCGGGTGAGCGAGCGCGAGCAGGGCCAGCTCCAGGGCGCGAACATGAGCGTCGCCAGCATCGCCGGCATCGCCTCGCCGCTCTTCTTCGGCTGGCTCTATTCGGTCACGGTCGGGCCGCTCGCCTGGGTGGAGGCGCCGGGCCTCGCCTATCTGATCGCCGCCGCGATCCTGCTCGGCGCCGCCGCGCTCGGCCTCGTCGTCGCAAGGCGGGCGGTGGCGCGGGGCTAACCCGCCCGCCGTTCGGCGATCCAGTCGTCGATCTTGCTTTCCAGCACGGTGAGCGGCAGCGCGCCGGTCATCAGCACCTGGGCGTGGAACTCGCGAAGGTCGAAGCGGTCGCCCAGCGCCGCTTCCGCCCGGGCGCGCAGCTCCAGTATCTTGAGCTGGCCGATCTTGTAGGCGAGCGCCTGGCCGGGAATGGCGATGTAGCGCTCGACCTCCGAGACGACCTCGGTCCGGCTCATGCCGCTGTTTTCGAGCATGTACCGGATCGCCTGATCGCGGGTCCAGCCGCGCGCGTGGATGCCGGTGTCCACCACGAGGCGCATCGCGCGCAGCATCTCGTCGTTGAGCCCGCCGAACCGCTGATAGGGATCGGTCTCCATGCCGAGTTCGTCCCACAGGGTCTCGGCATAGAGCGCCCAGCCTTCGACGAAGGCGGTGTTGCCGCCGTAGCGCATGAAATTGGGCAGGGCCTCGTTCTCGTTGGCGAGGCTGATCTGGAAATGGTGGCCGGGCGCGCCCTCGTGGAGATAGAGCGTCTCCATGCCATAGGTCCGCCGCGAGGGCAGATCATAGGCGTTGTAGTAGAAGACGCCCGGGCGCGATCCGTCCGGCGTGCCGTCCTGATAGGAGCCGGCGGCCTCGTTCTGCTCGCGGAACGCCTCGACCTCGCGGATCTCCAGGGGCGTGCGCGGCAGGGCGGAGAAGAACTCCCCGATCCGCTCGTCCACGCGCCGCCCGATCGCATAATATTCGTCGCGCAGCCATTCGCGGCTCCGCGGCTCGAATTGCGGATCGGTGCGCAGATATTCGAAGAACTCGGCGAGCGTGCCGGAGAAACCGACGCGCGCGCGGATCGCCTCCATCTCGCCGCGGAGGCGCGCGACCTCGCTCAGGCCGAGATCGTGGACATGATCGGCCGTCAGCGGCAGCGTCGTATTCTCCTGGATGAGCCGGGTATAGAGCCGCTCGCCGCCGCGCATGTGGACGAGGCCGTCGCCCGCGCGGGCCTGCGGCAGATAGTCGTTCGCCAGGAAATCGCGCAGCCGGCGGTAGGCCGGGAAGATGTCGTCGCGGATCGAGGCGAGCAGCGCCGCGCGCAGCCGGGCGCGTTCGGCCTCGGGAATGGCGTCCGGGAAGTTCCGCGCCGGACCGAAATAGGGCGATTGCTCGGGCGCGTCGGCGAGCTGGGTGTCGAGCTGCTGGATCACGTTGGTGATGGTGAGACGGGTGTCGACGACGCCCGAGGCGAGGCCCTCGCGGAAGCGGCCGATCGCGCGATCGATGATCTCGACGAACTCGCGATGGCGGCGCAGATTGTTCTCGTAATCCTCGACATTGCGGAACGGCGCGGCGCTGCGGCCCGAGGCGAGGACGGGATAGAAAGTGTGCAGACCGCTGAAATGGTTGATCGGCCGGACGTTGGTGAGCGCCAGCAATTCGGGGGCGTAGTCGGCGAGATCGTCCTCGCGCTGGAAGCGGAACACGTCGTAAGCGAGCCGGTCGGTGGCGTTCAGCGCGTCGCGGTCGATCGCCGCCAGCGCCGCCAGCTCCTGCTCCGCCGCCGCGCGCTCGGCCGCGTCATGGGCGTCGGTGAGATAGTTGCCGAGCCGATCGGCGTAACGCATGTCGCCCCGGAACAGCGCCGAGATCGGATTGCGTTGCAGACTGGCCTCGTCGCTCTCGCGGAACAGCCGGTGCAGCCGCTCGCCGGGAGATTCGGCGGCGGACGTCGCCGCTTGCGCGAAGGCGGGGGCGGACATCATGGCCGGCGCCGCCAGCGCACAGGCAGCGGCGGCGAGCAGAAAGGCGCGACGGGTCATGAACGCAAATCCTTCGAGAAGTGTGCGGTTTGAATAATACGGCGATCGGCGGCCGACAAGCGGCGTCACGCCGTCGGTAGGGCGCCGTCAGTAGGTCGGCGCGGACCAGGCGCCCCAGGGGCGTTCCCGGTGCCATTTGGTGATGATGTACTTGACCCCGGCGGTGACCGGCATGCCCTGGTGCAGCGAATGCGGATTGGGCAGGCCGTGCGCGTCCAGATTGTTCCAGATGAGCAGATTGCCGGCGCGCGGCGCGATCTTCAGGTCGAGATCGGGAAAGGCGGTCTGGCCGCCGCCCTCCGGCACGTTGAGGAAGACCATCGCCGTCCAGGTCCGCTGGCCGCCGCTGCGCTCCATCTCCTCCCAATAGGGCTGGTCGGCGAAGAAGAAATCGTGGTGCGGCTTGAACTGCTGGCCGACGGCGTAACGCTGGCCCTGGATGGTCTCGCCGTGCGTGGCCGCGATGCCGGTGATCGCGCGGATCGCGGCCTCGGCCTTGCGGACCAGCGGGTGGGCGGGATCGAGATCGCAGCTCTCGCTGGTGCGGAACTCCGGATCGGCGGACGGGGCGAGGAGCTGGGACGGCATCCGGCTGGCGTCGATCAGGCGGATCAGCCCGGCGCAGGCGGCGGCGTCGAGCACGTCGCGGACGATGAAGATGTCGAGATCGCCCGACGGCAGCCGGAGCGCCGCCGGGTTCGCCGCCAGCCGGGCGCGGACCTCCTTGCCGATCGCGATCTTGGCATCAGTCGTGGACATGCGACGACGGCTCAATGCGGCAGGAGGCGCGCGCCTGACAAGCGAAAAGCCCGGGGCGCCTCGCATCGCCCCGGGCTTGCCGAACCCCCGCGCCGGGCGCGGGGGGCAGAAGTCGAACCGCGTCTACCAGAAGAAGTTGTAGATCACGTCGATGACCTCGCCGGTGTAGGTGTCCACCAGCAGCACGTCGTTATAGTAGCGCACCCACTGCGTCCCGTAGGGCGCGGCCGGCAGGCGATACTGCCAGGGATCGCCGATCCAGTAATTCTGGCTGTAGAACAGCGGCTGCAACATGTAGCCGATCGAGAAGCGCCGGTAGTTCCAGCCGCGATAGGGCGCGTAATAGGCCGGCATCCGATAGACGGCGCGGTTGCGCTGGCGCCAGTTCTGCCAGTCGTAGCGCCGGTCGTTGCGCCAACCGCGATTCCAGTTGCCGCGGTCGGCGCGGCGATCGCCCCGCCAGTCGCGGCGATTGTCGCGGCGGTCGCCCCGCCAGTCGCGCCGGTCGTCGCGGCGCGCATCGCGGACGGCGTCGCGGCGCTGGGCCGGCGTGCCGTAGCGGATGGCGTTTTCCTGCGCGCGGCGGTTGTAACGATCGGCGTCGCGCCGGTTCTGCGGGGTGTTCGGACCCTGCCAGCCGCGCTGATAGCCGCTGTCGCCGCGATTGCCCGGATTGCCGCGCGTGCCGCGATTGCGGTCACCGCCGCGACGGCTGTCGCGCTGCGCGACCGCCACCGGGGCGGTCTGCGCCCGAGGCGTGGAGCGCGTCTGCTGCGCCTGCGCCCGCCGGGCCGGCTGCGCCTGAGGCGCGGGACGCCGCTGCGGGGTCGGCTGCGCCTGCGCCTGACGGGCGGGACGTGCCTCCCGGTTCTGCTGCTGCCGGGTCTCGTTGCGCTGGCCGCCGTAACGCTGCTGGTTGCGCTGCTCGAGCCGCTGATAGTGGCCGGCGCG
>CAZTPD010000136.1:0-5574 GCA_964614625.1 uncultured Sphingosinicella sp. | reverse complement strand
AGTCTGGGCCGTGTCTCAGTCCCAGTGTGGCTGATCATCCTCTCAGACCAGCTAAGGATCGTCGCCTTGGTGAGCCTTTACCTCACCAACAAGCTAATCCTACGCGGGCTCATCCCTGGGCGATAAATCTTTGGTCCGAAGACATCATCCGGTATTAGCAGTCATTTCTAACTGTTATTCCGAACCCAAGGGCAGATTCCCACGCGTTACGCACCCGTGCGCCACTAGACCCGAAGGTCTCGTTCGACTTGCATGTGTTAGGCATGCCGCCAGCGTTCGTTCTGAGCCAGAATCAAACTCTCAAGTTGATGATCGACAACCACCCGGTGGAATAACGAGGTGGAGGCCGGCATCTCTGGGAGCCGTTCCTGCACAAATACATATTACTGTGGATATGTAAGAGGACATTGGCCGGCCGGCGAAGCGAGCTCCGCCGGAAGACCTTAAGGAACGGCTTGATTTGTCCGATCCACCGATGCCCAGAGGCCATCGGTAACCGGGGCCGCCGCCCACATGTCCCTTCATCTAAACCGACAATGTCAAAGAGCCGACGCGCCTCCCCGTCCCGTTTTTATCCGGGACACCGGGTTTCGGTTAAGAGAGACGCAAACGGGGTTGGGCAGGCGCCCTGCCCCGTCGGTGAAGGGCCATATATGTAGGAGAAGTCCTACCGTCAACACCCTATTTTTCAGGAAGATGACACGTCGCCGTGATCCGCCTCCCGCACCGGGGCGATACGCCGAAACACGGCGCATCGTCCAGCGGCCGAATGAGCGGGCAAATGCCCTTTCACACGGCCATATCGACCAAATTTTCAAAGAAAACAGCGGCTTGCCTTGCGGCCCGCCGCTGCGGAGGTGGCCATATGACGGCCCGCGCCCGGTTCGTCAAGCGCCTTTGCCGAAGAATCCTCAATCGCCGCTTAACCCCTTCGCGCTAAGCGCCGTCGGGCGTCCGGGAGGCGCGGGTCGAACGGGTTTGCGGTGGCACAGAGCGAAGAGAATCGGGAATCGGGTTTCGCCGCGCAGGTGAAGGGCGCGGTGCTGTGGCGCTCGGGCAGCCAGATTCTCGGCCAGCTCATCGCCTGGGGCACGACCTTCCTGGTCATCCGCCTGCTCGAGCCGGCCGATTACGGCATGGTAGCGATGACCGCCGCGGTGCTCGCCTTCCTCGACCTGTTCAACGGCTGGGGATTCGCCAGCGCGCTGGTCCGCGCCGAGCGAATCGATCGGCGCCAGATCGGCCAGGTGTTCGGCATGCTGATCGTGCTGAACGTGGCGCTGACCGCGATTCTCTTCCTGCTGGCGCCCTATGCGGCGGCCTTTTTCGGCCAGCCGATGGTCGCGGACCTGCTGCGCGTGCAGGCATTGTTCTTCCTGACGACGCCCTTCATCGCGCTCGGCAACGCGCTGCTGATCCGGCGGATGGACTTCAAGCGGCAGAGCCAGGTGAACCTGGGCGCGGCGGTGCTGAGCGCGTTCACCGCTTTGGGCTGCGCGCTCGGCGGGCTCGGCGTGTGGACCTTGGTGGCGGCGCCGGGGATGCTGTGGCTGGCGCGCGCCGTCGGCTTCGCGTTCGCGGCCAGGCTGTGGATTCGGCCGCGCTTCCGATTCGCCGGCGCGGGCGCGACGGCGCGCTACGGCGGAGCGATGACGCTGGTCCAGTGCTTCTGGTTCGTGCAGAGCCAGTCGGACGTGGTGATCGGCGGGCGCATGCTCGATGCCCACACGCTCGGCGTCTACACGACCGCCCTGTTCCTCACCCAGATCCTCGCCGCCAAGTTCGTGCCGCCGCTGAACGAGGTCGCCTTCGCCGCTTATTCGCGGATGCAGGAGACGCGGCGCGCGGCGATGGCCGGGGCGTTCGCGAAGACCGCGCGGCTGATCATGCTGGTCGCGCTGCCCTTCTATTTCGGGCTCGCCGTCACCGCCGAGCCGCTGGTGCTCACCGTGCTGGGCGAGAAATGGCGCGAGACGGCGCCGATCATTCCGATCCTCGCCATGGCGATGCCGCTGATGACGCTCCAGATCCTGTTCGCGCCGGCGACCAACGCGCTCAACCGGCCGTCGCTCGCGGTCTATACGGGCGCGTTCGGGGCGACGATGATGGTGGGCGCTTTCCTGATCGGCATCCATTGGGGGATTGTCGGCCTCGCCTGGGCATGGCTCGCCGGCATGGCGGCCCTGCTGGCCGTCACCGTCACCGTTTCGCTCTCCGTGATCGGCCCGCGGCCAAGGGATCTGGCGGCGGCGGTGCGGCCGGGCCTGGCCGCCGCCACCGCCATGGCGATCGCCGTCGCGCTGCTCGATTCGGTGCTGCCGCCGCTCAGCAATATCGTGCGGCTGGCCGCGCTCGTTTCATTCGGCGCGGCGGCTTATGGCGCCCTGCTCTTCGTCTTCGCGCGGTCCACGGTGGACGAGGTGATCGCGATCGTCCGGCCGAATCGAGCTGCGGCTCAGACGCTCTGAATGTAATCGAGCATGGCGGCCGCCTCCTGCTCGATCTTGTCGAGCCGGTATTTGACCAGATCGCCGATCGACACGATGCCGATGATTCGGCCGGCCTCGACCACCGGCAAATGCCGGATACGCCGTCCGGTCATCAGCGACAGCGCGCCCATCACTTCCTTGTCCGTTTCGACCGTCAGTGCCGGCGAAGTCATCAGTTCGCCGACCGTCCGGTCCAGCGCCGCAGCGCCTTCCTTCCTGAGGCAATAGATCACGTCGCGCTCCGACATGATGCCGACGACCGCGCCGTCGCGCACCACCGGCAGCGCGCCGATTCGCTTTTCGGCGAGCAGCGCCACCGCCTCTCGCACCGGCAGATCGTCGCCGACGGTCAGCAGCTCCGGGCCCTTGGTCTTCAATATCGCCGCGATCGTCATGGCGAAGCTCCCTCTTCTGCCATCTTCGCCGGCTTAACGCCGACTCGCCCCTTGATGATCCCATGAGCGGCGGCCAAATGGAAGCCATGCCCCGCCACGATCCCGTACCGCCTGCGCAGGACGCGCACGACGATGCCCCCCTGGCCTGGGCGCGCTATCGCGCGTTCATGGGCTGGATGGCGCTGCTCGCACTCGTGGTCGCGTTGCTGGCGGTCGCCTGGCTGGCGACCGGCGATGAGCCGCTGCGGCTACACATGGTGATCGCCACCATTCTCGGCGTCGGATTCACGATGCTGGTCGGGACCGGGCTGATGGGCCTGGTCTTCCTGTCGAATCGCACCGGCCATGATGACGACGCCGCACAAGGAGCATGGCACGATGAACGTTAAGAGCCGCGAGCCCATCCTGCGCGTCGCGCCGCGCCCCGGCGACATCAACGCGAACGGCCATATCTTCGGCGGCTGGGTGCTCAGCCAGATGGACATCGCATCCGGTATCGTCGCCGCGCGCGAATCGGCCGGGCCAGTCGCCACTGTCGCGATCGAGGCGATGACCTTCATCGCGCCGATCCTGCTGCACGACCTCATCTCCGTCTATGCCGAGGTCGAGCGGATCGGGCGCACCTCGATCGCGATCCGGATCGAGGTGATCGCGACCCGCGACCGGGGCCGTGAGGAAGTGAAGGTGACGGACGGTGTGTTCACCTTCGTCGCGCTCGACGAGAATCACCGGCCCCGGCCGGTCAGGAACCCCGATCAGGACATCGGAACGCTGTAACGCAATTCGGCGCGCCTATTGGCTGGGATCGTCACTTGCCAGAGCGGCCGGCCGTTGCGGCGCGCAAGGCGTGAAGAGGCGCGTACGTCCACCCCGTCGCTGACGATCTCCGCTTCGAACGCGACAGGCTCCGCGCGGTCGTTGGTGACGCTGAGCACATAGTCGCGCAGACCCCGCCGGCCGACCTTGCGCAGCGCCACGGTCGTTTCCGTGCGCACGCCCGGCGCCTCGCCCAGATCGATCTCGACATCCTCGCCGACGGCGCGATCCGCGATCGTGCCCTGGCCGAGCAGCATCGGCCGGTCGCCATGCGCGCCGAACAGGCGGATGCGGCCGGCCGGCAGCGGCAGGCCAAGCCCCTCCTGCGTCCGGTTGCGGGTGACGAGGAACCGCCGGGCGGCGGCGGACCAGCCTTCGCCGGCGAGAGGCTGGGTCTGCCGATAGACGGTGCGCACCTGCACCCCGCCGCGCTGCATCAGTGCGACCTGCTTCTGGCTGCGCGCCGCGACCGTCACGGGTTCGGGAATGCGGTAGAGCTTGAGATCGCCCAGTTCCTCCTGGACGGCCTGTATTGCGGGGGGTGCAGGAGGAGGTGGCGGTGGTGGCGGCGGTGGTGACGGCGCCGCGGCATCGGCCATCCGCAACATGCGCGAGCCGGTGACGACGATCGACTCCTCGCGCGCGAAATCTTCCGCCGGAATGTCGCTGGTCGTGCCCTGCGGCCAGCATTGCAGATTGAGCGGCGGGCCTTCCGATGGCGGGACGCGTATCGCCGCGCGGTTGATCCGCCCCGCGACGGCCTGGGTGTCCGCGTCGACAAAGCTCGTTTCATCGCTGCTCGCCAGCGTCAGCCAGGCGAACAGATCGATCCGGCTCCCGTCTTCGGAGAGGCTGGCGACATAATCGGCCTGCCAGTCCATCCCGCTCGCCAGATAGGACAGGGTGACGGTCGCCGTGACCGGCTGCGCCGCGCGGGCGCGGACCGAAAGGGTCGGGCGCACCGAAAGCTCCGCCGGCACCGAATCGTAGACCGGCGTCTCGGCGAGCCCGGTGCAACGCAGCGATTCGAAGCCGTCCGCCGTCTCCAGCACGACCGCGCCGCCCGCGCCGGAGCGCACCACCGCCTCATGCTCGCGCACCGCACCGGTCGCGCGCGACGTGCGGCGCAGATGGACCCGCCGCCCCAGCGAACGATCGAGCAATGTCGCCGGCGAGAGCAGATAGGCGTCCCGGTTGCGCTCCACGATGCCCTCGGGCAGGCCGGTCACGATCGCGCTTTGCGGCAGGATGCCGCCGGCGACGCCTTCGAACCGGATGTCCGATTCGCCGGCCGGAATGGTGACCCGCCGCGTCTCGCTGATCAGCGCGTAACCGTTCAGGAAGCGCAGGTTCGGGTCGCGGTCGGCCGGGCGATTCGGATCCCGATAGACGGTCACGTCCACTTCGTCGGCGCCCGGCGAATTGACGATGGTCTGTGCGAGCGCGGGCAACGCGAACGCTGCCAGCGCGACCAGTCCGGGCAAGCGCACCATGCGCATCGCGACCGCCCTCTAGAAACGCGTGTCGAAGGTCGCCGTCACCACCGCCTCGCCATTGGCGGGGACGGGCACGCGCCACAGCGCCTCATCGGCTGAACGACGCTGGCTGGGCGCGCTTTCCTCCGAAATGCGCGTGTCGCCCCACAGGCCCGACTGGAGCAGATCGACCGTAACCGCGTCGGGCCGGGCATTGCTCAGCACATAGCGCATCGTCGTGCGCCAGCGATTGCCGCTCACCCGCTCGCGGCGCTCGACGGTCGGCTGGACCTTCACGTCGAAGGCCTGGCCGGTGACGAGGCCGAGCTCGGAACCCATCGGCGTGTGGCCGATATTGCTTTCGCCGACGAATTGCGGATTGCCGCGCGCGTCGCGCTG
>CAZTPD010000135.1:0-5665 GCA_964614625.1 uncultured Sphingosinicella sp. | reverse complement strand
CAGACCGAAGCCGCCACCGCCGGCAAGGCCGCCGACCTCCAGGCCCTCGTCGCCAAGGGCCAGACCTGGGAAGTCACCAAGGAACCGCGGGAGATTTAGCCCAGGAACGTCATTCCGGCGAAAGCCGGAATCTTACTTTCCTTGCTTTTCAGAAGGCACCGGGATTCCAGCTTTCGCTGGAATGACGGGAACTGGATGGCAGCGGCTTGCCACAATGCCCGTTCCGTCCCATTTACCCGGCATGGCCACGCGCAGGGGAAATCATCTTGTCGCGGCGGACCGGGGCTTCGTCACCGGAGGCGGGTTCTTCGCGCGGCTGTTCGCGGGCGGCTTCGCTCCCATGCTCGACGCCATCGACCGGGGCATCGCCGAAGGACGGCTGGAGGCGCTGCTGCCGGACGGCTCCACGCGCATGTTCGGCAATCGCGCGCCGGGGCCGGTCGCGAGCGTCCATCTCAGGAGCTGGCATGCGCTGGTGCGGCTCGCCACGTCCGGGTCGGTCGGCTGGTACAAGGCCTGGGCGAAGGGCGAATGGGCGAGCGGCGATCCGGTCGCCCTGTTCGACCTGTTCATGCGCAACGCCGCGACCCTGGGCGAGGCCGGCCGGGCCAAGGGGCCGTGGAAGCTGGTCAACCATGTCGCCCATGCGCTCAGGGCCAATTCGCCGGCCCGCGCGCGCCGCAACATCGCGCACCATTACGACCTCGGCAACGATTTCTACGCCGCCTGGCTCGATCCGGGCATGACCTATTCGAGCGCGATCTTCGCCGAGCCGATCGCCGCCGACGAGCCGCTGGAGGCGGCGCAGGCGCGCAAGGTCCGGCTGCTGCTCGACCGGCTCGATCTCCAGCCCGGCCAGCGCCTGCTCGAGATCGGCTGCGGCTGGGGCGGCCTCGCCGAGATCGCCGCGCGGGACTATGGCGTGGAGGTCGTCGGCCTCACTTTGTCCGAGGCGCAGAAGGCCCATGCCGACGCGCGCCTCGCCCGCGCCGGCCTCGCCGGGCGGACCGACATCCGGCTGACCGACTATCGCGACGCGGTCGGGCGGTTCGACGCGGTGGCCAGCGTCGAGATGGTCGAGGCGGTGGGGCAGGAATATTGGCCCGCTTATCTGGAGGCCGTCGCGCGCGCGCTGAAGCCCGGCGGGCGCGCCGGGCTTCAGTTCATCTCGATGCGCGGTGAGCTGTTCGAGGGCTATGCCGCCAATGCCGATTTCATCCAGACCTACATCTTTCCGGGCGGACTGCTGATCGAGGAGGGCCGGTTCCGGCGGATGGCGGAGGAGGCCGGGCTGAGCTGGCGGGACCGGAAGGGCTATGGCCTCCATTATGCCGAGACGCTGCGCCGCTGGCGCCGCCGCTATGACGAAGCCGTTGCGCGCAAGGGACTTCCGGACGGTTTCGCGGACAGCTTCCACGATCTGTGGCGCTATTATCTGATGTATTGCGAAGGGGGCTTCCGGGGCGGCGGGATCGACGTTGCGCAGGTCACCCTGGTGAAGGGGTGAGCGCCTTGCCGCCGTGCCGGCCATCGGTTACGCCGCCGGCATGACCGACGCCCGCCCCGCCGAGACGAGCAAGGCCGACTGGATCGCGCTGGCCGTCCAGCTTCTCCGCCGCGAAGGCCCGGCCTCGCTCACCGTCGAGCGGCTGTGCAGTCGGGCGACGCGGAATGAGGCCGCGTTTCGATTGTATTTCAAGGGGATTGGGTCGCTCGCTCTCGCGCTGGCTGAACATTGGGCCGGCGCCGAGGCGCGGATCGTCGCGCAGGCCGCGCAGAGCGAGGGGCCGCCGATGCAGCGGCTGATGGCATTGCTGTCGCTGAGCGGCGTCTCCGATCCCGCGCTCGATCGGGGCGTGCGCGCGCTCGCCGCCGATTATGCCGAAATCGCCGACATCGTCCGCGCGGCGGACGACCGGCGCGAGATGGTCGTGAGTGCCATGCTGGCCGAGGTCTACGGCATCAAAGGCGATGAGGCGCGCGCCTTCGGGCGGCTGTTCAACGCGCTGCACCTCGCCGCGATGACGCGGCCGGAAGGCGAGGGGGCCGATTATGCGGAGCCGCCCGCCCGCGCCCTGACCGCGATGCTCGGCTCCAATTTCCCTATCGATTGAGCGCGAGGCGATGGCCGCTGGCGAAATCGCCGGCGAGCAGCGCGACGATCGCCTCGGCGACGGCCGCGGGCGGCTTCAGCGTCTCGGGGTCCTCGCCCGGATAGGCGCGCGCGCGCATCTCGGTGCGGGTCGCCCCGGGATTGACGATGGCGACCTTCACGCGGCTGATATTTTCCGTTTCCTGTCCGTAGCTTGTGGTCAGCGCCTCGAGCGCGGCCTTCGATGCGCCATAGGCGCCCCAATAAGCGCGGGGCGCGGCGCCGACGCCGGACGAGATCGCGATCAGCCGGCCCGCCTCGCTCTGCCGCAGCAGCGGATCGAAGGCGGCGATCATCGCCTGCTGCGCCAGCACGTTCAGCGTGAAGAGCTTGTTCAGCTCCTTGCCGTCGATCTGCGCGACCGGCCCCAGCGTGCCGAGCATCGCCGCGTTCAGCACCAGCACGTCGAGCGCCTGCCAGCGTTCGCCGATCGCCTGCGCCAGCTTCGCGATGCTGCCCGGCTCGGCGAGATCGATCGGCGCGATCGTCGCCGATCCGCCGGCGGCGTGGATGCGCTCCTCGACGGTCTCCAGATCCTCCGCGGTCCGCGCCGCCAGCACGACATGCGCGCCCGCCGCGGCCAGCGCCTCGGCCGTCGCCGCGCCGATCCCCCGACTCGCGCCGGTCACGAGGGCGAGCTTGTTCGTCAGAAATCCGGTCATTTCCACTCCGTCATGCTGAACTTGTTTCAGCATCCATTTCGATGAAGTCCGCGGATGCTCGAAGATGGACCCTGAAACAAGTTCAGGGTGACGAATGAAGCTTAGGCGTAGCTCTTCGCCGGGATGAGCTGGCCCTGCTGCTCCACATCCTCATGGTCGGTGAGGTGGGTCGGGTAGGCGCCGGTGAAGCAGGCGTCGCAATATTGCGGCGCCTCCTCGTCGCGCATCGCCTCGCCGAGCGCGCGATAGAGGCCGTCGATCGAGATGAAGGCGAGGCTGTCCGCCTTGATATACTGGTTCATCTCCGCGACGTTCATCTGCGCGGCGAGCAGCTTCTTCCGCTCCGGCGTGTCGACGCCGTAGAAGCAGCTATGGCGCGTCGGCGGGCTGGCGATCCGCATATGGACCTCGCGCGCGCCGGCCTCGCGCAGCATCTGGACGATCTTGAGGCTTGTCGTGCCGCGTACGATCGAATCGTCGATAAGGACGATCTTCTTGCCCGCGATCAGCGCGCTGTTGGCGTTGTGCTTCAATTTCACGCCGAGATGGCGGACCTGATCGCCCGGCTGGATGAAGGTGCGCCCGACATAGTGGGAGCGGATGATGCCCAGCTCGAACGGGATGCCGCTTTCCTGGGCATAGCCGATCGCGGCGGGGACGCCCGAATCGGGCACCGGCACGACATAGTCGGCCTCGACCGGATTCTCCCGCGCCAGCTCCGCGCCGATCGCCTTGCGCACCGAATAGACCGAGGAGCCGTCGACGATGCTGTCGGGCCGCGAGAAATAGACATGCTCGAAGATGCACGGGCGCGGCCGCTCCGCCGCGAACGGGCGCAGCGAGCGCACGCCCTGCTCGGAGACGATCACCAGCTCGCCGGGCTCGACGGTGCGCAGGTAAGTCGCGCCGACCACGTCGAGCGCCACCGTCTCGGAGGCGAAGATATAGGCCTCGCCCAGCCGGCCCATGACGAGCGGGCGGATGCCGAGCGGGTCGCGGCAGGCGATCAGCCCTTCGTTGGTGAGGCAGACCAGGCTGTAGGCGCCCTCGACCTGCTTGAGCGCGTCGATGAAGCGGTCGAGCAGGGTGCGGAAGGTCGAGGTCGCGACGAGGTGGATGATGACCTCGGTGTCGCTGGTCGACTGGAAGATCGAGCCGCGCGCGTTGAGTTCGCGCCTGAGGCGCATCGCGTTGGAGATGTTGCCGTTGTGCGCGACCGCGAAGCCGCCGGTGGAGAGCTCCGCGAAGAGCGGCTGGACGTTGCGCATCGCCGTCTCGCCGGTCGTCGAATAGCGGACATGGCCGATCGAGGCGTTGCCGGCGAGCGCGCGGATCACCGAATCGTTGTCGAAATTGCCGGCGACATGGCCCATCGCGCGATGGCTGTGGAAGGCGGCGCCGTCCCACGAGGTGATGCCGGCGGCTTCCTGCCCGCGATGCTGGAGGGCGTGCAGCCCGAGCGCCGTCACCGCGGCGGCGGTCTCCGCGCCCCAGATGCCGAAGACGCCGCACTCCTCGCGCAGCTTGTCGTCGTCGTAAGGATGGGTGGTCAGCATGGCCTTCCCGAGAGTCACGCCCCGTTGGCGGCGCATATAGGGGGCGGCGCCCGGCTTGTCGCCCCCCGTGTGTAAAGAATCTGCAACCTCGCCGGGGCTTCGATATCCGGCGCGGCTCGGCTATGCCGTCCGGGATGACGACGAGGAGGAAATCTGTGACGATCAACGGTCCCCTGGCCCGGGCGGCGCGGGCGCTGGCGCAATGGCCGCGCGATCATGTCGCGCGCCTGGCCGGCCTCGACGAGACGGCGCTGGCCGGATTCGAGACCGGCGTGGCGGAACTGACGCCAAGCGAGGTGGACCGGCTGCGCGCGGCGCTGGAGGAGGGCGGGGCGGTCTTCATCCCGGAAAATGGCGGCGGCGCGGGGGTGCGGCTCAAATATGCCCGCAAGGACGTGCGCGCGATCAACAAGTGGGAGGCCGAGGGCGGCCCGGTCGGCGACGACGATGTGTGATCGGGTCGTTATTGACGCTAACGTCAACGTAAATTAGCCTCGGGCATATGTCCGAAGCCGCGCTTCATTCCGATTACCGTGCGTCCGAACGGGACGAGCGCAGCTACACGATCACTCAGCTCTGCGAGGAATTCGGCGTCACCGCCCGCGCGCTGCGCTTCTACGAGGACGAGGGCCTGATCTCGCCCGAGCGCAGCGGCATGGCGCGCATCTATTCCTGGCGGGATCGGGCGCGCCTCGCCTGGATCCTGCGCGGCAAGCGCGTCGGCTTCAGCCTCGCCGACATCCGCGAGATGATCGATCTCTACGATGTCGGCGACGGCCGCCACGAGCAGCGCCGGGTCACGCTGGAGAAATGCCGTCACCGCGTCGATCTGCTGAACAAGCAGAAGATCGACATCGACGCCACGATCGACGAGCTCGAACGATTCATCGCCATGGTGGAAGCGGCGGAGACCGCGCCCGCCCCGTAACGCTCCGGGAGAGGAACATGCCCAGCTATACCGCGCCGGTCCGCGACACGCGCTACGTGCTCGAGCAGGTGCTCGGCATCGAACGCTATTCGAACCTGCCCGGCTTCGAGAACGCGACGCCGGACATGATCGAGGCGATCCTTTCCGAAGGCGGCCGCTTCGCGTCGGAAGTGCTGCACCCGCTCAACCGCAGCGGCGACGAGGAAGGCTGCACCCGCCACGCCGACGGCAGCGTGACGACGCCGAAGGGCTTCAAGGAGGCCTATGACCAGTTCGTCGCCGGCGGCTGGACCACCTTGTCGGCGCCGGAGGAATATGGCGGGCAGGGGCTGCCCTCCGTCCTCGCCACCGCCGTCACCGAATATCT
>CAZTPD010000134.1:0-5764 GCA_964614625.1 uncultured Sphingosinicella sp. | reverse complement strand
CGCTGTCGAACAGGGTGGTGGAGGCGCGCCAGACCGGCGGATTGACGATGCCGCCGCGCTTGCCCTCCAGGTGAGTCCATTCCCGCCGCCGCCCGGCCTCGATCAGCCGCGTCTCGGGCTTGTGCTCGCTCATGCCGCGCCTTTCGCCTTTCTGAGAAACGGATCGGCGCCCCATTCGGCCCAACTGCCATCATAGAGCCTGACATCGGTCTTGCCGAGCAGATAGGCGCCGAACAGCAGCACCGCCGCTGTCACTCCGGAGCCGCAGGTCGTGATCATCGGCTTGTCGAGGTCGACTCCAGCCGCTTCAAACACCGATTGCAGATCGTCGCTACGCCTGAAGGTGTTGTCCGGATTGAAGAGCTTGCTTTGCGGCAGGTTCTTCGATCCGGGGATATGGCCGGATTCCACGCCTTCGCGCGGCTCCGGCTTGTCGCCGGAAAATCGATCGGCGGACCGCGCATCCACCACTTCAGGCTCGCTTGGCGCAATGGCTCCGGCGATATCATCCTTCTGCGCCAGCAGTCCGTACCAGGGTTCGGGCGTAAAATGACCCTGTCGAATCTGCGGCGCTCCATTCTCGACGGCCCGCCTCTCCGCCGTCCATTTCTGAAAGCCCCCGTCAAGGATCGCGACATTCCTGGCCTGAAATACTTTCAGCATCCACCAGGCGCGCGCGGCGCTGTGCAGCGGGGAATTATCATAGACGACGATCCGGTCGCCGTCGCCCAGTCCCAGCGCCCGCGCTCGGCTGGCGAAGAGGAAGGCGGGCGGCAGCATGTGCGGCAACGGGCTGTCCGGATCGGCGATCGCGTCGATGTCGAAGAACGTCGCGCCGGGAATGTGCGCCGCCTCATATTCGGCGCGCGCGTCCCGCCCCGATCCGGGCAGGAAGAAGCTCGCGTCGAGCACGCGCAGGTCCGGCGCGCCCAGCTCGGCCGCGAGCCATTCGGTCGAAACGAGCAGGTCCATCGCCACCCCTAGAACGCCCCCGGAAAGCCGCCGCCGTCGATCAGCAGATTCTGCCCGGTGATATAGCCCGCCCCGGCCGAGCAGAGGAAGGCGCAGGCCTGGCCGAACTCGGCCGGATCGCCGAACCGCCCGGCGGGGATGGCGGCGGCCATGTGCGCGCGCGCTTCGTCGTTGCTCGACCCGGTCCGTCGCGCCCGGTTCTCCACCAACACGGCGATCCGGTCGGTGTCGAACGATCCGGGCAGCAGGTTGTTGATCGTCACATTGGCGTGGGCGACCGAGCGCGCGACGCCGGCGACGAAGCCGGTCAGCCCGGCCCGCGCGCCGCTGGACAGGTCGAGCCCGGCGCGCGGCGCCTTCACCGAAGCGGAGGTGATGTTGACGATCCGGCCGAAGCGCCGCTCGATCATCCCGTCGATCACCGCCTGGATGAGCTGGGCCGGGGCGATCATGTTGGCCTCCAACCCGGCCAGCATCGCGTCATGATCGACGGCGCGGAAATCGCGCGGCGGCGGCCCGCCATTGTTGTTGACCAGGATGTCGACATGGGGAAGCGCCGCGACCAGCGCGTCGCGCCCCGCCGGGCTGGAGACGTCGGCGGCGATTGCGATCACCTCCGCGCCGGTCTCGGCGGCGATCTCGTCGCGCGTCCGGGCCAGCCGGTCCGCGTCCACGCCGTTGATCGCGACCCGCGCCCCGGCCCGCGCCAGCGCGGTCGCGCAGGCCCGGCCCAGCCCCCGGCTCGAGGCGCAGACCAGCGCGTTGCGCCCGGCGATGCCCAGATCCATCGCTCAGCGCGCCCGGATGAAGGCCCGCACGTCGCGCGACAGCTTCTCCCGGTCCTCGTCGCGGACATACATCATGTGGCCGGATTCGTAATATTCGTAATGGATGCGATCCTGCGGGATGCCGGTGCGCGAGAGGGCATATTCGGCGGCGAAGAAGGGCGTGGCGAAATCGTAATAGCCTTGCCCCACGAACACGCGCAGGCCGCTATTCTCCCGGAGCGCGCGGCCGATATAGGGCGTGACGTTGACATAGACGTCGTTGTCGCGCCCGCCGCCGATCCGCCAGTCCCACGGCCCCACCGGGCCGATCGTCACATAGGAGCGGTCGGTGCGGTAGCCGAGGAACTCGCGGGCATGCTGGTTGATCGCCACCGTATAGCCGCCGTCGATGCCGTAGAAGCTGGGATCGTTGTCCGGCCGCTCGCCGGCATTGTCGTAATCCCGGCCCGTATAGCGGCTGTCGAGCCGGCCGACGGTCAGCCCCCGGTCGCGCAGCAGCTCCTTGTAGAAGCGCGACGGGACGACGCGCAGGTCCGCCTGCTCCAGATAGGTCTCGGAAAGGCCGGTGAAGCGGGCCAGCTCGCGGCGCACGGAGGCGCGCTCGTCGGCGCCCAGCGCCTGTCCCTGGAGCAGCGCCTGCGCATAGGGGCCGCGCGCGAAGCGCCGCGCCTCCTCGACGAAGGCCTCGACGGACGGTGCCTGCGCCTTGCCGTGATAGAAAGCGGTGGCGGCCATGGTCGGCAGATTCAGGATATGGGTCATCTCGTTGCCCGGCGTGTCGGCGCCCGCGCCGAAGTCGAGAACCGTCGAGATGAGGATGATGCCGTTCAGCGAGACGTCGTTATAGGCGCCCTCGATCTGGTTGAGCACGGCGGCCGTGCGGGTCGTGCCGTAGCTCTCGCCGCCCAGGAACTTGGGCGAGTTCCAGCGGTCATTGTCGTTCAGCCACAGCCGGATGAACTGCGCGACCGACTGGGCGTCGCGGGTCACGCCCCAGAAGTCCTGCGGGTTGGTGTCGCCCAGCGCGTGGGAGAAGCCGGTGCCGACCGGATCGATGAAGACGAGGTCGGTGACGTCGAGCAGGCTGTGGGGATTGTCGAGGATCGGGTAGGGCGGCGCGCCGTCGTCGCGCGCGTCGGAGGGGATGGCGACGTAGCGCGGTCCGAACGCGCCCATGTGCAGCCAGACCGAGCCGGAGCCCGGCCCGCCGTTGAACAGGAAGGTCACCGGGCGATTGGGATCGCGCGGCTCGCGGACATAGGAGGTGGAGAAGATCGCCGCGCGCGGCGTGCCGTCCTCGGCGCGCAGGAAGGTCTCGCCCGCCGTCGCCGTGTAGCTGATCCGCTGCCCGCCGAACGTGCCGCTATGGTGCGTCACCGAGACGTTGGGCTCCCGGTCGGCGGGCGGCCCCTTGGTCGCGGCGCGCGCTTCGCCCGCAGGCTGGGCGGCGACGGTACCGGCGAGCCCGCCGGACAGAGCGAGGGCGGCGAGGATGGCAAGGCTGCGCTTGGTCAAGAAGTCTCTCCTGTCGTCGGTTCAGCGGGCAGCGATCCGGGCGGCCGGTCGCTTCATGTAGAATTCGCCGTAATAGGCCGCCGCGAAGGCCGCCGCCGGCGTCGCCACGATCGCGCCGATCAGCCCGAAGGCGAGCGCGAAGGCGAGCGTGAAGAAGATGATGAGGACGGGATGGACCTGCATCGTCGCGCCCCTGATCTTGGGCGCCACCACGCTGCCCAGTATCTCGTTGCTGACGATGTAGAAGACCGCGATCCACACCGCCGTCATCGGCCCCTGCCCCAGCGCCAGCACGACCGGCGGGAAGGCCATGATGTAGCCGCCGATGCGCGGGATGAAGTCCGCGAAGAAGGCGAGCGCCGCCCAGACCAGGGCGCCCGGCACCTCCATCCAGGTGAGGAAGATCAGCACCGCGATCGCCTGCAACGCGCCGACCACGAAGCTCGCCCGCGCCCAGCCGACCACCGAGCGCGCGGCGCGGCGATAGGCGCGCACGCCCGCCGCGCGATGCTCGACCGGCAGGCTGCCGATATAGGCCTTCACGATCGGCTCCGGGTCCAGCACGATATAGGCGATGGTGCTGAGGAAGATGATCGTGACCGCGATTCCGCCGACCAGCGAGAGCGAGAAGGTGCCGACGCCCGAGAAGATGTTGAGCGCGGTGGGCACCAGATTGGCGCCGTTGCCGTCCAGCCGCGCGAAACCCTGCAGGTCGGGATAGTTGGCGAGCAGCCCGGCGATCTCGCGCTCGACCTCGCGGATCAGGCCCGGCAGCCCGTTCACCAGCGTCACGATCTGCTCGACCAGCCGGGGAATGACCAGCCAGCCGAGCAGCACCAGCGAGCCGAAGAACAGCAGCAGCACGAGCGGCGCGGCGAAATGGCGCGGCATGCCCCGGCGCACCAGCCAGTCGACCGGCGCGGCGAGCGCGATGGCGACCACGGCGGCGAAGAAGAGCAGCAGGACCGCCATCGCGATCTTGGCGAGGAACCACAGGACGACCACCGCCGCCGCGCCCGCCACCACCAGCCCCACCGCCGAGACGGCGGGACGCTGCGCGATCGGTTCCTGCGGCGCTCCGGGCATGGCGATGGCTTAGCCGAAGCGCGCGGCGTTTCGCATCCCCTTTTCCGCGCGCGGCGGGGCGGAAAGGTTCGCGCCCCGCCTGTCCCGATCGGGCACAGCCGGGACAAGGCGCTTGCCCCAGCGGCGGCGCGGGCGTGAAAGCGGTGGCCATGACGAATGCACTGACGAGTCGGAACCTGTGGATCGCGGTCAAGCTGGCCGCCTTCGCGGTGGGCGCGGCGATCCTCTTCCAGACCACGCCGCAATTCGTCTCCGCGCGCAATCCGGCCCCGCCGGCCGCGCCAGCGCCCGCGCAGCACGTCCATACCGCGTCCGCCGAGACCGGCACCACCACCGGCACCCCGCGCCTCACCGGCATCGAGGTGCGCCGGGAGCTCGACATCCCGCACTGGCTCGGCCCCGGCGAATATGTCTGGGCGGGCGAGAACGCGCCGGCGGAGGGCGAGACGGTGGTCGTCGTCAACATCCGCGCCCGCGTCCTCTCCGTCTATCGCGCGGGCATCGAGATCGGTCGCTCCAGCCTGATCTACGGCGCCGACAACAAGCCGACGCCGACGGGCAGCTTCCCGATCCTGCAGAAGCGCGCCGATCACTGGTCGAACCTCTACGACGCGCCGATGCCGCACATGCTGCGCCTCACCTGGGACGGCATCGCCGTCCACGGCTCGCCCGAGTTGGCCGACGACATGGCGACGCGCGGCTGCGTCGGCCTGCCCAGGGCGTTCGCGGCGCTGCTGTTCGATGTCGTGAACGTCGGCGACCGCGTCGTGATCTGGGACGGCGAGACCTCGCTCGACATCGCCTGACGCTCGCAGTTTCACCCCCTCCGTTTCAAGGGGATTGGAGGGGGATTGGAGAATGTCTAGAAGCCGTCCCATGACGCTCACCCATCTCGGCCATCAAAGCCCCCTCCCCGCCTCGCCGGAGGAAGCGGTGCTCGATTATGTACCGAACCCGCGCGCGGGCGCGCTCTATCTGGTGCGCTTCGCCGCGCCCGAATTCACCTCGCTCTGCCCGGTCACCGGACAGCCCGATTTCGCCCATCTCGTCATCGACTATGCCCCCGGCGAGACCATCGTCGAATCCAAGTCGCTGAAGCTGTTCCTCGCCGCCTTCCGCAACCATGCGGGTTTCCACGAGGCGGTGACGGTCGGCATCGGCGAGCGGCTCGTCGCGGAGATGAGGCCGCGCTGGCTCCGCATCGGCGGCTACTGGTATCCGCGCGGCGGCATCCCGATCGACGTCTTCTGGCAGTCCGGCGCGCCGCCGGAGGGGCTGTGGGTGCCGGATCAGGGCGTCGCGCCCTATCGCGGACGTGGCTGAGCTGCCCGAAAACCCGCATGTCGCGATCCACGGCGCCGGCTCGGTCGGCTGCTGGATCGGCGGCGCGTGGATCGCGGCGG
>CAZTPD010000133.1:0-5812 GCA_964614625.1 uncultured Sphingosinicella sp. | reverse complement strand
GGCTTGTTGGTGAAGGGATCGCGCAGCACCTGCGTCTCGCCCCGTTCGGCGATCAGATATCCCGCCCTGAAATTGCCGAAGGCGATCGACAGCGAATCCGCCGCCACGTCCGGCATGTCCTCGGCCTCGACCACCGGATAGCCCAGCAGGCTGTCCGGCTGTCCGCTCGCCAGCCCCGGCTGCCAGATGAACGCCCCGTCCGTCGTCTTGAACTTGCGGATGCGCGCCGCCGTCGCCGAGTTCATCACGAACACCGCCCCCTGCCGGTACGGCGAGCGCAGCGCCTGGACGAGATCGATCAGCTTGTCCTGCGGATTGCTCGCCGGAAAATTGCCCGCGACGCCCGTGCTGATGAACTGGAGCGTCCCGAACGGGCGCGCCCCGTCCCCCGTCGCCGCATTGGGCGCGGCGAGGAAGCCGCGCGGCTTGTTCGTCCCGTTGCCCGACACGAACGCCGCCCCTTCCGCCCGCGCGAACTCGGCCGCGATCTCGCCGGCCAGCCAGCCCTCGACGTCGAACGCCGCGTCATCGAGCATTGCCTGCGACGCCGCCGGATTGGCGTAGAGATCGCCGAAGGGCGGCGCGACCTCGTGGAAGACGGGCGTGTCCGTCTCCGCCCGCGCGCCCGTCTCGGCGGCCCAGCCCGAGGGCGTCCCGCCGCTCGTCACCAGCTTGCGATAGCCGGCGCTGCCCACCTTCACGACATTGGCGATCGCCCGGATCGGCGACACCGCCGCCAGCGTCCGCTCGATCGCCGCGTCCAGCTCGTCCGGCACGGCATAGCCCCCCGCCGCGTCGCTCGCCCCCGACATCGCCTTCAGCTCCACCCCGGCCTCCAGCCCCTGGCGCAGATACCGCTCCACGAAGGGCGAGCCCTGTCCCGAGCCGTGCCGAAGGGCCTCGCTTTTCGTCCCGTCCAGCGCCGGCCGCGCCCCCTCGGCCACCCGCGCCTTCAACGCCGCCACCTCGCCGCGCAACACGGCGACCTCATCCTCCTCCCGCTCCAGCGCCTCGAACGACGCCTCCAGCGCATCCGCCTTCACTTCGATCATCACCGTCTCTCCTCGATTGAAACCCGCAAACCGTCATGCCGGACTTGATCCGGCATCCATCTTCCCTTCATGCCGCCGACATGAGCCCTAAGATTCAGCTCGATCGCGATGGCGCGGAGCACTTTCCCGCCGCCTTCCCGACGGCCGGGATCGCGCGCCTTGCGGCGCTGTTCGCCGCCCTGGCGGACGACCGCCCCGGCGCGCGCCTCAAGCCGATCATGGGTCTTTCAGACGCCGTTCGCCCGGCCAACGCGATCGCGACGTCGCTGCTCGGCCCTGCGGCAAAGCCCGTCCGCGCCACCTTGTTCGACAAGTCGCCGGCCCGGAACTGGGCGCTCGGCTGGCATCAGGACCGCACCATCGCCGTCCGCGCGCGCCTCGACGTGCCGGGGTTCGGCGACTGGACGGTGAAGCACGGCATCCCTCATGCCGTGCCGCCCTTCGACCTGCTCGAAAGGATGCTGACCCTGCGCATCCATCTCGATCCCGTGGACGCCGACAACGCCCCGCTCCTCATCCTTCCCGGCTCGCACCGCCTCGGGCGGCTGGCGGAAGACGCGGTCGCGGCCGCCGCCGCCGCTCATGCCCGGATCGCCTGCACGGCCGCTGCGGGCGATGTCTGGGCCTATGCGACCCCGATCCTCCACGCCTCGGCCCGCGCCGTCCGCCCGGCGCGCCGCCGCGTCCTCCAGTTGCTCTACAGCGCGGACGAGTTGCCCGGCGGCCTCCAATGGCTCGGCATCTGACACTCCCCATCCGTCATGCCGGACTTGATCCGGGACCCAAGAACACCGATCATTTCTTTTCCCGAGGCCGGGGGAGCCGTCCCGGCCGTCAGCGCCGTCACGTCTGGACTCCGGCGGCGCCGGGAGCCTCAGCCCTTCTCGATCGCGTGCACCCGCGCCCTGGGCTGCATCGGCAGGCTGACGAGGCTCACCTCGACCAGCTCCAGCTCCCGAAGCTCGCGCGGCCCCTCGCCGGCCGCCGCCTTCACCCGATAGCCGAAGCTCAGCCCCCGCACCGCCCCCGCCGCCAGCAGCCGCGCCGCGCGCCCGTCGACCAGCCGCCCGATCACCCGCAGCCCGCGCGCGTCCTCCTTCAGATATTCCACCCGCCCGATCGGCCGCGCCGGATCGTGCTGCCACAGCAGCGGCACCGCCCCCGCCCCCCGCGCGAGGCTCCGCGCGAACGCCCCGGCCCGCACCACGTCCCCGCCCCGATCCGGATGCCCGAACACGGCCGCATAACCGGCAAAGCGCAACTCCCCCTCCCGCTTGCGGGAGGGGGTTGGGGGGCGGGCAAACCTACCCACGCAACATCTCCAGCAACCCGGCCCGAAGCGCGATCCCCGCCACCAGCACCGCCAGCGCGATCCGCACCAGCCAACTCACCACCGCCTCGCGCGCCGACCTCTTCGCGTCGCGCCAGGCCCGCAGCAATTCGCGCAATTCATCCATGTCCCGCCGCGCATTGTCGTCGGTCAGCCCGATCGCGGCGAGCGCCCGCTCCGCGCCCACCCCGCTCGCCTCCTCGATCAGCGCGCGCAGCGTCACCATATCGGCCCCCTGCCCCTCCGCCTGCGCGACAAGCAGCGCCAGCATCGATGCGTTGTTGGTTGTCATTGCCATATCCCCAGACCGTCACCCTGAACTTGTTTCAGGGTCCATTTCGTCATCCGCGCGTCGGTTCGTCGCTGGATGCTGAAACAAGTTCAGCATGACGCTGAGGCCCGAACCCCAGCATCTCCCGCTTCTCGCCGTCGCTCAGGAACTCCGCCGCATTGACCTGTCCCCACAGCCGCTCGCGGTCCTCCGCCAGCGCCGTCACCTGGTCGACGTCGATCGCCAGCCGCAGCCCCGGCCACCACGCCCCCAGCGCGTCGCCGATCCCGCGCAATATCTTCTCCGCCAGCGGCAGCACGGTCAGCCGCCACAGCGCCCGGTTCGCCTCCTTGTAATTGGCGTAGGTCGCGTCCCCCGGCAGCCCGAGCAGCAGCGGCGGCACCCCGAAGGCGAGAGCGATCTCCCGCGCCGCCGCCGCCTTCAGCTCGGAAAATTCCATGTCGGCCGGCGTCAGGCTCATCGCCTGCCATTTGAGCCCGCCTTCCAGCAGCATCGGCCGCCCGGCATTGCCGCTCCCGGAAAAGCGCGCCTCCATCTCGCCCCGCAGCCGCTCGAACTGCTCGGCCGAAAGCGCCGCCCCGTCCCCCGGCTCGTAGACCAAAGCGCCGGACGGCCGCGCCGCATTGTCGAGCAGCGCCTTGTTCCACCGCGCCGCCGCGTCATGCACCGCCACCGCCGGCGCCGCCGCGCCCAGGCAGCCCAGCCCGTAATGATCGTCGAGCGGATGGGCGAAGCGCAGATGCACCAGCCCCGGCCGCCCCAGCCCGTCCCGCGCCGCGATCCGGCTCACGCTCTCCTTCACCTTGTACCGATAAGCCGCCGGCCACCCCCGCGCATCCGCCTCGACCGTCACCCGCTCGGGCCTGAGCGCGAACAGCTCCGCCGGCGCCCCCTCCCCATCCTCGATCACCCGCACGAACGCATTGCCGTGCAACAGCAAATGCGTCGCGACGGCCTCCAAGAGAGCGGGCGTCACCATTTCCTCCCCTGCATTTGCAGGGGAGGGGGACCGGCGAAGCCGGTGGAGGGGCTCTTCACCCGACTCCACCAACCCATAAACCGGCGCCCAGGCCACGCTGTCCGCCACCAGCCGCACCGCCCGCTGCGCGATCGGATTGCCGAGATAGGCCTCCCGCACCCGCGCCTCATAGGAACGCGGCCAGGGCTCCCCGCTTACGCCCACACCCCATCCGCCGAACAGAAAAGGCCGCCCGGCGCCCCGGGCGGCCTTGCGGCCGAACCACCATTTCATGCCTCTCTCCTTCGTGCGCCGGCGCTCGCCGACGATTTCCCCCGGACCGGCCCGCCGCGCGGAACGCGGCAAGCGTCAAATCGTTGAATCCAAACCCTTAACCCCCCGAAACGAGGAGCAATCCATCATGGCCAACGCCACCGTCGATCGCACCATCGAGCGCAGCGAGACGCGCGATCTCATCGCCTCCGACAAGGTCGAGGGCACCTCGGTCTACAATCGCGCCGGCGAAAAGCTCGGCTCGGTCAAGAACTTCATGGTCGGCAAGCGCAGCGGCCGCGTCGATTATGCGGTGCTCAGCTTCGGCGGCCTGTTCGGCCTGGGCGAGCGTTACTATCCCCTCCCCTGGGACGCGCTCGACTACGACACCGACAAGGGCGGCTATGTCGTCGATCTCGACAAGGAGCGGATCGAAGCCGCGCCCTATTACGAGCGCGACCAGGAACCCACCTGGGACCGCGTCTACGGCGAGCGCGTCTACGGCTATTACGGGATACCGTTCTGAGACGAGGCCGTCTTCGGGTTCCGGTCTCCGCCCGGGCGAATCGTCACCCCGGCGAAGGCCGGGGTCCAGCCCTTCAAACGAATCGCGGCCTTGGTCTGGATACCGGCCTGCGCCGGTATGACGATCTGCAAAAGGCCGGTCGGTACCTACAACCCCCGCACCCGCGGCGCCCTCTCCTTCCCCAGCAGCAATTCCCCCATCGCCCACACCATCGCGTCCGCCCGGTCCGGCGAGCGCCCCGGCCCGTCATAGCCCGCCACGGTCATCCCGCAGAGCTGGTCCTCCAGCTCGGGAAAGCTCCCCGCGAACCGCGCCTTGCCCGCCTCGAAACGCTGCGCCACCGGCTCGGCCCGCCGGCCCTTGCCGAAGCGCGCCTTGACGGCCTTGACCGGCAGCGCGCAGTCCGCGCCGCGCAGCACCGCCTCGACCATCTCGCCGCCCTGGTTGGTCTCCACGATCACCCGCTCGGCCTCCCACAGCTCCGCCGCGCGCACCACCGCGCGCGCCCAGCCTTCCGGGCTCTTCCCGCCGACACTGTGGTCGCCGAGCACATGGCCGATCCCGTCCGCGTCGATCCCGCAGGCCACGATCCCGCATTCGTCGCCGGTCGCGCTCGCCGGCGGATCGACGCCGATCACCACCCGCCGAAGGGTCTCCGGCGCCTCGGCCCGGCGCGCCTCGATCAGCGTCCGCGTCCACAGGGCGCCTTCCGCCTCGTCGATCAGCGCGCCTTCCAGTTCCTGCCGCCCCAGCCGCGTCCCGCCGTAAAGCCGGGTCATCGCGTCCACATAATCGGTCGGCAGGCTGTCATTGTCCCAGGTGCGCCCGCGCGTCACCCGCGTGCCCTCCTCCTCGATCAGCGCCTTGATCAGCGCGATCGGCTTGGGCGTCGTCGTCGCCACCGCCCGCGCCCCGTCGCCCAGCCGCAGCCCGAGCATCAGGTTCGTCCATGTCTCCTCCGGCCAGCGCCATTTCGCCAGCTCGTCGCACCAGGCGAGGTGGTGCTGCGGCCCGCGCAGCTTGCCCGGACTCCGCCCGGAATAGAGAAAGGCCCGCGCCCCGCTCGCGAATTCGACGAGCCCCCGGCTCGGATAATAGAGCAGATCCTCGTCGGCGCGCGCCACCGCCTTCAGCCCGGTTTCGCCCAGCACCATCACCTCCGCCGCCTCGCGATGCGTGGCGCCGACCAGCGCGATGCGCAGCGATCCGTCGGCGCGCGCCCTGGCGCTCACATATTCGGCGCCGGCGCGGGTCTTGCCGAAGCCGCGCCCGGCCAGCATCAGCCACACCCGCCAGTCGCCCTCCGGCGGCTCCTGCCCCTCATGCGCCCACCAGCCGGCGAGCAGCCCGCGCAGCTCCGGCGCGGTCAGCCGGCGCACCG
>CAZTPD010000132.1:0-5823 GCA_964614625.1 uncultured Sphingosinicella sp. | reverse complement strand
CGCTCGCCGAAGGGACGGGCCGCTACCATCTCGCCACCGGCTCGACCATGCTCGATGGCTGGCGCTCGCTGGGCGCGTGGACGAGCTGGTATTTCGGCATCTACATCGTCCTGTGGGGCTTCGTGTATGGCGGCACGGCGATGAGCGCGACGGCGCTGCCGCTCGCCGCCTTGTTCCCAGGCGTGCTGCCCTTCTGGGCGTGGGGCGCGCTTGCCGGCCTGCTCGGCGCGCTCTTCGTCCTGTTCAACCGCTATGCCGTGTTCGAGGCGGTGATGAAATTCTTCATCGCCGTGATGTTCGTCACCGTCGTCGGCCTCGCCGTCCTGGTCGCGCCGAACCTCGGCGACATGGCGACCGGCCTCGTCCCCACGCTGCCGCCCGGCTCGGCGATCTACACGCTCGGCCTGATCGGCGGGGTGGGGGGCACGATCACGCTCGCCGCCTACGGCTATTGGGTGAACGCGAAGGGCTGGCGCAGTCCGGCCTGGATCGGGATGATGCGGCTCGACAACCGCGTCGCCTATACCGCCACCGGCATCTTCGTGATCGCGATGCTGGTCGTCGGCGCGGAGCTGCTCCACGCGGCGCGGATCGCGCTGGCGGGCGGCGATCGCGGCCTGCTCGATCTCGGCGCCGTCCTCGCCGACCGCTTCGGCCCCACCGTCGCCACCATCTTCCTGATCGGCTTCGCGGCGACCACCTTCTCCTCGCTGCTCGGCGTGTGGCAGGGCGTCTCCCTCCTCTTCGCCGATTTCGTGCGCAGCCTGCGCCACGCGCCGGGCGAGGCCGGCGCCGCTCCGGCCGATCTCGACCGCTCCACCCCGTTCCGCCTCTACGTGCTGTGGCTCACAATCCCGCCGATGGCGCTGCTGCTGCTCGGCCAGCCCTTCGCCCTCATCATCGCCTATGGCGCCTTCGGGGCCTTCTTCATGCCCTTCCTGGCGCTCACCCTGATGTGGCTGCTCAATTCAAGCCGCGTCCCCGCCGAATGGCGCTCCGGCTGGCTCTCCAACGCCCTGCTGGCGGCGGCGAGCGCCCTGTTCGTGATACTCTGCGCGCACCAGATCTGGTCGCTGCTCTGAGGCGCTTCGGGCGCGCGCCCTTCAGACCCGCACGAACCGGTTCGAGGGCGGGATCCGGCACATCCGCTTGGGCGCGCGCGTCTCCTCGCCGTCGACGATGACGATGTCGGTGACGGTCAGGCACCGGCCGCCGTCCTCGCGATCCTCGAGCGCGGTGACGGTCGAGGATCCGGTCACGTTGGGGCGCGATTCGCTGGTCCATGTCACGGTCGTGCCGACGCCGCCGGCCAGCGCCTCCTCGGTGGCGGCCTCGGCCTGCGCCTGCTCGGTGCAATTGAGCAGGCTCGAGATCGCCTCGCCGACGCTGGTGCCGAGGCGCGTTACCCAGCCTTCGGTGCGGTTGGCGGCGCTCTCGCCGGCGACGCTCCCGACCACGCCGCCGAGGAACCGGCCGACCCGTCCCGCCCGTTCGCGATGGACGGCGTTCTGCGCTTCGCAACTGCTGGCGCGCGCGCGCTGGACGGCGGGATCGGCCTCATATTCGCGCAGGCGTTCCTGATAGTCCGCCTCGGCCCGTTCCTGCTCCGCCTGCCGGCGCGCGAGCTCTTCCTCATAGGCGCGCCGCGCCGCCTCGGCCTCGCTGACCTGCTGTTCATAGGAAAGCGGCGGTCGGGCATCGTCTGCCGCCGCCGCGTCGTTTGCTTGGCCGGCATCCTGCGCGGCGACGGCGGCCGGGAGAGCCATCGCGGCCAGGCAGAAAAGCGCCAACCCGGCGCCGATGCGCCGCCCTCCCGCGCCGCGCGCCCTTGCCGCTCTCCCGAACCCGGACGACCCGCGTCGCAAGGCACGAGTCGTCGCAGCGACCGTCGAAATGCCTGTCATGCCCCCCGCTCCGGATCGATGGCGAACCAATCGTCGAACACACCCGTTCAGAGCCCGGCCATTCTTCTCCCATATGCGGCGCGAGTCCACCCCGAAGCCCGCCGCGCCCCAGCCGCGCGCAGGGCGGCTCGTTCCGGGCGCTTCATCCCTGCCTCTGTCTCAGCATATCCCTGAAGACGCGCCCGCCTTTCATGATGAGGCGCAGGCTGGCGTCGGGCGTGTCGAGCCAGGCGAGATCGCGTTCCGGATCGCCGTCCACGACCAGCAGGTCCGCCAGCGCCCCTTCGGCGATGACGCCGAGCCGCCCCGCATAAGGCGCCCGCTCGCCCGACAGCGCCAGCAGCTCTCCCGCCGCCCCGGTCGCCATGCGCAGCGCCGCCAGCGGCGGCATGAAGCGCGCGAGCTTGGCGAGCTGCCGCCCCTGGCTGACGCCGCCCGCGGGGCTGAACAATATGTCGGTGCCGAAGGCGGCCTTGATGCCGAGGCGCTCGATGAGGTCGAAGGCGCGCAGCGTCCCTTCGGCCACCTCCCGCTGCTTCGCGACGGCGCGCGGGTCGCTATACTGGTTGGCGTCCTCGTCGGCGAGGAAGGGCTGGATGCTCCACCACACGCCGTTGTCCGCCATCATCCGCGCCGTCGCCTGATCGGCGAGCTGGCCGTGCTCGATCGATTTCACCCCGGCGCGCACCGCCCGCTGGATGCCGCCGGGCGTATAGACATGGGCGCAGACATAGGTGCCCCAGTCCGCCGCCGCCGCGACCGCCGCGCGCATCTCCGCCTCGGTATATTGGGTGGCGTCGAGTGGATCATATTGCGAGGCGACGCCGCCGCCCGCCATGATCTTGATCTGGCTGGCGCCCTTCATCAATTGCTCGCGCGTCCGGCGCAGCACTTCGTCCACGCCGTCGGCGATCGCCGCGACCCCGCTCGCCTCGCTATGGTCGGCCGGGGTCGCGCCGGTGCGCGGCAGCGCGCTGAGCAGCCGGAAATCGCCGTGCCCCGACGTCTGCGAGACCATCGCGCCGGAGGGGAAGATGCGCGGCCCGTCGATCACGCCCCGGTCGATCGCCATCTTCAGCCCGAAGGCCGGCCCGCCCACGTCGCGCACCGTGGTGAAGCCGCGCCGCAGCGTCGCCCCCGCCTCGCGCCCCGCCATCAGGTGGACGAAGCCGATATCCTGCGTCATCGCCACGATCTGGCTCACCGCGACCAGGGTGGTGTGCCAGTGCGCGTCGATCAGGCCGGGGATGACGGCGCGCCCGCCGCAATCCACCGTCTCGGCCTCGCCCGGCCCCTGGCCGCGCCGGGGCAAGGCGGCGATCCGCTCGCCCTCGATCAATATGTCCACGCCCTCGCGCATCCGCAGGGCCGTCCCGTCGAACAGCCGCAAATTGGTCAGCAGCAGCGGCCGCCCCGGCGTCTGCGCCCGCGCCTCATGCGCGGGCAGGCCGAAGCCCGCGAACATGCCGATGACGGCGGCGCTGCCCCCCAGCATCTGCCGCCGCGAAAGATCGGCCTCGATCCGCCGGAAGGCCGCCAGCGTCTCCGGCGTGCCGCACTGGCAGCAGCCGGAATGCGGATGATGATGACGGCAGACTGCGCCCATGGCCGATTCCACTTCCCCTGAAATCTTCGCCTAAGTGCCTCGGTCAGCTTGCCCGATGTCGGGCCGATACGGAAATGAAATGTCGTCGGCTCTCCAAAGTGTCGGCGGCGAAAACCAAAAAAAAGCCCCGCGATCGCTCGCGGGGCTTTTCGTTTCAGTCGGGCTGAAGGGCGGCTTGAGGCCGCTCCGATCAGTCGTCGTCGCGGGTCAAAAACGCCGGTGCGAACTCAGGCTCCGGCCCGTTGTCGCCGCCGTCATTGTCGCGCCGGGGACGGTCGCCGCCCCGGTCGCCGCGCTCGCCGCCACGGCCTTCGCCGTCACGGCGCGGGCCGCGATCCCGGCCGCCGCCGCGACCGCCACGGTCGCCGCCGCCACGGCCACCCCGGTCGCCGTCACGCCGCGGCCCGCGATCGCCACGCTCGCGCGGTTCCCTCGGCGGGCGGGTGTCTTCCAGTTCCTCGCCGGTCTCCTGGTCGACGACGCGCATCGACAGGCGGACCTTGCCGCGCGGGTCGATCTCGAGGACCTTGACCTTCACTTCCTGGCCTTCGGAGACGACGTCGGTCGGCTTCTCGACCCGCTCGTTCTTCATCTCGGAGACGTGGACGAGGCCGTCCTTGCCGCCCATGAAGTTCACGAACGCGCCGAAATCGACGATGTTGACCACCTTGCCGGTGTAGATCTTGCCGACTTCCGCCTCCTCGACGATGCCGGCGATCCACACGCGGGCCGCCTCGATCTGGCTGAGGTCCGACGAGCTGATCTTGATCACGCCCTCGTCGTCGATGTCGACCTTGGCGCCGGTGGTGGCGACGATCTCGCGGATCACCTTGCCGCCGGTGCCGATCACGTCGCGGATCTTCGCCTTGTCGATCTGCATCGTCTCGATCCGCGGCGCGTGGGCGGAAAGCTCCTCGCGGGTGTGATCGAGCGCCTTGGCCATCTCGCCCAGGATGTGGGCGCGGCCGTCCTTGGCCTGGTTGAGCGCGGTCTCGAAAATCTCCCGGGTGATGCCGGCGATCTTGATGTCCATCTGCATCGTCGTGATGCCCTCGGACGTGCCGGCCACCTTGAAGTCCATGTCGCCGAGATGATCCTCGTCGCCCAGGATGTCGCTGATGACGGCGAAGTCCTTGCCCTCCAGGATCAGGCCCATCGCGATGCCCGACACCGGCCGCTTGAGCGGCACGCCGGCGTCCATCATCGACAGCGAGCCGCCGCACACCGTCGCCATCGACGAGGAGCCGTTGGACTCGGTGATGTCGGAGAGGACGCGGATCGTGTACGGGAACTCGTCATGCGTGGGCAGCACCGGGTGCAGCGCCCGCCACGCCAGCTTGCCGTGGCCGACTTCGCGGCGGCCCGGCGCGCCGAAGCGGCCCACTTCGCCGACCGAATAAGGCGGGAAGTTGTAGTGGAGCATGAAGCGTTCGTAGGAGAGGCCGACGAGGCCGTCGATCATCTGCTCCGATTCCTTGGTGCCCAGCGTCGTCGTGCAGATCGACTGGGTCTCGCCGCGCGTGAAGAGCGCCGAGCCGTGGGTGCGCGGCAGGAAGCCGACGATCGCCTCGATCGGGCGGATCTGCGTGGTGGTGCGCCCGTCGATCCGCTGGCCGTCCTTCAGGATGGCGGTGCGGACGATCTCGGCCTCGAGCTTCTTGACGAGCTTGAGCGCGGCCATCTGGTCCTGCGGCGTGGCGTCGGAAAACGCTTCCTTCGCCTTGGCGCGGGCTTCGTTCAGCGCGTTCGAGCGGGCCGACTTGTCGGTCAGCTTGTAGGCCGCCGCGATGTCCTTGCCGATCAGGTCCTTGAGCTTCTTCTTGGCCGCGCTGAGATCGGCCTGCTCGGCCATTTCCCACGGATCCTTGGCGGCCTTCTCGGCCAGGGAGATGATCGCGCCGACGACCTTCCTGATCTCGTCATGGGCGAACAGCACGGCGCCGAGCATGACCTCTTCCGAAAGCTCCTTGGCTTCGGATTCGACCATCATCACCGCGTCGTGGGTGGCGGCGACGACCAGGTCGAGCTCGCCCTCCTTCACCTCGTCCATCGACGGGTTCAGGCTGTATTCGCCGTCCTTGTAGCCGACGCGCGCCGCGCCGATCGGACCCATGAAGGGAACGCCGGAAATGGTCAGCGCCGCCGAAGCCGCGATCATCGCCAGAATATCGCTCTCGGTCTCCCCGTCATAGGAGAGAACCTGCGCGATCACGTTGATCTCGTTATAAAAACCTTCCGGGAAGAGCGGCCGGATCGGCCGGTCGATCAGGCGGCTCGTGAGAGTCTCCTTCTCGGTGGCGCCGCGCTCGCGCT
>CAZTPD010000131.1:0-5876 GCA_964614625.1 uncultured Sphingosinicella sp. | reverse complement strand
ACCAGCCGGTCGAGCAGCTCGCCTCGCTGCGCGCCATGCCCAATCTCGATGTCTACCGTCCCTGCGACGTCGTCGAAACGGCGGAATGCTGGGAACTGGCGCTGCGGGCGAAGGACAAGCCGTCCCTGCTCGCGCTGACCCGCCAGAATCTGCCGCAGGTCCGTACGGAAGCGTCGGAGAACTTGTCCGCCAAGGGCGCCTATCGCCTGCGTGCCGCCGCCGCGCCGCGCCGCGCGGTGCTGCTCGCCACCGGCTCCGAAGTCGAGGTGGCGCTGGCCACCGCCGATGCGCTCGAAGGGCAGGGGATCGGCGCGGATGTCGTCTCCATGCCCTGCTGGGAGCTGTTCGACGCGCAGCCGGCCGCCTACCGCGCCGACATCCTGGCCGACGACGCCCTGATCGTCTCGATCGAGGCGGGCGCGACCTTCGGCTGGGAACGCTATACCGGCCGCGACGGGCTCACTATCGGCCTCGACCGCTTCGGCGCCTCCGCCCCGGCGGAAGACCTGTTCAAACGCTTCGGCTTCACCGCCGAAGCGATCGTGCCGCAGGTGGTTGCGGCACTCAATTCGTAAGGAGATCAATCACATGGCAACCAAAGTTGCGATCAACGGCTTCGGCCGCATCGGCCGTCTCGTCGCCCGCGCGATCCTCGAAAGGCCCGACAGCGGCCTCGAACTGGTCGCGATCAACGATCTCGCCGACGCCGAATCCAACGCCTTGCTGTTCAAGCGCGACTCCGTTCACGGTCCCTATCCGGGCGAAGTGCGCGCCGACGGCAACGACCTCGTCATCGACGGCAAGCGCATCAAGGTGACGGCCGAGCGCGACCCGGCCAACCTCCCGCACGCCGCGAACGGCGTTGACATCGCCCTGGAATGCACCGGCTTCTTCACCGACCGCGCCAGCGCCCAGAAGCATCTCGACGCCGGCGCGAAGCGCGTCCTCATCTCCGCGCCGGGCAAGGGCGTCGATCTCACCGTGGTCTACGGCGTCAATCACGACAAGCTGGAGGCCGGCCACACGATCGTCTCCAACGCGTCCTGCACCACCAACTGCCTCGCGCCCGTCGCGAAGGTGCTGCACGACGCGATCGGCATCGAGCGCGGCTTCATGACCACGATCCACGCCTACACCAACGACCAGAAGATCCTGGACCAGATCCATTCCGACAAGCGCCGCGCCCGCGCCGCCGCCATGTCGATCATCCCGACCACCACCGGCGCCGCCCGCGCGGTGGGCGAGGTGCTGCCGGAGCTGAAGGGCAAGCTGGACGGCTCGTCGGTGCGCGTGCCGACGCCCAATGTCAGCCTGGTCGACCTCACCTTCACGCCGAGCCGCGACACGAATGCCGAGGAGGTGAACGCGATCCTGAAGGCGGCATCCGAAGGCGCGCTGAAGGGCATCCTCGCTTATACTGACGAGCCGCTCGTCTCGATCGACTTCAACCACAATCCGGCCAGCTCGACCGTCGACAGCCTCGAAACGGCGGTGCTGGAGAGCAAGCTGGTCCGCGTCGTGTCCTGGTACGACAATGAATGGGGCTTCTCGAACCGCATGGTCGACACGGCCAGAACGATCGCGGCGCTGATCTGACGTCATGATGCCGAGCGACCATTCCCAACATCCGTTCGTCCTGAGCGAAGTCGAAGGGCGCTGGCACGGACTCATCACGAGCGCCCCTCGACTGCGCTCGGGACGAGCGAGGTAGGTGATGGCTGGCTTCAAGACCCTCGACGATCTCGGCGACATCGCGGGCAAGCGCGCGCTGGTCCGCGTCGATCTCAACGTGCCGATGCACGAGGGCTCGGTCAGCGACGACACACGCCTCACCGCCACGCTGCCGACCGTCACCGAGCTGGCTGACCGGGGCGCGATCGTGCTGCTGCTCGCCCATTTCGGCCGGCCGAAGGGGCAGAAGCGCCCCGACATGTCGCTCTCGCTGGTGACGCGCGGCTACAGCCATGTGCTGGGCCGCTCCGTCCAGTTCGTGCCGGAATGCCAGGGGGAAGGGGTCGCCCATGCGCTCAAGGTGCTGCGCCCCGGCGACGTCGCGATCCTCGAGAACACCCGCTTCCACGCGGGCGAGGAGGCGAACGACCCCGAACTCGCCGCCGCGATCGCCGCCAACGGCGACTTCTACGTCAACGACGCCTTCTCCGCCGCGCATCGCGCCCATGCCTCGACCGAAGGCATCGCGCATCTCCTCCCGTCTTATGCCGGCCGGGCGATGGAGAAGGAACTGAAGGCGCTGGAAGCCGCGCTCGGCAATCCCGAGCGCCCGGTCGCGGCGGTGGTCGGCGGCGCGAAGGTCTCGACCAAGCTCGACGTGCTCAGGAACCTGGTCGGCAAGGTCGATCATCTGATCATCGGCGGCGGCATGGCCAACACCTTCCTCGCCGCGCGCGGGGTCGCGATCGGCAAGAGCCTCGCCGAGCGCGACCTGACCGGCACGGCCGAGCAGATCCTGGATGCCGCCGACAAGGCGAACTGCATCGTCCACCTGCCCTATGACGTGGTGGTGGCGAAGGAATTCGCCGCCGATCCGCCGAGCCTGCGCACCTGCAACGTCCACGAGGTCGCCGATGACGAGATGATCCTCGACATCGGCCCGGCCGCCGTCGAGGCGCTGGCCGACGCGCTCAAGACCTGCCGCACCCTCGTCTGGAACGGCCCGCTCGGCGCGTTCGAGACGCCGCCCTTCGACGCCGCGACCGTCGCCCTCGCCCGCACCGCGGCGGCGCTGACCCAGGAAGGCGGCCTCGTCTCGGTCGCCGGCGGCGGCGACACGGTGGCGGCGCTCAATCAGGCCGGCGTCGCGGCCGATTTCACCTTCGTCTCCACCGCCGGCGGCGCCTTCCTCGAATGGATGGAGGGGAAGGAACTTCCGGGCGTCAAGGCGCTTGAGCGGGCATGATCAACATCCGCGACATCGATCATGTCGTGCTGCGCGTCGTCGATCTCGACCGCGTCGCGGGCTTCTACATCGACGTGCTCGGCGCCCGCTGGGAGAAGAAGCAGGAGGCGATCGGCCTCTACCAGCTCCGCGCCGGCACTTCGCTGATCGATCTCGTTCCGATCGACGGCAAGCTCGGCCGCATGGGCGGCGCCGCGCCGGGACCGGACGGCCGCAACGTCGATCATATCTGCTTCCGGGTGCTGCCCTGGGACGGCGATGCGGTGCTCGCCCACCTGAAGTCGCACGGGATCGAGGGCGAGATCGTCTCGCGCTACGGCGCCGACGGAGACGGCCCTTCGGTCTACCTCTCCGACCCCGAAGGCAATGATCTGGAGCTCAAGGGGCCGCCCTGGGCGCCGGTGCCGGGTCAATCCTGAACCCAATTCCATGAAAGCTGAGGACAGAGTGATGCAGGATTCCGAGATGACGGCCAAGATCGAGAACGGGAAGGGCTTCATCGCCGCGCTCGACCAGAGCGGCGGCTCCACGCCCAAGGCGCTGAAGGGCTACGGGATCGAGGCGGACGCCTATGCGAACGACGAGGAGATGTTCGGCCTCATCCACGCGATGCGCAGCCGGATCATCACCTCGCCCGCCTTCACCGGCGACAAGGTGCTGGGCGCGATCCTGTTCGAGAAGACGATGGACGGCCAGGTCGACGGCAAGCCGACGCCCCAGGCGCTGATCGACCGGGGCGTCGTGCCCTTCATCAAGATCGACAAGGGGCTGGAGGACGAGGCGAACGGCGTCCAGCTCATGAAGCCGATGCCGGAGCTGAATGCGCTGCTGACCCGCGCCAAGGGCCTCGGCGTGTTCGGCACGAAGGAACGTTCCGTCATCAATCTCGCCAACCGCGAAGGCATCGCCGCCGTGGTCGCCCAGCAGTTCGAGGTGGGCAGGCAGGTGCTCGCCGCCGGGCTGGTCCCGATCATCGAGCCGGAGGTCAACATCAAGAGCCCGGAGCGCGCCGAAGCGGACGCGATCCTGCTGGGCGAGCTGGTCAAGGCGCTGGACGCGCTGCCGGAGGGCGACCGGGTGATGCTGAAGCTCAGCCTGCCGGTGAAATCCGGCCTGTTCGATCCCCTCGTCGATCATCCCCGCGTGCTGCGCGTCGTCGCGCTCTCGGGCGGCTATGCGCGCCCCGAGGCCTGCGTCGAGCTGGCCAAGAATCGCGGCGTGATCGCCAGCTTCAGCCGCGCCTTGCTCGAGGATCTCCGCCACCGGATGAGCGACGATGAGTTCAACGCCGCTCTGAGCGACGCGATCGACGAGATTTACGAGGCTTCGACGGAAAAGACTTCGTGATTTCTTTTCCTCCATCGTCATGCCAGCGAAGGCTGGCATCCATGCTGAGTCCGCATGGACCCCAGCCTCCGCTGGGGTGACGGCAAATGGAAGACGACGATCTCACCCTCGACCCCGGCTTCGCCGCACGGTTCGAACGCGACCCGCGCCGGCCGGCCTGCCAGCTCTATCTGGTCTCCCCGCTCGACACGGGCGGCGATTTCCCGGATCGGCTGGCGGCGGCGCTGGACGGCGGCCCGGTCGCGGCCTTCCAGTTCAGGGTGAAGGGCGTGGACCAGCACGAGGCCGCCCGCCTCGCCGAGCCGCTCCAGCGCCTCTGCGCCGCACGCGAGGTCGCCTTCATCGTCAATGACGATATGAGCCTCGCCAAGCGGATCGGCGCGGACGGCGTGCATCTGGGGCAGGGCGACGGCGATCCCCGCGACGCCCGCGCGCTGCTCGGCCCCACGGCCCAGATCGGCGTCACCGCCCATGACAGCCGCCATCTCGCGATGGAGGCGGGGGAGGCGGGGGCCGACTATGTCGCCTTCGGCGCCTTCTTCCCCAGCACGACCAAGGAAACGCGCCACCGGCCCGATCCCGCGATCCTGTCCTGGTGGACCACCCTGTTCGAGATACCCTGCGTCGCGATCGGCGGCATCAATGCGGAGAACGGCCGCGCGCTGGTCGATGCCGGCGCGGACTTCCTCGCCGTCTCCGGCGCGGTCTGGGCGCATCCGCGGGGGCCGGAGGCCGGCGTCGCCGCGTTTCGCGACATTCTTGCCGGACCGCCTTCCGCCCGCTAAAGCGCCCGCCAATCTTTCTCATCCTTGCGAGCGACCCCATGAAGATCAGCGGCGTGGACATTCGTCCCGGCAACATCATCGAATATGAAGGCGGCATCTGGCGCGCCGTGAAGATCCAGCACACCCAGCCCGGCAAGGGCGGCGCCTATATGCAGGTGGAGCTGAAGAATCTGCGCGACGGCCGCAAGAACAATGTCCGCTTCCGCTCGGCCGAGACGGTGGAGCGCGTGCGGCTCGACACCAAGGACTTCCAGTTCCTGTTCGCGGACGGCGAGACGCTGACCTTCATGGACAAGGAGAATTACGAGCAGACGACGCTGCCGCGCGACCTGCTCGGCGACGCCGCCGCCTTCCTGCAAGACGGCATGGACGTCATCATGGAGCTCTATGACGAGGAGCCGATCAGCGTGCAGCTCCCCGACACGATCGAGGCGACCATCGTCGAGGCCGACGCGGTGGTGAAGGGCCAGACGGCCTCGTCCAGCTACAAGCCGGCCATGCTCGACAACGGCGTGCGCATCATGGTTCCCCCGCACATCGCGAGCGGCACCCGCATCGTCGTCGACGTGTACGAGCAGACCTACGTCCGCCGCGCGGACTGACCATCTTCCCCTCCCGCTTGCGGGAGGGGATCGAGGGGTGGGCTCGGCCTGCTTCTCGCAAAACCCACCCCCGTGCCCTCCCGCAAGCGGGAGGGGGGAGAATTGAATTGGTATCCCATTCCGGCCTCATCAGCGTCATGGAGCGCGCCGCGCGCAAGGCGGGCGGGCGTCTGCGCCGCGATTTCGGCGAGGTCGAGCAGCTCCAGGTGAGCCGCAAGGGGCCGG
>CAZTPD010000130.1:0-5886 GCA_964614625.1 uncultured Sphingosinicella sp. | reverse complement strand
GCGCCGAAGCTGAAGCCCTATATGGAGCTGGCCGAGAAGCTCGGCAGCCTGCTCGGCCAGGTCGAGGGCGACAATGTCCAGAAGGTCTCGATCGAGGTCGAGGGCGCGGCCGCCGAGCTCAATCAGAAGCCGATCACGGCGGCCGTGCTCGCCGGCCTGATGGCGGTCTATTCGGACACGGTGAACATGGTGAACGCGCCAAGCCTCGCCAAGGATCGCGGGCTCGACGTGCGCGAGGTGCGCCACGCGCACGAGAGCGACTACCACACCCTGCTGCGTGTCACCGCCGCCACGCCGGGCGGCCCGCGCAGCGTCGCCGGCACCCTGTTCGGCAACACCGCCCCGCGCCTCGTCGACATGTTCGGCGTCGCGGTCGAGGCCGATCTGGCGGGCGAGATGATCTACTTCGTCAACGAGGACCGACCGGGCTTCATCGGCCGGCTCGGCACCGCTTTGGGCGAGGCCGAGATCAACATCGCCACCTTCCATCTCGGCCGCCGCGACGTCGGCGGCGAAGCGGTGGCTTTGGTCTCGGTGGACGGCCATATCGCGCACGATCTGGTTCGACAGCTGAAGGCGCTGCCGGGCGTGAAGCGGGTCAATCCGCTGCGCTTTGCCGGGAATGCTTGAAACCGGCCTCCTTGTGTATTATTTCTATAACACACAAGGAGGCTGACCCATGGCCAAGGTGAAGATTCCCAAGCGCGTCGGCGGGATCGAGATTCCGAAGAAGGTCCGCAAGCGGGCGAAGAAGGTCGTGAAGATGGCGCAGAGCGATTCGTTTCGCGCCTTCGCCACGGCGGCGGCGGCGACCGCCGCGCGAGGGCAGCGCGCGGCGCGCGAGGCTTCGGCCGAAGCGCGCCAGGAAGCGCGCCGGTTCGGGGCCAGGGTGAATATCGACGCGGAGCGGCTCGGCGAGACGCTGCGCAATGCGGCGATCGACGGCCTGCGCCGCTTCCTCGAAGGGCTCGAGGAAGGACTGGACCGCGCGACCGTCACCGTCGAGGCCGAGCCGGCGCCCGCTCCCCCCGCGCCGGCAAAGCCGAAGCGGAAGCCCGCCGCGCGGCGCCGGAAGCCTAGCGGGTCCGCTGCTGGCGCGGCTGCGCCCTGATCGGGCCGCCGCGGAGCTGGCCGCGGATCGCGCCCGCCGGATATTCGGCATTGTGGACGTTGACGTAGAATTCGTGGCCGCGCCACGCGATCTCGCGCGCCAGCCCCTGTTCGACGCTCACGCAACCCTGGCTGCGCCCGGCCGCGTCCGGCGTGGTCAGCGTCACCGCCGGCGGCCCGGCCGCGCCGGCCGCGCCGCGATGGATGTGGGCGGCGGTGGCCGGCCCGATCTCGCGGACATAGAGATCCCAGCACAATTCGCCGTCGCCGGGATTGACGCGGATCCGGGCGGTGCCGGTGCCGTCCGGGTCGCCCGGCCCCGGCACCTCCTGGAGCCCGGTCAGCGTCACCGCCAGCTCGGCGCGCCGGTCCTGCGAATTGGTCGTGCAGCCCGCGAGCAGCAGCACGCCCGCGCCGATCCATAAAGCCTTCATCCCCGTTCTCCCTCTCATTCCCCTTCGACCCAGCGGGTCAGCAGCGTGTTGGCGATGGCATAAGGCGGCGGCGCCTGGAACGGCGAGTCCGGCGCACCCGCCAGCGCCGCGCGCACCCCGTCGCGATCGACCCAGAAGCCGTCCTCCAGCTCGTTCGTCTCCAACACGATCGCATCGGTGTCGGCCTTCGCCAGGCAGGCGATCATCAGCGAGCCGGGGAAGGGCCAGGGCTGGCTGGCGACATAGGAGACGTCGCGCACCTCCAGCCCGGCCTCCTCCATCAGCTCGCGCGCCACCGCCTCCTCGACCGATTCGCCCGGCTCGACGAAGCCGGCCAGCGCCGAATAGCGGCCCGGCGGATATTGATGCTGGCGCGCGACCAGCACCCGCCCCTCATGCTCGGCGAGCATGATGACGACGGGATCGACGCGCGGGAAATGCTCCGCGCCGCAACTCGGGCAGCGCCGGCCCCAGCCGGCGCGGAACGTCTCCGTCGCCGTGCCGCAGACGCCGCAGAAGCGATGCTTGTTGTGCCATTCGTTGAGCGAGCGGGCCGCGCCCCAGATCGCCGCGTCGCGCGGGTCCATCCGGTCGATCAGCCGCATCACGTTCCAGGCGCGACGCCCGAACGCATGCGTGCGCACCAGCGGCGCGAACAGCGGCACGCCGTCGCTCAGCCCCAGGAAGATCGTCTCCTCGACATGTGCCCCGGCAAGCGCGGTCCAGTGCAGCGCGCCCTCCGGCTCCAGCACCGGGTCGAGATCGGCGAGATCGAGCAGCCGCGCATCGCCATTGGCCATCATGTCGGCCATCCGCTCGGCATCGAGCCGCAGATGATCGGCGCGGTCCAGCCCCGCGCCGGTGAAGCCCGGTCCGTTCATGCCGCCTCCCGCCAGTTCATCCCGCGCGCGGCGAGCTTGGCGAACAGGGTCGGCAGCCCCGCCTCGCCGATCCGCTCGACCGGCCACCACAGCCCCCCGTCGCACACATCGTCGCGCGCCTCGGCCCGCGCGCACAGCAGCTTCATGTTGAGCGCGAAATGGGTGAAGACGTGATCGACAGACCCGGCCGCGCGCCAGTCGGCCGGCGCCGGCGGCGCTTCGGGCAGCGCCAGCATCCCGCCGAGCAGCCCCTTGTCCGGGCGGCGCACCAGCCGCACCGCGCCGTCATGCTCCAGCCAATAGGCGACGCCGTCGCGCTTCGGCTTCGCGGCCTTCGGCGCCTTCACCGGATAAAGCGCCGGATCGCCCGTCCGGATCGCCGCGCAATGCGATTCGACCGGGCAGCGGCCGCAATCGGGATTGCGCGGCGTGCAGATCGCCGAGCCCAGGTCCATCATCGCCTGCGCGAAATCGCCGGCTCCCTCGTCCGGCACCAACCGGTCCGCCAGCTCCCGGATGCGCGCCCGCGCTCCGGGCAGCGGCTCCGTCACCGCGAACAGCCGCGCCACCACCCGCTCGACATTGCCGTCCACCGCCACCGCGCGCTTGCGATAAGCGATCGCGGCGATCGCGGCGGCGGTATAGGGGCCGATGCCGGGCAGCTTGCGCAGCTCCGCTTCCTCGTCCGGAAAGCACCCGTCATGATCGGCGACCACCGCGCGGGCGCAGGCGAGCAGGTTGCGCGCCCGGGCATAGTAACCGAGCCCCGCCCAGGCCCGCATCACCTCGCCATCCTCCTCGGCGGCCAGCGCGCGGACCGTCGGCCAGCGCGCCGTGAACCTCTCGAAATAGGGCTTCACCGCCGTCACCGTGGTCTGCTGGAGCATGATCTCGGACAGCCAGACGCGATAGGGATCGGGCGCCTGCCCGCCCTCGGCGCGCCAGGGCAGGCGTCGCTTATCCACAGCATACCAACACAAAAGCGCCTGCGAGGCATCGACGGGCATGGGGCGGCTATGCCATGCTTCGCGCGATGACGAAACCGGCCGGAACGCGCAGAAAGGCATCGGCGGCGCCGGAGCGCGCCCGGCGCGCGCGCGCCGTGAGCGATCTGCTTCCAAATGCCGGCGGCGCGGCCTTCCGCCGCTTCGGCTTCGTCCAGTCCTCGATCGTCAGCCGCTGGCGCGAGATCGTGGGCGCGCGCTACGCCGCCGTCTCCTCGCCCGAATCGATCCGCTTTCCGCCGGGCAGGAAGAGCGATGGCGTGCTGACCCTGGTGGTGGAGGGCGCGCACGCGCCGATGATGCAGCATGTCGCGCCGACGATCGTCGAGCGGGTCAATCGCTTCTTCGGCTATGCGGCGGTGGCGCGCGTCAGCTTCCGCCAGGGCATCGTGCGCGCCGCGCAGGCCAAGCCGCGCAAGGCGCCGCCGTCGCTGCGGCCGATTCCGGCCGAACTGGGCGAATCGCTGCGCGCGGTCGCCGATCCCGAGCTGCGCGCCTGTCTCGAATCGCTTGCGCGCGGCCTTTCCTCCGGCGATGGAACGCCGGTGGTGACGACGATCCCGGTCGTCGGCAGAATTGGTGGAGAGAAGAAGCAATGAAGATCCGGATCGGCGCCGGCCTGGCCGCCATCACTCTCGTCCTCGCCGGCTGCGGCGACAATGGCGGCGGCGATCTCAACGCCGCGACCGGCAACAATGCCGCGCCGCTCACCCAGATCGCCGCGCCGGACAATGGCGACTGGGCGGAAGTGGTGAGCGAGACGCCCGAAGGCGGCATGCGCATGGGCAATCCGGACGCGCCGGTGAAGCTGGTCGAATATGCCTCGATGACCTGCCCGCATTGCGCGACCTTCTCCAACGATGCTTCGGCGGCGCTGCGCGACACCTATATCCGCTCCGGCCAGGTGAGCTGGGAATTCCGTCACTTCCTGCTGAGCGCGTCCGACGTCGCCATGTCGGTGCTCGCGCGCTGCCAGCCGACCTCGGCCTATTTCCGCACCATCGAGCAAATCTTCGCCCAGCAGCAGGAAATCCTCGCCCCGCTATCCACGCTCGACGAGAACGAGGGACGGCGAATCGGCGCCCTGCCGCCCGAGCAGCAGATCGCGCCACTCGCCCGCGCCATGGACCTCGACACCTTCTTTGCCCGACGCGGCATGCCGGAGGCGCGGTTCAGCGCCTGCCTCGCCGATCCGCAGGGCGTGCAGCGGCTGTCCGACGGCACCAACCGGGCGCTGACCCAGGAGCAGGTGCAGGGCACGCCGAGCTTCTTCATCAACGGCCAGCGCCAGGACGCTTCCGACTGGCGCACGCTGGAACCGCGCCTGCGCGCGGCGATCGGCGGCTGAGATGATGGCCCGGGTGCCGGCCGCGCTGGCCGTCGCTCTCGCCGCGCTCGCGCTGGCCGCGGCGCCCGCCGTCGCGCCGGCGCAGGCCCAGGCGCAGCGCGACTGGAGCCGGGTCGTCACCCTCACGCCGGAAGGCGGCTACCGGATGGGCAATCCGCAGGCGCCCTTGAAGGTGGTCGAATATTTCTCGCTCACCTGCCCGCATTGCGCCGATTTCGCCGCCGAGGGGGCGCCGCGCCTGATCGGCACCTATGTCCGCTCCGGCCGGGTCAGCTACGAATATCGCAATTTCGTGCTGAACGGCCTCGATCTCGCCGCCGCCTTCATCAGCCGCTGCGCGGCGCCGGAGGACTATTTCGCGCTCAGCCACGCCATCCTCGCCGGCCAGCGCGAATGGATGGGCCGGGTCTCGGCGATGCCGGCCGAGCAACGCCGGGCGATGGAGGGGCTGGCGCCGCTTGAGACGATGCGCCGCGTGATCGAGATTTCCGGGCTGGGCGAGATCGCCGCGCGGCACGGCGTCGATGCCGCGCGGGCACGAACCTGCCTCGCCGATCAGGCCGGGCTCGACCGGATCGTCCAGATGCAGCGGGCCGGCGCCAATTTCGGTATCGAAGGCACGCCCAGCTTCGCGATCAACGGGCGGCTGGCCGGCAGCGTGCGCGACTGGGCGACGCTGGAGCCGCTGCTGAGACCGGCGCGGTGAGGAACGTGTGATGCGCCTCGGGGGACGGCGTTGCAGATAAAGCGTCTCAAGCTGTCGGGCTTCAAGAGCTTCGTCGAGCCGGCCGAACTGGCCGTCGAACCGGGGCTGACCGGCGTGGTGGGGCCGAACGGCTGCGGCAAGTCCAACGTGCTGGAGGCGATCCGCTGGGTGATGGGCGAATCCAGCCCCAAGTCGATGCGCGGCGCGGGGATGGAGGACGTGATCTTCGCCGGGACGGCGACCCGCCCGCCGCGCGATTTCGCCGAGGTCTCGCTGCTGGTCGAGCGGCAGGACGCCGATGTCGGCGGCGATGCCGGCTTCGCGCCGGCCGGCGAGGTCGAGGTAACCCGCCGGATCGAGCGCGGCGCGGGCTCCGCCTACCGGGTCAACGGCCGCGACGTGC
>CAZTPD010000129.1:0-5888 GCA_964614625.1 uncultured Sphingosinicella sp. | reverse complement strand
GGCTCGCGCTCGATCGCGACACGCTGATGAAGGCGCAGGCGCGCGCGCTGCTGGAGGCGGCGGCGGGGCGCGAGCTCGACATCATGTTCCCGATGGTCTCGGAGCCCTGGGAGTTCGACGCGGCCAAGGCGCTGGTCGAGCAGCAGCGCGCCTGGCTGGCCGGGCGGCGCAAGCAGCTCCCGACCCGAATCCGCTACGGGGTGATGCTGGAGGTGCCGGCGCTCGCCGAGATGCTGGACCTGCTGCTGCCCCGGCTCGACTTCATCTCGGTCGGCACCAACGATCTCACCCAGTTCCTGTTCGCCGCCGATCGCTCCAATCCCCGGCTCGCCGATCGTTACGACTGGCTCTCGCCGGCGATCCTGCGCTTCCTCAAGCGGGTCGTGGCGCAGGCCGACGCGCACGATGTGCCGATCGGCGTGTGCGGCGAGATGGGCGGGCGGGCGCTGGAGGCGCTGGCGCTGATCGGCATCGGCCTCAGGCGCCTGTCGATCACCCCGGTCGCGGTCGGCCCGATCAAGGCGATGGTCCGCTCGCTCGACGCGGCGGGCGCGGCGGCCGTGGTCGGCAAGCTGCTGGAATCGCCGCCGCCCGACATGCGCGCCGTGCTGACCGCCTGGGCGGAGGAGAATGGCGTCGCGCTCGGATGACCGGTGGTTGACATTGCCGCCACACTTCGACGAAGGCTGGCACCCACCGAAGAAAATCGAGACAGGAAGCGACACCCGGCAGATGGCGGAAGATGGCCCTGACGATCGGTTCAATCCCCAGTCGGTCGGGGATCGGCTGCGGCAGGCGCGCGAAGCGAGCGGGCTCTCGCTCGATCAGGTCGCCTCCCAGACCCGCATCCCGATCCGCCATCTCCAGCATATCGAGCGCGAGGAATGGGACGCGCTGCCCGCCGTCACCTACTGCGTCGGCTTCGTGCGGGCCTATGCCAATACGGTCGGCCTCGACGGGGCGGAGCTGAGCCGCGAGGTGCGCGACCGGCTGGGCGGCCTGCGCACCCAGGCGCCGGCCGCCGAATATTACGAGCCGGCCGATCCGGCGCGGGTGCCGCCGCGCACGCTCGCCATTGTCGCGGCGCTGATCGCGGCGGTGCTGATCGTCGGCTATCTGGTCTGGCGCGGCACGCTCGGCGAGGAATCGCCCGCGTCGGGCGGCGTCACCGTGCCCCTGTCCGAAGCCGAGGCGCCCGCGCAGCCGGAGGCCGCGACGCCGCCGCCGGTGACGGCCGGGCAGCCGGTCGTGCTGACCGCGACGCAGGAGGTGTGGCTCAGGATCGGCGACGCCTCGGGCGGCCCGGCGCTGTTCAACGGCACGATGACCCCCGGCCAGACCTTCGAGGTGCCGGCGACGGCGCAGAACCCGGTGATCCGCACCGGCCGGCCGCAGGTGCTGCGCGTCTCGGTCGGCGGGCGCGAACTCGGCCCGCTCGAACCGTCCGAGCGCACCATCTCCGACGTCAGCCTGCGCGCCGAGGATGTCGCCGCGCGGATTCAAGCGGCGTCCGCCGGCGTCCAGCCGCCGACGCCCTGACCCGTCCACCGGAAATTTCGCAACAGAACCAAGGAGAATTGCATGAGATCGTTGAAGGTCGCCGCCGCGCTTGTCGCGATGGCGATGCCGGCGGCGCTGGCGTCGGCGCAGGCCGTGGGCGAAGCGGGGTTCACCGTGGACATCAGCCTCTCGCCGCGCGCCGCGGCCGCGTTGCGGCAACACAATGAAGGTATCGTCGTCGCCACCTATTTTATCGGCGATCCGGCTCCGGGATACGAGGATCGGGCCGACGATGCCGGCATCGATCTTGGTCATGAGGAGCGGATCGTATCTGGCCGCGCCGGCGAGGTGGCGATACCGGAAAGCGTGTTGCAACGGGACAGGCTGTCCTGGATTTCCGGTCCGCCACGGGTGTTCGTAAACCTCTATTCCGCCCGCCGCAGCAGCCGGGACAATCTGCTTAATTGCGAGAGCTTCGAGGCCCCGGTGAGCGACATCGGCGGCACGATGCAATCCATCCAGTGCCGCTTGATCGGCGAATAGAGTGCTTAAGGCTGGCGACAGGTGCGCAGGTCCAATAGGCTTGCGCCCATCATCCGAACAAGCGGGGGAATAGATGCGTTTCCATCTTGTCGCGGCCGTCCTGCTGGCCATTACCGCCACGCCGTCGCTGGCCCAGCGCGATCCGGTCGAGCAGCGGGTGAACCGGCTGGAGCAGGAGATGCGCGCGGTGCAGCGGCGGGTCTTCCCGGACGGCCGCGCCCAGTTCGTCGAGCCCGAGCTGCGCCCGCAGGCGCCGGCCGGCCCCGGCGGCGTGGCGGGGGGCGACGCGCTGTCGAACCTCAATGCGCGGGTGGACGCGCTGGAATCGCAGTTGCGCGCGCTCACCGGTCAGATCGAGGAGAGCGACAACCGCACCCGCCAGCTCGAGCGCGAGCTCGGCCGGCTACGCGCCGATCTGGAGGGCCGGCTCGACCGGATGGAGCAGCAGGGCGCGCCGGCCCAGGTGACGCCGCCGCCGATCGCGCCGCCGGCCCGGCCGGGCCGCGATCCCGCCCCGACGAGCCCGCCGCCCGCCGCCCCGGCCGCGCCCGCTTCGGGCGCGCCGGACGATCCCGAGGAAGCCTATAATATCGGCTTCCGGCTGTGGAATGCCGGCCAATATGCCGAGGCGCAGCAGGCGCTCGAAGCCGCCGCGACCCGTCATCCGAGCACGCGCTGGACGAGCTGGATGCGCAACCTCCAGGGCCGCGCCTATCTCGACGGCGGCCAGCCGGCGACTGCCGCGCGCGTCCTGCTCGCCAATTACCAGGACAATCCGCGCGGCGAGCGGGCGGCCGACAGCCTCTATTTCCTTGGCCAGGCGCTGGCCCGGCTCGACCGGCGCCCGGAGGCGTGCCGGGTCTATGACGAGCTGGCGCAGGTCTATCCCAACATGCGCGAGTTCATCCGCACCCGCCTGCCCCAGGCCCGCACCGACGCGCGCTGCGCCAACTAGCCGTTTCCGGCCCGATGCCGGAAGGTTAGGGTAGGGGATGCCCATCCCGCTGCCCGATCCGGACGCCGTCGCGCGCTTCCGCGCCGATCTGGCGGCGCTGGGCGTCGATGCGACGGAAGTTCCGGGCGTGGCGGTCTCGGGCGGGCCGGACAGCCTCGCGCTGCTGCTGCTCGCTCATGCCGCGCGGCCCGGCGCGGTCCATGCCGCCACGGTCGATCATGGATTGCGCCCCGCAAGCGCGGCCGAGGCGGCGTTCGTCGCGGGCATTTGCGCGCGCCTCGGTGTTCCCCACGCCACTTTGCGCGCGGATGCGCCGATCGCCGGCAATGTCCAGTCGGCGGCGCGCGCGCTGCGCTATCGTCTGCTCGGCGGTTGGGCGCGCGAGACGGGCGTCGCCCGGCTGCTCACCGCCCATCACGCCGACGATCAGGCCGAGACCCTGCTCATGCGGCTGCTGCGCGGATCGGGCGTGGGCGGGCTGGCGGGGGTACGCGCGCGCGCGCGGATCGCCGGCATCGAGGTGGCGCGCCCGCTGCTCGGCTGGCGCCGGGCGGAGCTTGCGGCGATCGTCGCCGAGGCCGGGATCGAGGCCATCGACGATCCGAGCAACGCCGATCCGCGCTACGATCGCGTCCGCCTGCGCCGCCATCTCGCCGGGGCCAACTGGATCGACCCGCCCGCTCTGGCGCGAAGCGCCGCCGCGCTCGCCGAGGCGGAGGCGGCGCTCGACTGGACCGCCGCCCGGCTCCACGCGGAGCGCGCGCGGGCCGAGGGAAGCGTGCTGCGGATCGACATGCGCGACCTGCCCGCCGAGCTGCGCCGCCGCGTCGTCCTGCGCGCGATGGCCGCGCTGGCCCCGGACGCCGCGCCGCGCGGCGCGGAGATCGACCGGCTGATGGCGGCGCTGGCGGCGGGCGGGACGGCGACGCTGGCCGGTGTCAGATGCGGCGCCGAAGGGGAAAGCTGGCGCTTCGCTCCCGCGCCGCCGCGCCGCCGTTAGGGCGGCTCATTCGGCCGGGCAGTCGCCGATCCGCCGCCCCGTGGTCCGCGTCTCGATCCGTATCGTCGCGCCGTCCGGCAGCGGGGTCTCGATGACCATGTCGAGCCGGTAGCCCTCGCGGCCATAATCGCCCGTCATCCGCGCCAGCGTCTCGCCGCCATCGGGCTCGGCGCAGCGCATCGTGCCGGTCATCCGCCCGCCATCCATCGCGAAATCGGCATAGGCGCAGCCATTGTCGCCCCGCCCCGCCAGGAAACGCGCGCTGGGCCGCGCCGCGTCTTCCGGCGTCAGGCAGGCTTGGCCTTGCCCGCGCGGCCCGATCATCCGGTCGCGCGCCTCGATCGGCAGATTGGGCGCGCTGACGGCGACCACCTCGCTCGCCACTTCCCACAGGCCCGGCGCGATCGTCAGGCCGTCCAGCTCGGCGGCGACCGCGTTGGCGCTCATGTCGCCGCGCTCCTGCCCGCCGCAGCCCGCGATGAGGACGAGCAAAGCGGCGGGCAGCAGCGCGGGCGTTCGCATCGTTCGCGGGTCAGCCCGCCGGCGCGGCGGCGTTGCCGTCGGCGGCGTCCGCCTCGGGCGTGCAATCCCCGGTCCGCCGGCCGTTCACGCTCGCCGTGATCTCGACGTCGCCGTCGCTGACGAGCGCGGTGCGGACGGTCCGGGTGAACTCGACCCCTTCGGCCGTGATCCGGCCTTCCGCGCTGATCGGGATCGATCCGGAAAGCCCCTCGCGGGTGCAGGCCAGGGTGACGTTGATCCGGCCGTTGCGGACATAATAAGCGCCATATTCGCAGGCATAGCCCTCGCCCGCGAAGAAGGCGGTCGGCGGACGGGTGCCCTCGCCGACGCAGACGCTCCCGGTGGCGCGCGTGCCCACCGGCGTGTCGATCTTCGGCCGGCCCTCGTCGACCGTCCGGAAATTGCTGACCTCCGACGTCAGCTCCCACTGGCCGGCGGTGATGGTGGTGGCCGCCGGCGCGGCTTCGTCGGCCTCGGCCTCGCCGCCGCCGCAGGCGGTCACGAGCAAAAGCGGCAACATGCAGGCGATCGCGCGCATCGTTCATCCCCTCCCGTTATATATGGGCCGGGACCGTAACGGCGCGCGCCGCGCTTGGCCAGAGCGCGCGGCGCGGCGCCGGGATGTCAGCCGGCGGGGCAGTCGCCGACGCGGCGCGCGGTGATGCGGGTTTCCCCGTTCATCGTCATGCCCTGCGCCGTGGTCTGTGTCCGCGCGGTCATCTCGTAGCTGGCCGGCCCGAACTGGCCGTTCATCTCGGACCGCATCGTCGCGCCCTCGGACGTGCAGGTGATGATGCCGCTGACCCGGCCGTCGCCGATCGTGAAATTCTCCCGTTCGCACGACGCGCCCTCGGTGTTGCCACTGAAGAATTCGGCGTTGGGCTGGGCCGCTTCCTCCGGGGTCAGGCAATGACGGGTCGTCACCGCCGGGATCGTCGGCGTGGGCATGCCGGCGGGCATGCCGGGCATCTCCATGCTCAGGACTTCGACCGTCGTCTCCCACTCGCCCGCCTGGAGCGCGGCAAGGCCCGCCCCGGCCGCGCCGGACGCGGCATCGCCGGGCACTTCGCCGGCGGCGGTCCCGTTCGCGGTCTGGTCGTTCCCGCTTTGGCCCGAGCAGGCGGCGAGCAAGGCGGCGGCGATGGCGGCGGTCAGGCGATAGGTCATGCATCCCTCCTGTTTGACGGGAGGGACGCTAGCGCGCCGGGCCGGGAATGGCCATATGCGGGCGATGGCCATCCAGATCCGCACCAGCCTCGACGAGCCGGAAACCGGCGCGGCGTTCGTGCCCCATCGGCCGCAGCGGCCGGAAAAGACCGAGGCGGCAAGGCCGCTGCGCGTCGTGTCCGACTATCAGCCCGCCGGCGA
>CAZTPD010000128.1:0-5901 GCA_964614625.1 uncultured Sphingosinicella sp. | reverse complement strand
CGCTCGAATGGACGCTGTCGAGCCCGCCGCCCTTCCACCAGTTCGAGACCCTGCCGGTGATCGACGACGGCAAGCATCATTGATGACCGCGCGGCGGGTCTCCGGACCCGCCGCGCGAACCGGAACATGACGACGCAGACCATCACCTACCGGATGCCCGCCGAATGGCGCGACTTCCTGGCGCTGACCAAGCCCCGGGTGATGTCGCTCGTCGTCTTCACCGGGCTGTGCGGGCTGCTGGTCGCGCCCGTCGCCATCCATCCGGTGCTGGGCTTCACCGCGATCCTGTGCATCGCGCTCGGCGCGGGCGCGGCGGGCGCGCTCAACCAGTGGTACGAGGCCGATCTCGACGCGGCGATGAAGCGCACCGCCGAACGGCCGCTGCCCGCCGGACGGATGGACCGGCAGTCGGCGCTGCATTTCGGCGTGGGCCTGGGCGTCTTCTCGGTGCTGCTGATGGGCGTCGCGACCAACTGGTTCGCCGCCGCGATCCTCGCCGTCTCGATCCTGTTCTACGTGCTGGTCTACACCGTCTGGCTGAAGCGCCGCACGCCGCAGAACATCGTCATCGGCGGCGCCGCGGGCGCCTTCCCGCCGCTGATCGGCTGGGCGGCGGCGACCGGGGACACGGCGATGCTGCCGGTCCTGCTCTTTGCGCTCATCTTCCTGTGGACGCCGCCGCATTTCTGGGCGCTGTCGCTGTTCGTGCGCTCCGATTACGCCAAGGCCGGGGTGCCGATGCTGCCCGTCGTCGCCGGCGCGCGCGCGACCCGCTTGCAGATCCTGCTCTACACACCGCCGATGGCGGCCGCGGCGATCGCGCCCTGGCCGCTGGGCCTCGCCGGCGCGCTCTACGGAACGGTCGCGGCCGCGTTCAGCCTCGTCTTCCTCGCCCTCGCCGTCCGGGTCGCCGTCAACCGCGCGACCGAACCGGCGGAGATGGGGCCGGAAAAGAGGCTGTTCGCCTTTTCGGTCCTCTATCTCTTCGTCTTGTTCGGGGCGCTCGTCCTCGATCGCTGGCTGATCGCATGAGCGGGGAGGATGATCCGGTGCTGAAGGAAATCCGCAGACGCCAGCGCGCCCGCGCCCTCGTCATGGCGCTCGGGCTGTTCGCCTTCGTCGCCCTGATCTATTTCATCACGATCGCGAAGATGGCGGCCTACCAATGACCAGTCTCGCCCAAAGGAACAACCGCACCGCGGCCATCGCCGCCCTGATCGTCGTGGCGATGATCGGCCTCGCTTATGCGAGCGTGCCGCTCTACCGCCTGTTCTGCCAGGTGACGGGCTTCGGCGGCACGACCCAGATGCGGGTCGGCACCGAGGCGCCGGGCGCCGTCGGCCGGCTGATCTCGGTGCGCTTCGACGCCAATGTCTCGCCGGCGCTGGGCTGGGAATTCCGCCCGGTCGACACGCACCGCCAGGTCGCGATCGGCGCGCGCAACATCGCGCTCTACACCGCCCGCAACGTCTCCGACCGGCCGCTGGTCGGCACCGCCACGTTCAACGTGACGCCGAACCAGGCCGGCCAGCATTTCGCCAAGGTCCAGTGCTTCTGCTTCACCGAGCAGCGGCTGGAGCCGGGCCAGGAGATGCGCATGCCGGTCGTCTTCTACGTCGATCCCGCGATCCTGAACGATCCGAGCGCGCGCGACATCAGCGAGATCACATTGTCCTACACCTTTTACCCAGTGGACCAGCCGCAAAGCGGAAGTTAGAGGAACTCAACCGTCATGCCGGCGAAGGCCGGCATCCATACGGAGTCGGCATGGACCCCAGCCTGCGCTGGGGTGACGAAAGGGAAGAACAGGGGCGAAGAATGGCCGGAGCGAAGAACCACCAATATCACATCCTGCCGCCGAGCATCTGGCCGTTCGTCGGCTCGATGTCGGCGCTCGCGCTGACCGGCGGCGGCGTGATGTGGATGCACGATCATGCGCTCGGCACCTATCTCTTCTTCGCCGGCGTGATCGGCGTCTTCTTCACCATGTTCTCCTGGTGGGCGGACGTGATCCGCGAGGCGCATGCCGGCGATCACACCCCGATCGTCCAGCTGCACCTGCGCTACGGCATGATCCTGTTCATCGCCTCGGAGGTGATGTTCTTCGTCGCCTGGTTCTGGGCCTGGTTCAACGCCGCGCTCTTCCCGCCCGCGGTGGAGAGCATCGGCGGCGTCTGGCCGCCGACGGGCATGCACGTCATGGACCCGTGGGGCTGGCCGCTGCTCAACACCATGATCCTGCTCTGCTCGGGCACCACCGTCACCTGGGCGCACCATGCGATGATCCACGGCGACCGGGACGGGCTGATCAAGGGGCTGTGGGCGACGATCGGGCTCGGCGTGCTCTTCACCGGCGTCCAGGCCTATGAATATCTGCACGCGCCGTTCGGCTTCTCCGACAACATCTACACCTCCGTCTTCTTCATGGCGACGGGCTTCCACGGCTTCCACGTCCTGGTCGGCACGATCTTCCTGATCGTGTGCGTGCTGCGCGCCCACAAGGGCCATTTCACGCCGAAGCAGCATTTCGGCTTCGAGGCGGCGGCCTGGTACTGGCACTTCGTCGACGTGGTGTGGCTGTTCCTGTTCCTGTGCATCTATGTCTGGGGCGGCTGGGGCGCGCTGGTTCACTAGGGCGCCCGCCCTCGGCGGGGCGCGTCGCGCCGCCGGAAGGATGATGACATTGCCATGACCGAACCGGCCCCCGCCGCCGTCGCCCTGCGCGGGCTGTGCCCGCGCTGCGGCGCGCGGACATTGTTCGCCGGCGTCGTCACCTTCGCGCCGCGCTGCCGGATGTGCGGGCTGGACATTGCCGGCTTCAATGTCGGCGACGGGCCGGCCGCCTTCCTGATCTTCATCGTCGGCGGGCTCGTCACCGCGCTCGCGGTGACGACCGAGCTGGCCTTCGCGCCGCCCTTCTGGGTCCATGTCCTGCTCTGGTTCCCGCTCACCGCGGCGCTGACCGTCGGCCTGTTGCGGCTCGGCAAGGGGCTGCTGCTGGCGCTCGAATATCGCAACGCGGCGCGCGAGGGGCGGCTGAAGGGACCGGAATGAGGCGCCCGCCGATCCTGCCGACGCTGATCGTCGCGGCGGCCGTCGCGACGATGATCGGCCTCGGCGTCTGGCAGCTCCAGCGCGCGGCGTGGAAGGAGCGGCTGCTCGCCGAATATGCGGCGGCGGCGAATCTGTCGGCGCTCGATCTCGACCCCCTGCTCGCGCGCGGCGGCGAGACCCCGCCGCTCGCCTTCCGCCGCGTGCTTGTCACCTGCCGTGCGCGCGACGCCGCGCCGGAACTGCGCGGCGGGCGCAGCGCCGACGGCCAAGGCGGCTATGCCCATCTCGTCCCCTGCCGCCCCGGCGCGGACGGGCTGGCCGGGCGGATCGTCGTCAATGCCGGCTGGTCGGCCCTGCCCGACCAGGACCGGCGGGTGACGCTTGACGGGATCGTCGCCGGACGGCTCGGCGCGGTCGAGCCGGGCCGGCCGATCACGCTGGTGGCCGCGACGGCCGCCGATCCCGCGCTCCAGCCCGGCGCGCCGGCCAATATCGAGGACATTCCGAACAACCATCTGGCCTATGCCTTCCAGTGGTTCTTCTTCGCCTTCGTCGCGGCCGTCATCTACGTGCTGGCGCTACGCCGCCGGGATAGTGCCTCAGTTTGAATTTTGACGAGCGGTTTCCGGCTCCAGGCTCGCTCCGGACGTGAAGCAGGCATCGATCCCCTCCATTTTCGTCATGCCGGACTTGATCCGGCATCCACCTTCCATGGGCGGTTCATGAAGAAGAAGGTGGACCCCGGATCAAGTCCGGGGTGACGAGCAGAAGGGTGCATAATGAGTCGAAAGCGGATTCGAAATTCAAACTGACTCACTGCGCCGCCGGGCGCCGAAGTTGCCGCCGGAGCGCTGAACGCCTAAATGGCGCGCTCCATGATGAAGCTCACCGTCCTCGACAACGGCCTCAAGGTCGCCAGCCGGGCCATGCCGGGGCTGGAGACGGTCGCGGTCGGCCTCTATGCCGATGCGGGATCGCGCCACGAGACGGCGCGGGTGAACGGCATCGCCCATCTGTTCGAGCATATGGTGTTCAAGGGCGCGGGCGGCCGCTCGGCGCGCGAGATCAGCGAGGCGATCGAGGATGTCGGCGGCGACCTCAACGCCTGCACCGAGCGCGAGGGGACGAGCTTCACCGCCTCCCTGCTCGCCGAGCATCTGCCGCTGGGGATCGAGATCCTCTCCGACATGATCCTGCGCCCCCATTTCGCGGAGACCGATCTGGTCCGCGAGAAGGAAGTGGTGTTGCAGGAACTGGGCGAGGCGCGCGACACGCCCTCCGACATCATCTTCGACGATCTGTGGATGGCCGCCTATCCGGACCAGCCGCTCGGCCGATCGATCCTGGGTGACGAGGCGAGCGTGGGCGGCATCGGCGTGGACGATCTCCACCGGTGGCGCACGGAGGAATATCGCGCCGGCAGCCTGACCCTGGTCGCGGCCGGCAAGGTCGATCATGACGAACTGGTGCGGCTGGCCGAGGCGCGGTTCGGCGGTCTGCCCGAAGGGCGGATCGCGGATGCCGAGGGCTGCCGCTTCGCCGGGGGCCTGCGCGCCGGGCGGCCGCGCGCCGATCAGGCGCATCTGGCGCTGGCCTATGCCGCGCCGGCCTTGCTCGATCCGGATTATCATGCCGCGCGCCTCTTTTCCGACCTGGTCGGCGGCGGGGCTTCGTCGCGGCTGTTCCAGGCGGTGCGCGAGGAGCGCGGGCTGGCTTATTCGATCTGGTCTTCGCTGCTGCCTTATGCGGACGGCGGCACCTTCTACCTCTATGCCGCGACCGCGCGGCGCGAGGCGGCGGCGGCGAGCGCGCTGATCGCCGAGACGCTGGCCGACGCCGCCGCGAGCGCGACGCAGCGCGAGCTCGACCGGGCGCGCACCCAGTCCAAGGCCGGGCTGCTGATGAGCCTCGAAAGCTCGTGGGGCCAATCCGCCTATGTCGCCCGGCAGCTCGCCACGCGCGGCCGGCTGGTCGATCCCGCCGAAGTGGTGGCGCAGCTCGAGGCGGTGACGCTCGACGATGTGCGGGCGGCGGGCGCGCGGATGCTCGCCGGCCCCCGCGCCGCCGCGACGATCGGCGTCCCCGCCGTGAGGGCGGCGTGACGGGGGCGTCACCCCAGCGAAGGCTGGGGTCTCATGGTGATTTCCGTGACCAATGGTCCTGAGATGCCAGCCTTCGCTGGCATGACGGATGTGCTGATCGCCGAGCCCTGGGCCGATTACGGCCTGGTCGATTCGGGTCATGGCCGCAAGCTCGAGCGTTACGGCCCCATGCGCTTCATCCGGCCGGAGCCGCAGGCGATGTGGGCGCCCGCCTCGGACGACTGGGACGCGCATGGCGCGTTCGTGCCCGGCTCCGACGAGGAGGGCGGCGGGCGCTGGCAGTTCGGCAAGCCGGTGCCGCGCGAGGGCTGGGAGCTGGGCTGGGAGGAGGTCCGCTTCACCGCCCAGTGCACGCCGTTCCGCCACCTCGCCTTCTTTCCCGACATGGCGCCGCAATGGGCCTGGATGCGCGAGCGGCTGGCCCCTTCGACAGGCTCAGGACAGGCGACGGAGGCGCTCAACCTGTTCGGCTATACCGGCGTCGGCACGCTGGCGATGAGCGCGGCGGGCGCGCGGCTCACCCATGTCGATGCCTCGAAGAAGTCGGTCGAGCAGGGCAAGGCCAATGCGGCCTTGTCCGGCATGGCGGACAGGCCGATCCGCTGGCTGGTGGACGATGCCGCCAAGTTCACGGCGCGCGAGGTGCGGCGGGGACGGCGCTATGACGGCATCATCCTCGATCCCCCGAAGTTCGGGCGCGGGCCGGGCGGCGAGGTGTGGCGGCTGGAGGAGGGGCTGCCGGGCC
>CAZTPD010000127.1:0-5917 GCA_964614625.1 uncultured Sphingosinicella sp. | reverse complement strand
GCGGGCAAACGGCCCAGCCGGCGGGCGAAGCGGACGCCGCCGCGCCGGCCGAAAATGCCCCCATTGCGATCGACGATGCGGTGGTGACGCTGCCTGCCATTCCGGACCGGCCCGGCGCCGGCTATTTCACCTTGCGCACCACGCTGGAAAGCGCCCGCCTGACCGGCATCGCCAGCCCGCTGGTCGAGCGGATCGAGCTGCATGAGACCACCGTCACCGACGGCGTCAGCCGGATGGGGCCGCTCGCCGACGCCGCCGCGACGCCCGCCGCGCCGCTCGTCTTCGAATCCGGCGGCCGGCACGCCATGCTGTTCGGCATCGACGCCTCCGTCGCGGCCGGCGGCACCCTGCCGCTCACCTTCACCTTCGAAGGCGCCGATCCCGTCACGGTCGAAGCCGACGTGCGCGGCCCCGGCCAGGGCGGCCATGCGGGACATTGAGACCCGACACAAACCCAACCACCTCGCTCGTTCCGAGCGTAGTCGAGGGGCGTTGGCATGCAATCATCACCTGCAAAAACGTCATCCCGGACTTGATCCGGGATCCACCTTCCCTTCACTGCGCTGGAGAAAGAAGGTGGATGCTGAAACAAGTTCAGCATGACGGCTGGAACCATGACCTCCCGCTCTCTCACCCCCGGCGAACGCGAGATGGCCGCGTCCGTCTTCGGCGGCGCGATCGACTATGACGCGGTGCGCATTCACCGCCGCAAATGGTTCTTCCTGCACCCCAGGCGCGCGGTGATGGCGCCGGACGGCCATATCTGGGTGCATCCGAAGGGCGACCAGTGGGCCGACGACTATGCCGCCGCGCCGCTTCACCTCCAGGGCCTGTTCATCCACGAAATGGCCCATGTCTGGCAGGCGCAGACGCGGGGGCGCTGGTATCTCCCGCTGATGCGCCACCCCTTCTGCCGCTATGCCTATGATTTCGTGCCCGGCCGCCCGCTCGACCGCTACGGGCTGGAGCAGCAGGCGGAGATCGCGCGCCACGTCTTCCTGCGCCGCCGCGCGGCGGAGCTGCCCGGCGTCGCGACGCTGGCGGAGCTGGAGACGGCGCTGCCCTTCGCGCGGGCCTGACATCCGGAAAAAGTCTGGCCATCCCGGCCCGCGCGCGCGAAGATGCCCGTGAATCGGCTCAGGATACCGGCAAGGGAGATCGCGTCATGCACCGGATCGCCGCAACCATCGCCGCCGCCGCGCTGGCTGTCGGCGCGCACGCCCAGACGCAGCCGCCGCGCGAGAGCGACACGACCATCGACCGCGCGCAGGACATCGCCACCCAGCCGGTCCGCGACGTCGGCATCCAGCGCACCACGATCCCGGCCGTGCTGGAGCTCGCCGCCGACGATCCCTACAGCATGACCGGCGCGCGCACCTGCGCCCAGATCGCCGCCTCGGTGATCGCGCTCAATGACGAGCTCGGCGCGGATTTCGACGCGCCGCCGACGGACGCGGGCGGCAATCAGGCCGGCCGGGTCGCCGAGGCCGGCGGACGGGCGCTGGTCGACAGCCTCATCCCGTTTCGCAGCGTGGTGCGCGAGATCAGCGGCGCGGCGGGCGCCGACCGCCGCCTCCAGGCCGCCACCCATGCCGGCGTCGCCCGGCGCGGCTTCCTGCGCGGCCTCCACCGCGCCCGGGGCTGCCGCACCAGCCTGGTAGCGCCGGCGGCGCGATAGTCGACGCGGCATCTGTTCGGAGGAAGCGGGCGAAATGACGCCGGCCACTGACAGGCTGGTCTAGCGGCTTTTCTTTCCCTGCTTGTCGATCAGGACCGCCTGCTGCCATCGGCTGGGCGCCTTGTCGGTGCGGTGGATGCAACCCGCCCAGCAGCACGGCCGCTTCTTGCCCTCCAGGAGTTCCTCGCGGGTCCGCGCGATGCGGCGTTGGCGCGTCTTCGCCTGCTTTGCGTCGTCGATCCAGCAGATGAACTCGTTCCGGCCGAGGGGCGTGAGGCTTTCCCACAGCGCCAGGATTTCCGCATCCGATCGCAATGCCGCTTGCAGGTCTTCGCCCGCTTCGTGGACCGTCCCATGCGAAAAAGCGTTCGTCACCAATCCTCCCGGCAAGCTCCCGAATTCATTGACGCCGTGGCGCATGCGGGCTCCGAAGCTGACAGTTGGAACGAGGAATGTCCACCACGTGACCGCTTCCCTTCGCGCCCACCCGTGCTAGGTTTCGCGCCGCAAGACGGGGACCGCATATGACCGAACCGGCGCTCGACACCTTCCGCTCCTCCACATTGGGCTGGCTGCGCGGCACCGCCGCCGGGCTGGGCACGATCTCGCTCGGCCTCGCCGGCATCGTGCTCGCGGCGCTCGGCGTCGGCGAGGCGCAGACCGGGAGCCGGGCGCTGCCGCTGCTGCTGACGCTCGCCGCTTTGGTGATCGTCGCGGTCGTCTGGGTGAGGAACCTCGCCGCGAGCTACGATTTCACCGAGGAGCGGCTCAACATCCGCACCGGCATCGTCTTCAAGAGCGTGGACGAGATCGAGCTCTACCGGATCAAGGACGTGAAGCTCAATTTCTCGCTGCTCAACCAGTGGGCGGGGATCGGCACGCTCGCCATCTCGTCGAGCGACGAGACGACCCGCCACGGCGATCTCGTCATCCCCCATCTCGCCGACGCCCGCCAGCGCCGCGAGCATCTGCGCCGCCTCGTCGACACCGCCCGCCAGAAGCGCGGCGTGCGCGAGATCGACATGGCGCACGATCATTTCTGAGCGGCGGACCAAGACCCAAACGTCACCCTGAACTTGTTTCAGGGTCCAATTCTCCACCCGCGCGGCGTTCTCCAACCCGGATGCTGAAACAAGTTCAGCATGACACCCGCGCTTACGGCGCCTTCGCCACCCCCACCAGCGCCGGGCGCAGCAGCCGGTCCTTGATCGTGTAGCCGGCCTGCATCTCCTGCACGATCGTGCCGGGCTCGGCCTCGTCGGACGGCACCTCGATCATCGCCTGGTGCAGGTTCGGATCGAGCGCCTTGCCCATCGCCTCGATGCGGGCGATGCCGTGGCGCTGGAACACGCTCTCGATCTCGCGCCCGGTCGCCTCGATGCCGGCGACGAGGCCCTTCATCTTCTCGTCCTCGCGCAGGTCGGCCGGCACGGCGGCGAGCGCGCGTTCCAGATTGTCCCGTACCGAGAGGATGTCGCGGGCGAAGGCGGTGGCGGCGTAATTGGCCGCGTTGACCTTCTCCTGCTCCAGCCGGCGGCGCACATTCTGCGTCTCGGCCTGGGCGTAGAGCACCTGCTGGCGCACCTCGGCCAGCTCGCTTTCCAGCGTGGCCAGCGGATCGGTCCGGTCCTCCTCGGGCGCTTCGCCTTCCGGCTCGTCCTGCAAATCCTCGATCTTCGTCTCGTCTTCGTTCATGCCATCAATCTCGACAATGCCTTGGCGGTGAAGTCCACCATGGGAACCACCCGCGCATAGTTCAACCGGGTCGGGCCGATCACGCCGACGACGCCGAGCACCCGGCCGTCCGCCCCGCGATACGGCGCCGCGATAACCGAGGAACCGGACAAGGCAAACAGCTCATTCTCCGATCCGATGAAGATCTTCATCGCCGCGCCCTCCCGCGCGCGGCCGAGCAGGCGGGCGATCTCCTCCTTGCCCTCCAGTTCGTCGAGCAATTGGCGGACGCGCTCCAGATCGGCCGCCGCGCTCTCGTCGATCAGGTTGGCCTGGCCGCGCACGATCAGCACCGGGCGGCGCGAACCGTCGCGCGACCACAAGGCGAGGCCGCGCGTCACCAGCTCGCGCGCCGCCGTGTCCAGCGCCGCCTCGCCCGCCTCGATCTCGGCGGCGAGCCGCGCCTGCGCGTCGGTCAGGGTGAGACCGGAGAGGCGCGCGGAGATGTAATTGCCCGCCTCGGCGAGCGTCGCGTGGGTGACGCCGGGCGGCAGATCGATCACCCTGTTCTCGACGCCGCCGTCGCTCCCGACCAGTACCGCGACCGCCTGCCGGTCCGACAGCGGCACGAAGGCGAGCTGGCGCAGCGCCGGCTCGGCCTTGGGCACCAGCACGATGCCGGCGCAGGCGGACAGGCCGGACAAGGCGGCGGTGGCGTTGCTGATCGCCTCCTCGATCGGGCCTTGCCGGTCGATCAGCTTCTCGATCGCGGCGCGGTCCTCGGGCCGGGGCTCGGCGACCTGCATGATCGCGTCGACGAACAGCCTCAGCCCCGATTCGGTCGGCACCCGCCCAGCGGAGGTGTGCGGCGCGGCGAGCAGCCCCGTCTCCTCCAGATCCTGCATCACGTTGCGGATCGAGGCAGGCGAGAGGTTGAGCAGGGACGTGCGCGAAATGGTGCGCGAGCCGACCGGATGCCCGCTCTCCAGGTAGGATTCGACAACGAGCCGGAACACGTCGCGCGCGCGGTCGCTCATCTCCCCGATGCTGGTCGTCGTCATGGGGCAGATGTAGGCGGCCGCGCGCCCCGGTCAAATCCGGAGGCTATCGGCGGCGTCCGATCACGATGACGATCAGGCCGATCGCCGCGACGATCGCGCCGCGCCAGACCCAGTCCGACACGCCGTACATGCCCGTGCCTTCCGGCCAGGCGAGATAACCCGCCCCCTGCGCCATGAAGATGAGGCCGAGGACGAAGATCACGCCGCCGGCGATCGCGAGAAGACGTCCGAACATGTTGCTGCTCCCCCTTTTGCCCAAGAAGCTGGCATGGGCCGTCCGCTTTGGCTAAGGCCCGCCCCTTGTCGTTGCACGGAGAATGATATGCGTCCTTCAGGCCGCGCGCCAGACCAGATGCGCGCGATTCAGCTTGAGCCCGGCTTCACCCGCCATGCCGAGGGGAGCTGCCTCGTCTCCTTCGGCGACACGCGAGTGCTGTGCACCGCCTCGGTCGAGACCAACCTGCCGCCCTGGCTGCGCGGCAAGGGGCGCGGCTGGGTGACCGCCGAATATGGGATGCTGCCGCGCGCGACCCATACCAGGGGACGGCGCGAGGCGGCGGGCGGCAAGCAGTCCGGCCGCACCCAGGAGATCCAGCGGCTGATCGGCCGGAGCCTGCGCGCCGTCGTCGATCTCGAGGCGCTGGGCGAGCGGCAGATCACGCTCGACTGCGACGTGATCCAGGCGGACGGCGGGACGCGCACCGCGTCCATCTCCGGCGCCTGGGTGGCGCTGCGCCTCGCCGTGGACGGCCTGATCGCGAAGAAGCTGATCGCGGCCGATCCGATCCGCCAGAAGGTCGCGGCGGTGAGCTGCGGCGTGCATCAGGGCACCGCCGTGCTCGACCTCGATTATGCCGAGGACAGCTCGGCGGGGTCGGACGGCAATTTCGTCCTCACCGGCGACGGCAATCTGGTGGAGGCACAGGTGAGCGCGGAAGGCGAGGTGTTCGACGAGGAAGGGCTGCTCCGCCTGCTCCGGCTCGCCCGCATCGGCTGCGCCGACATCTTCGCCGCGCAGGATCGGGCGACGGGGCGGTGACGCGCCGTCTCGGCCCCGGCAAGCTGGTCATCGCCAGCCACAATGAAGGCAAGGTGCGCGAGATCCGCGACCTACTCGGCCCCTACGGGATCGAACCGGTTTCCGCCGCCGAGCTGGGCCTGCCGGAACCGGACGAAACGGGCGTCACGTTCATCGACAATGCCGACCTCAAGGCGCGGCAGGCGGCGGACCTGTCCGGCCTGCCCGCGCTCGCCGACGATTCCGGCCTGTGCGTCGAAGCCTTGGGCGACCGGCCCGGCATCTTCTCGGCGCGCTGGGCGATCGTCGACCCGCATGTCGATCCCGCCGACGATCCCGGCCATGTCGAGGGCCAGCGCGACTTCGGCGTCGCGATGCGGCGCGTGCAGGACGAGCTGGAAGCGCTGGGCGAGGATGTCAGCCGCAACGCGCATTTCGTCTGCGCGCTCGCGCTCTGCTGGCCGGACGGGCACAGCGAATGGTTCG
>CAZTPD010000126.1:0-6022 GCA_964614625.1 uncultured Sphingosinicella sp. | reverse complement strand
GGCACACCGCCGAGATGGAGATGGAGCTGGGCGGCAAGGTGCTGTTCACGCCGCACCTCGCGCCGATGAACCGGGGCATCCTCGCCACCTGCACGGCACAGGCGAAAGGGCCGTGCGATCCGCTCGCCGCGCTCGCCGAAGCCTATGCGGGCGAGCCCTTCGTCCATGTCTCGGAGCGGTCGCCTTCCGTCAAATGGACCTTGGGATCGAACGCGGTCCACATCACCACGCGCTACGACGAACGGACCGGCCGGGTTCTCGCCATCGCCGCGCTCGACAATCTCGTGAAGGGCGCGGCGGGGCAGATGGTCCAGTGCGCCAATCTGATGCTCGGCTTCGACGAGACGGCGGGGCTGGCCCGGGTGGGAGTCTGGCCATGAGCCTCCCCCCTTCCGTCATTCCGGCGAAGGCCGGAATCCATCTTCTTTCTCCCTTTCCTCTGCGTCTCTGCGTCTCTGCGCGAACTCCCTATTGGTGCGCGCAGAGACGCAGAGATCGCAGAGAAGAAAAGATGGATTCCGGCTTTCGCCGGAATGACGATGGAAGCATTTCGAGGATCTGTTCATGAGCGTTACCGCCGCGCCGGGTTTCGTGGCCTTCGGGCTGCATGCCGGCATCAAATTCGCCAAGCACGACATGGCGCTGATCGCCACCGATGACGGCCGGCCCGTGACCTGCGCCGCCGTGTTCACGCAGAACAGGTTCGTGGCGCCGCCCGTGATGCTCGATCGCGAGCGGCTGGCCGGGAATGGCGGCAAGGCGGCGGCGATCGTCGTCAATTCGGGCAATGCCAATGCCGGTACCGGCAAGCCCGGTCATGACGACGCCGATGCGATGACGCGGGCGACGGCCGAGGCGCTGGGCATCGACAAGGCCCATGTCCTCGTCTCCTCGACCGGGATCATCGGCGGGCGGCTGCCGATGGAGAAGATCCTCGCCGCCGTGCCGAAACTGGCCGAAGGGCTGTCGGCCGCGGGCGGCACCGAGGCGGCGAAGGGCATCCTCACCACCGACAATGTGCCCAAGGAGGCGGTGGTGAAGGGATCGACCTTCACGGTGGGCGGCATGGCCAAGGGCTGCGGCATGATCGCACCCAACATGGCGACGATGCTGGCCTATCTGACCACCGACGCGGACGTGGCGCGGGACGATCTCCAGCGCATCCTGAAAGACGCGGCCGACCGCACCTTCAACACGCTCAACGTGGACGGTGCGACGTCGACCAACGACACCGCGATCCTGCTCGCCAACGGCCGGGCCGGAGCCCCCGATCTCAATGAGTTCGCCGACGCCGTGCACAAGGTCTGCGAAGACCTTGCCTTGCAGATGGCGAAGGACGCCGAGGGCATGACCAAGATGGTGATGCTGAAGGTGACGGGCGCGGCCAGCGACGCCGAGGCGCGGGTGGCGGCGAAGAACATCGCCGAGAACAATCTGGTCAAATGCTCGTGGTACGGCTCCGATCCCTATTGGGGCCGGCTGCTCGCCGCCGCCGGATCGTGCGGCGTGGATTTCGACAGCGATGCCTCGTCGGTCGCTTATGGCGGCGTCACCGTGTCGCGCGGCGGCGTCGAGGTGGCGCACGACGCGGCGGCGGTCGCGGCGCATATGAAGAACGAGCGGATCGAGATCGAGGTCAATGTCGGCGCGGGCGGCGCCGGCAGCGCGCAGGTGATCGGCATCGATCTCGGCCCCGGCTACATCAAGGAAAATTCGGTCACGTCATGAGCAGGCTTTCTCCCTCCCTCCCCGTCATGCCAGCGAAGGCTGGCATCCATACGGACTCAGCATGGACCCCAGCCTTCGCTGGGGTGACGGGGAAATGGCCGTGGACGGGGCAATGGTCATGAGCGACAAGAGCCCTGCACTCACCGCCGAAGTCCTCGTCGAGGCCCTGCCCTATATCCAGCGTTTCGCCGGCAAGTCCGTCGTCGTGAAGCTGGGCGGCGCGGCGATCGACAAGGAGCTCGATCGCGCGCTCGCGCAGGACGTGCTGCTGCTCCGCTCGGTCGGCGTGCGCTGCGTGCTCGTCCATGGCGGCGGGCCGCAGGTCGATGCGATGATGAAGAAGCTCGGCAAGGAGCCCGAGTTCAGGGACGGCCTGCGCGTCACCGACGAGGAGACGCTGGACATCGTGCGCACCGTATTGGTCGGCAAGGTCAATCGCGATCTGGTCGCGACGATCAACCGCGAGGCGAATGGCGAGCCGGTCGCGGTCGGCGTCGCGGGCGAGGATGGCGGGCTGCTCGTCACCAGCCCGCGCGACGCGGCCCTGGGCTTCGTCGGCGACGTAGCGCAGGTCCGCGCCGACCGGCTGCACGGCCAGCTCGACCAGGGCTATGTGCCCGTCGTCTCGACGATCGGCGCCGATCCCTCGGGACAGCCCTACAACATCAACGCCGACGAGGCGGCGATGGCGATCGCGGTGGCGATGGGCGCGGAGAAGATCGTCTACCTGACCGCCGCGCCCGGCCTGCTCGCCGATCCGAAGGACGAGGCGAGCCTGATCCCGCGCCTCACCGCCGCCGCGCTGCGCGAGCGGATCAGCCATGAGAGCATTTCCAGGGGCATGATCCCCAAGCTGCGCGCCTGCGCCGACGCGGTCGAGGGCGGCGTCGGCTCGGCGCACATCATCGACGGGCGCGTCGCCCACGCGCTGCTGATCGAGATCCTGACCGACAAGGGCATCGGCACGATGGTGAAGACGGAGGCCGACTGGTGACCAACCTGCTGAGCATCGCCGATCTGGACGCGGAGACGTTCAACGAGATCCTCGCGCTGGCCGAGCGCGGCGACCTCGGGAAGCCGCTGGCGGGACAGGGCGTGGCGCTGGTCTTCCAGAAGCCGAGCGCGCGCACCCGCAACTCGATGGAGATGGCGGCCGTCCAGCTGGGCGCCCATCCGGTCTATATCCAGAAGGAGGAAGTCGGGCTCGGCGCGCGCGAGACAGCGGAGGACGTGGCCCGCACGCTCGCCTGCTATCACGCGATCATCGCGGCGCGGGTGATGGACCATCGCGATCTCGTCACAATGTCATCCGTGATCTCAACACCTTTGCTTAACATGTTGTCGGACAAGGATCATCCGCTCCAGGCGCTGGCCGACATTTTAACCATAAAGCAATTGCTCGGCACGCTCGAAGGGGCGCGCGTCGCCTATGTCGGGGACGCCGACAACAATGTCGCGCGCTCGCTCGCCCAGGCCTGCGTGCTGGTCGGCGCGGAGCTGACGCTCGCCAGCCCCGAAGGCTATCGGCTGCGCGACGCGCCGGCCGGCGTGCATCAGGTGTCGGACCCGGCGCTGGCCGTGTCGGGCGCGCGGATCGTCTATACCGACGTCTGGGTCTCGATGGGCCAGGATGCCGAGGCCCAGCAGCGACTCAAGGCGTTCGCGCCCTATCAGGTGAGCGAGGCGCTGATGGCCAAGACCGACGACGCCTTCTTCCTCCACTGCCTCCCCGCCCGGCGCGGCGAGGAGGTGACGCACGGCGTGATCGAAAGCGAGAAGAGCGCGGTCTGGCGGCAGGCGGAGAACCGCATGCACACGGCGCGCGGCGCGCTCGCCTGGCTGGCGGGGGTGAGGTGATGCCAAATCACGTCATGCCAGCGAAGGCTGGCATCTCGAAGAGACCCGCCGTGACCTCTTGTCCTGAGACCCCAGCCTTCGCTGGGGTGACGGAAATATGGGAGGCGCCGCTGCCATGACCGACATGCGGTCCCGGCGATTGCGCGCGCTGGCCGAGCTGCTGCGCAATGACGACATCGCCAGCCAGGAGGAGGCGACCGAGCGGCTCGCCGCCTTGGGCTATGCGGTGACGCAGGCGACCGTCTCGCGCGATCTCGACCAATTGGGCGCCGTCAAGGTGAAGCGCGGCGGCGCGCTCGCCTACGCTTTGCCCGACCAGATCGCCGCCACCGACTGGAGCGCCGGGCGGCTGGAGCGCATCCTGAAGGAGTGGGTGATCGGCATCGAGGCGGCCGGGCAGCTCATAATCATCCGCACCCCGCCCGGCTCCGCCCATCTCGTCGCCTCGGCGATCGACCAGAGCGACCTCACCGAGATCGCCGGCACCGTCTCCGGCGACGACACCCTCTTCATCGCCGTGCGCGACGGCTATCCCCTCCCCGCCCTCCTCGCCCGCTTCCGGGCGCTGACGGGGCGGGAGGTCATGCAATATACTTAGGTATTTTCGCTCGGGACGAGCGATAGCGTTTTAAAGAAGGTAGAACATGACTGACACACCCAGGAAGGTCGTCCTCGCTTATTCCGGCGGCCTCGACACCTCGATCATCCTGAAATGGCTCCAGACCGAATATGGCGCGGAGGTCGTCACCTTCACCGCCGATCTCGGCCAGGGCGAGGAGGTGGAGCCGGCGCGCAGGAAGGCCGAATTGCTCGGCATCAAGCCGGAGAACATCTTCATCGACGATCTGCGCGAGGAGTTCGTGCGCGATTACGTCTTCCCGATGTTCCGCGCCAACACCGTCTATGAGGGCGATTACCTGCTCGGCACGTCGATCGCCCGGCCGCTGATCGCCAAAAGGCAGATCGAGATCGCGCGGTCGGTCGGCGCCGACGCGGTCTGTCACGGCGCCACCGGCAAGGGCAACGACCAGGTCCGCTTCGAACTGGGCTATTACGCGCTGGAGCCGGACATCCGCGTCATCGCCCCCTGGCGGGAATGGGAGTTCGCCAGCCGCGAGCAGCTCATCGACTTCGCCGAGAAGCACCAGATCCCGATCGCCAAGGACAAAAGAGGCGAGTCGCCCTTCTCGGTCGACGCGAACCTGCTCCACTCCTCGTCCGAGGGGAAGGTGCTGGAAGACCCGGCCGTCGAGGCGCCGGAATATGTCCACCAGCGCACCATCTCGCCCGAGGACGCGCCGGACAAGCCGACCGTGATCGAGATCGATTTCGAGGCCGGCGATCCGGTCGCGATCGACGGCGAGACGCTGACGCCCGCCGCCTTGCTGACCAGGCTCAACCAGCTCGGCCACGACAACGGCATCGGCCGGCTCGATCTGGTCGAGAACCGCTTCGTCGGCATGAAATCGCGCGGGGTCTACGAGACGCCGGGCGGCACGATCCTGCTCGCCGCCCATCGCGGGATCGAGAGCATCACGCTCGACGGCGGCGCGATGCACCTGAAGGACAGCATCATGCCGCGCTACGCGGAGCTGATCTACAACGGCTTCTGGTTCGCGCCGGAGCGCGAGATGCTCCAGGCGCTGATCGACAAGAGCCAGGCGCATGTGACCGGGAAGGTCCGGGTCAAGCTCTACAAGGGCAACGCCACCGTCATCGGCCGGGAAAGCCCGCTGTCGCTCTACGATCAGGATCTGGTGACGTTCGAGGAGGGCCTCTCCGGCTACGACCATCGCGACGCGGCGGGCTTCATCCGCCTGAACGCGCTGCGTCTGCGCATCGCGGCGAAGCGGGCGCGGCGCCAGGGTTGAGTATGATGAAACCCGTCACCCCGGCGAAGGCCGGGGTCCAGCCCGACAAGGACCGTTGCGTGCGAGACTGGATACCGGCCTTCGCCGGTATGACGACAGGGTTGGAGCGAGCGCGGTGAAGATCGGCATCCTCGAGACCGGCAAGCCGCCGGAATCCCTGATCCCGCGTTTCGGGCGCTATCCGGACATGTTCCGCGATCTGCTGGGCAACGGGTTCGACTATGCGAGCTTCGACGTCGAGGCGGGCGAGCTGCCGGGCGATCCGTCCGGCCACGACGCCTGGATCGTCACCGGATCGCCGGCGGGGGTCTATGAGGATCATGCGTGGATCGCGCCGCTGCTTTCCTTCCTGCGGAGGGCCGACGGCGCGAAACTGGTCGGCATCTGCTTCGGGCATCAGGCGATGGCCCATGCGCTGGGCGGCCATGTCGAGAAATCGGACAAGGGCTGGGGCATCGGCCTGCACAATTATCCGATCGTCGCGCGCAAGGCGTGGATGGACGGCGACGAAGCGGCGATGGTCTCCGTCCCCGCCTCGCATCAGGACCAGGTCGTCCTCCAGCCGC
>CAZTPD010000125.1:0-6118 GCA_964614625.1 uncultured Sphingosinicella sp. | reverse complement strand
CAAATACCTCAGAAACTCAGGATACGGTGCAGCCTGATGTCATCATGCTCTAGGCGCTTATTCACCCGTCATCGCGAGGCGCGTAGCGCCGTGGCGATCCAGCTTCCGTGCTGGATTGCCGCGCCCTTCGGGCTCGCAATGACGGGGCAGGGTGTCGGTGCGCGTCAGGCCGCCAGCTTTGTCCGTGCGCCCGCCGCGTCGGCGAGGATGTCGAGCATCTCGACCGTCTCGTCCCAGCCGGCGCAGCCGTCGGTGACGCTCTGGCCGTAGGTGAGGGGGCTGCCGTTCTCCAGTTCCTGCCGCCCGGCGACGAGGTTGCTCTCGATCATCAGGCCGAAGATGCGCCGCTCGCCCGCCGCCATCTGGGCGGCGATGTCGCGCACGACGCCGATCTGGTTCTCCGGTCGCTTGCGGCTGTTGCCGTGGCTGGCGTCGATCATCAGCCGGTCGGTGCAGCCCGCCTTCGCCGCCGCCCCGGTCGCCGCCGCGACGCTGGCGGCGTCGTAATTGGGCTCCGCGCCGCCGCGCAGGATGACGTGGCAGTCCTCATTGCCCCGCGTGGAGACGATCGCCGAATGGCCGCCCTTCGTGACCGACAGGAAATGGTGCGGCTGCGAGGCGGCGGTGACGGCGTCGAGCGCGATCTTGAGATTGCCGTCCGTGCCGTTCTTGAAGCCGACCGCGCAGGAGAGGCCCGAGGCCAGCTCGCGGTGGGTCTGCGATTCGGTGGTGCGCGCGCCGATCGCGCCCCAGGCGACGAGATCGGCGATATATTGCGGGGTGATCATGTCGAGGAACTCGGTGCCCGCCGGCAGCCCGCTCTCGTTGATGTCGAGCAGCAGCTCGCGCGCGACGCGCACGCCCTTGTTGATGTCGAAGCTGCCGTCGAGATCGGGATCGTTGATGAGCCCTTTCCAGCCCACCGTGGTGCGCGGCTTCTCGAAATAGACGCGCATGACGATCTCCAGCCGGTCGGCCAACCGGCGGCGCTGCTCGGCGAGGCGCTCGGCATAATCGCGCGCCGCGGCGGGGTCGTGGATCGAGCAGGGGCCGACGACGATCAGCAGCCGCTGGTCCCGGCCGTGCAGGATGTGGTGGATGGCGCGGCGCGCGGCGAAGACGGTGTCGCTGGCCTGCGCGCTGATCGGAAACTCGCGCAGCAGATGCGCCGGCGGCGAAAGCTCCTTGATGTCGTCGATGCGAAGGTCGTCGGTCAGGTGCGTCATGTCGGGTCCGATACAGAAAAGCCGCGGGCAATAAAAAACCGCCAGTTTTGGGCTGGCGGTCGGTGAAGTCTGGTCGGTCAGCTCGATTTCAAGCGCGCGCCGGACTCCCCCCGCCAAAGGCGGTAAACCAGGTAAAGTAGCCGTAGAGCGATACGTGCGTCATTGCGGCGGCATGTAACGCGTTCCGGCACGGCGCGGCAAGCCCTTATGCGATCAGGCCCCGGCCGCGTCCGGCACGACCACCTCGATCGCCCGCCCCGCGACCTCGACCGTCGCCGGGGTGCGGCCCGTCACCTCGCCGTCGATCGAGATGGGGAGCGGCGGATCGGTGATGATTTTGAGGCGCCGGCCGCGAAAGTCGCGCACCGTCTCCCGGCGCGCCGAAGGCCGGGCGAGGACCGCCAGCCAGTTGCGCACCAGCCGGCTCTTCTCGTGCCCGGTGACGGCCTGGACGACGATCTCGCCGCTGTCCACCTCGGCGCCCTCGACCACCTCGACGCCGCCGTGGAACGCGCCGTTGGCGATGCGGACCTCCAGCGCGGTCAGGCTTTCCGTCTTGCTGTCCACCTCGACGGTCAGCCGGAAGGGATGGAAGCGCAGCATGCAGGAGGCCGCCCAGAGCAGATAGCCGACGCGCCCCAGCCAACGCTTCAGTCCGTGCGGCACGGTGGCGCCGATCAGCGGCGACAGGCCGATCGCGGCGCTGTTGGCGAAATGATCGCCGTCGATCACGCCGAGATCGACGCGGCGGCGGCGCCCGGTCGCGATCGTCGCCACCGCGCCGTCCAGATCGAGCGGGATGCCGAGCGTGCGCGCGAAGCTGTTCGCCGTGCCGAGCGGCAGCAGCGCGAACACGCAGTCGCGCCCCACCAGCTCGTCCACCGCGCCGGACAGCGAGCCGTCGCCGCCGCCGACGATCACCATCGGCGCGCCGTCCGCCACCGCCGCCCTGACGGTGGGGGCGAGCAGCGCGGGATCGCGCAGGCCGTGCGCCGCGGTCAGGCGGATGCCGGCCTCGCGCAGGGCGAAGGCGGCCCGGCGGAACAGCGCCCGGCCCTTGCGCGAATGCGCGTTGACGACGAGCACGGCCTCTTTCGGGACGGGGGCGGGCGCGGACATGGCCGCCATCAACTCCTGATGCGCGGCTTAGTGCCGCCCGGATCGGCGCGCTTTCGGACGCCGGAACCAGAATGTCCAGACGCTCAGCGTGCCCAGCAGGGCGAGGGCGAGGCCGGAGAGCGTCATCGCCAGCCGGTAGGGCAGCCCGCCGACCCGCGCGGCGTGGACGGGATAGACCATGTTGAACAGTTTCGGGCCGGGGGCGAAGGCCAAAGCGTCACGCGCCTCGATCACCCGGCCATCGGCGGGATCGAACCAGAGCGTGGTGCGCCCGTTGGGCAGCCATTCCGCCGGCTGCTTCATGCGCAGGCTGATCAGCCCGCCGGGCCGGCGCGGCAGGCCGAGCACGCGGAACTCGCCGTCCGGAAAGCGCCGCCGGGCCTCGCCGAGCAGCGCGGCCCAGTCGATCCGGTCCGGCATCGCCCCGCCGACGGCCTCCGGGGGCGCCAGCGCGGCGCGCATCTCGGCGGGGCCGGCCAGCGGGCTGAAGACGAGCTCGCGCACGGGCTTCAGCGCCAGCGTGACGCCGGTGAGCAGCGAGAGGAACAGCAGCGGCGCGATCACGATGCCGAGGTCGCGATGCTGGCGCACGATCGCGGGGCGCGTCATCCGCGCGGGCCAGAGGCGCAGGCGGAAGGTCTTGCGCTGCGGCCACCACAGGACGATCCCGGTGACGACGAAGCCGATCCCGATCAGCCCGAGCACGCCGCCGGTGATCGCACCGGCCTCGCCGCTGAACAGATAATGGTGGAAATCGAACAGCCACAATTCGGGGCGTTCCCACTTGCTCGCCCAGCGCGCGACGATCTCGCCGCTCTGGTCGGCATAGGCGCCCGCGTCTTCGGCATAGCCGACGCGGTGCAGGCCGAAGCCGCTGCTGGCGAAGATGATCGATCCGGGCAGCCGCGCCGGATCGGCGGTCAGGCGATCGAGCGCCGCCGCGACGCTGGCGACGTCGTGGATCTGCGCATCGCCGGCATGCGGCAGGCCGATCCAGGCGTCCTTGTGGACCAGGATCGCGCCGGACAGGCCGATCAGCGCCAGCAGGAGGCCGATCAGCCCGCCGGTCCAGCGGTGCAGGAAGTCGAGGGCGCGGATCAGAAGCGGTAATCCCAGCCCAGCGTCCAGGTCCGCCCGCGGCCCGCGTAGAAGCGCAGGTTGTCGGTGGGCCGCTGAACGTCGCTGTTGTAGCTGATATATTGGTTGTCGAAGAGGTTGTGGACGCTGAGCGACAGGCCGCCGAGCCGGGTCTGGTAGCGCAGCGCGGCGTCGGTGATCGCATAGCTTTCGAACGCGTTGCGCGGATCGTCGCCGTCGAACCGGCGGGACAGGTAGAACTGGGTCTGGAGCCGCGCCGAGACCGGCCCGCGCGCATAAGCGGCGGCGATGTTGAACCGGTCGGGCGAGATGTTGGCGCCATCGAGGTCGATATCGACCTCGCCGTCGCCGTCGCTGTCGGTGCGCCCGACGAGATGGGCATAGCCGGTCGAGAGGGTGAGGCCGGGCAGGGGCGTGCGCACCGACAGGTTGAGCTCCAGCCCCTGGATCTCGACGCGCTGGCGCTGCACCTCGTAGACGCCGCCGATCAGGACCAGGAGCTGGCCCTTCGTGCTGGTCGACCAGAAATAGGTCGCGCTGGCGTCCAGCGGGCCGCGCCGGACCTCGACGCCGATCTCGCGGTTGTTCGAGACGATCGGGCTGATGTCGAGGAAGTCGTCGATGTCGACGCCGTCGGCCGCGACCGCGCGGGTGATCCGGCCGACGTCGGGCAGGGTGTAGCCTTCCGCATAGCTCGCATAGGCGCGGATGCCCCGGACCGGTTCGAGCACGATGCCGCCGTTGACCAGCGTGTCGCTGAAGGTCGGCGCGCCGCCGGCGACCTGGCGCGAGCCGTAGGAAGCGAGCGTCTGATAGTCGTCGATCTTGATGCGGGCGGATTCGTGGCGGACGCCGCCGGCGAGGCGCAGGCGATTGTCGAGCAGGCCGAGATTGAGCTGGAGGAACGGCGCGACGCTGCGGAAATCGGCGGGCGGCACCCAGGCGCGGTCGGTCGCGATCAGCCGCTGCTCGGTGCGGTCGGCGAGCAGATCGAGCCCGACCGTCGCGGTGAGCGCCTCGAAACCCGGGATGGTCCGCTCATAGCTGAACTTGGCGCCCAGCTTGCGCGACCGGTTCTGGGACTGGTCGAACAAGGTGCCGATCGGCGCGATCGCGGCGTCCTGGAAGGTCGCGATCGGCGAGGGATCGCCGCCGAACGTGTCGCGCGAGCGATTGAAGAAGACCTGGCTGATGAAATTGCCGCCGGCGAGATTCTCGTGGGTGAACGACAGGGCCGCGCTTTCGGTGCGGTTGGTGGCCGGGATGCCGGGCGGATCGCCGCGCGTCGCGCTCGCGGGCAGGCCGGTGGCGCGATCGCCCGGGACGACGACATAGCCGCCATTGCCTTGCAGCTCGAAGCGGCTGAGGATCAGGTCCAGCCGCGCGCTCGCGCCGATCTCGTAGCCGAAGCGGCCGAACAGCGACCAGGTCGATGAATCCTGCATCTCGCCCTGCGTGCTGTCGACGCCGATGCGCCGGTCCTCGGCGTCGTAGAAGGCGCCGCGCTCCTCATAGGCGCCGCCGACCGTGGCGTCGAAGCGGCCCGCGCGCCAGGAGAGCAGTCCGGCCGCCTTGCCGCCCAGCCCGTCGCCGGGGAAGGAATCCTCCGCCGTGCCCTGGAGCAGGAATCGTCCGGACAGCCCCTCGGTCCGCGGCGCGCCGACCGTCACCTGATTGACGATGCCGCCGGTGCCGCCGATGCCCTGCAAGGCGTTGGAGCCGTAGATCAGCTCCACCCGATCGACGAAGAAGGGATCGATGGTGAAGCCGTCGCGCGATCCGTCGCGCAACGGGGTCGATTGGGGGATGCCGTTGATCGCGAACAGCGGCGAGCGCCCGCGCAGCGATTCACCCGAGCCGGACAGCTTCTGCCGGGTGGGGGAGAAGGACGGCACCAGCGTCGCGACCGCGTCGATCACCGAGCCGCTGATCGCGGCCTGCTGGGCAAGGCTCTCGGAATCGATGATGTCGACGGTGAGCGGCAGGGCGTTGGCGGGCAGCGCCGTGCGGGCGGCCGTGATGACGATGTCGGACTGGCCTTCCCCTGTCGACCGGGAGGCGGCGGGAGCCTCGGTTTCATCGCCGCGAGCGTCGTCCTGGGCGAGAAGCGGTTGCGTCAGCGCGACGCTCAGCGCGGTGGTGGCGAGCAAGGATCGAATCGGACGAATCATGGGCACCCCTTTCGGTGCGGCGGGTAATATCCCGCATTCAATAATGCAAATCATTAGCAACTGTATCGGATCGGCCTTCGATGAAGGGCCGGCCGGAACGAGAAACGGATGAATCCGCCGCCGCGCATTCCGCTTTGCGTCGGCGGACGGTCACGCTAAGCCCTGCCGCGTCATGAGCATCGCCGCCTTTCCCGCCCTGCGCCTGCGCCGCACCCGCGCCGCCGCCTGGAGCCGCGCTTTGGTCGCCGAGACGGTGCTGACGCCCTCGGACCTGATCTGGCCGCTGTTCGTGACCGAGGGGGAGGGGGTGGAGGAGCCGATCGCCTCGCTGCCCGGCGTTTCGCGCTGGTCGCTCGACGGGGTCGCCGCGCGGGCGCGCGAGGCGCGCGATCTCGGCATCCCCTGCATCGCGCTCTTTCCGAACACGCCGCCGGGGCTGCGCACCGACGATGCGCGCGAGGCGCTCAATCCGGACAATCTGATCTGCCGCGCGGTCAGGGCCGC
>CAZTPD010000124.1:0-6127 GCA_964614625.1 uncultured Sphingosinicella sp. | reverse complement strand
ATCTGCCGCTCGGAATAGCTCTGCTCCGGCGCGTCGTCGGGGCGGAACAGGTCGCGGACCACCTCGGCGATCGACGCGAGGTCGCCCGAATTGATCTTCGCCTCATATTCCTGGGCGCGGCGCGACCACATGGTGCGCTTCACCTTGGGCTTGCCCTTCAGGGTGGTCAGCGCCTCCTGCATCGTCTTGTCCGACGAAAGCTTGCGCATGCCGACGCTCTCCGCCTTGTTGGTCGGAACGCGCAGCGTCATCTTTTCCTTCTCGAAGCGCAGCACATAGAGCTCGAGCTCCATGCCGGCGATGTCCGTGCTCTGCAGCTCGATCACGCGGCCGACGCCGTGCTTGGGGTAAACGACATAATCGCCAACGTCGAAGTTCAACGCCTTCGTTGCCATCAATCGGAACCTTCCCATGGAAACAGCCGCAAGAAAACCGGAAGACCCCGCGCCTCCCCCGACAGGCGCGGCCAAGACTTCCGGCGGTGCGGCAATTCGCTGTTGATTGGACCCATATAGCAAGAAAATCGGCAAAAATCCACCCCGGCGGGCAGGAATGGGGGGTCAGGCGCGGCCGCGCCTCGCATCCAGGCTCCACGGCCCGGGGCCGGCGAACACCAGATAGAGGAAGACGAAGCAATAGAGGATCGCCGCGTCGCCGCCATTGTTGACCGGGAAGGCATCCTGCGGCGCATGGGCATACCAATAGGCCACCGCCATCGTGCCGGAGGCGAGGAAGGCCGCCGGGCGGGTGAAGAGGCCGATGACGAGCAGCACCCCCGTCACCAGCTCGATCAGCCCGGCATAGGCGCCGAGATGGGCGAAGGCCGGGCCGCTGCCCGCCATCTGCCCGGCCGGGAAGCTCAGGAACTTCTGGGTGCCGTGCGCCAGGAAGATGAGGCCCGAGACGATGCGCAGGATGCTGAGGAATTGCGGGGCGTAAACGGAAAGGCGGGACGCGTTCATGCTGCGGCTCCTTGATCGGAAACCGTCAAGCTAATCGCCCCGCCGGAAAAGTCACCCACCGGTTTCGCGAACCCGGTGTTGCGGATTCGCGTTCGCCAGGATCAGTCGCCCTCGCCGGGCTCGGCCGAGAAATATTTCTCGAACTTGCCCTCTTCGCCCTTGTGATCGTCGGCGTCGGCGGGCGAATCCTTCTTGCGGGTCAGGTTCGGCCATTCGGTGGAATAGGTGGCGTTCAGTTCCAGCCACTGCTCCAGCCCGCTCTCGGTGTCGGGCAGGATCGCCTCGGCCGGGCATTCCGGCTCGCACACGCCGCAATCGATGCATTCGCTGGGATTGATGACGAGCATGTTCTCGCCCTCGTAGAAGCAGTCCACCGGACAGACTTCGACGCAATCCATATATTTGCAGCGGATGCAGGCATCGGTGACGACGTAGGTCATGGCAGTCTCTATCTCCCCATGCCGTCCCTAGGCGGGGGCGGCTGGCGTCGTCAATTCGGAATAGAGAGTGCGCGCCTCCGCCGGTGGGCCGCGCCGGGCGGGGAGGGCCTCGACCTTCAGCACGCGCACCGTGCCGCGCCGGGCGAAGCTCAGCACGTCGCCGACCCGGACCGGCGCGTGGGCGCGGTCGATCACCCGGCCGGACAGGCGGATGCGGCCCCGCTCGGCCAGCGCCTGGGCATCGGCGCGGGTCTTCGCGATCCGGGCGAACCACAGGAACTTGTCGAGCCGCAGGCTGTCAGCCACGCCTGAGCTCCGCCAGCGCCGCGAAGGCGTGGCTGGTGGCTTCGGGTTTCCGTCTCGGCGGTTTCGGCCGCGCCCGGCCGCGCCAGACCCAGCCGGGGCCGTCCTCCGCCGCGTCCTTCACCTCGCGGAAGCCGAGATCGCGCATCAGCCGGGCCAACGCCTCCGGCTTGAGGCCGAGCGAGGTGACGAACGCCGTGTTGACCGGCGGGCGATCGCCGCCGCCGCGCGCCTCATGCGCCTGGCGCGCGATCCGTTCGGCCATGTCCACCCGAATCCATTGCGGGCCGGCAGCGCGGAAGCCGAGCCGCGCTTCCCCGTTCGGCTTGCCGTCCAGCGGCAGCACCACGCTGGAAGCGGGCGGCAGATCCGGCATCGGCGCATCCGCGGCGGCGGCGCGCAGGGCGGCGCGCCAGCGCATCGCTTCGGGCTTCAGCACCACGGGCATGAAGATGTCGAGCGCGCCGATCCTGACGCCCATCGCGTTGACGGCCCGTCGCTGATCCTTGTCGAGCGCCGCCACGGCCCCCGCCACGGCATCGCGCGCGACGATCCCGCCCTCATCGACAAGCAGCGCCAGCAGCGCCCGGACCGGCGCGGGGGTGAACATGTCCTGCGCGGCGCGGCCGGCGGCGCGCAGCGGCCCGAGCACATGTTCCACCTGATCGCGGAGCCAATCCTTCAGGCGTGAAATAACCGCTTCGCGGCCGGCCGCCGAGACGCTGTCGATGCGTCGATCGAGATGGACCCGGGGCGAAAGCAGATTCTTGCCCGGGCCGAGCCGCGCCACCTCATGGCCCCGCCACAATATGGCAAGCCGAGCGCCGGCTTCCGTCCGCAAGGAGAAGTTCTCGTCGGTGTCGGCGACCAAGGCGGCGGCGCGTTTCTCATATTCCCCCGCCAGCCGCCGCTCGGCGGTGGCGAGCAGCATCTTGCGGTCGGCATGGCGCGCCGCCGGATCGACCTCGAAGGCGAAGCCGTTCAGTCGGCCGATCGCATAGGCGCCGACGCTGACCTCGCCCTCGGCGTCGATCTCGACCGGGAAGGCGCCCGCGCCGGACTTGCCGAGATCGCGCATCAGCACGGCGGTGCGCCGGTCGACGAAACGCTGGGTGAGCCGCTCGTGCAGCGCGTCGGAGAGCTTCTCCTCGACCGCCATCGCCCGCTCCGCCATCGCGGCGGGCGCGGCGAGCCAGTCGGACCGGTGCGCGACATAGGCCCAGGTGCGCACCCCGGCGAGGCGGTCGGCCAGCGTCTCGATATCGCCCTGCACATTGTCGAGCCTGGCGACCTCGCTCGCGAACCAGTCCTGCGGGACATGGCCCGCGCCCTCGCTCAGATGGCCGAAAAGGCGCGCGACGAGACGGGCATGATGCTCCGGCCCGGTCTTGCGGAAATCGGGTAGGCCGCAGACGGCCCAGAGGCGGCGGACGAGATCGGGCGTCGTCGCGCGCGCCGCGACCGGATCGGCGGAGAGCAGTTTCAGCACCGCCAGATCCTCCGCCTCCGGCGCGGCGCGCAGGCCGCGCACGACCGGGCGGCGCTCCAGCGCGCGGATCAGCGGCTCGACCCCCCGAAAATCGAGCTCGCTCTCGCGCCAGTAGAGGAAGTCGAGCGGCTGGAAGCGGTGCTCCTCGATCGCCTCGATCTCCTCGGGGCGGAATTCGGCGCCACCGTCGCCCTCGAAGGCGAGCGATCCGAAGGTGCCGTCGCGCTGGTGGCGGCCGGCGCGGCCGGCGATCTGCGCCATCTCGGCCGGGGTGAGCCGGCGGCGGCGCTGCCCGTCAAACTTGGAGAGGCCGGCGAAGGCGACATGGGCGACGTCCATGTTGAGGCCCATGCCGATCGCATCGGTGGCGACGAGATAATCGACCTCGCCCGCCTGATACATGGCGACCTGGGCGTTGCGGGTGCGGGGGCAGAGCGCGCCCATCACCACCGCCGCGCCGCCGCGCATCCGGCGCAGCATCTCCGCCACCGCATAGACCTGCTCGGCCGAGAAGGCGACGATCGCCGAGCGCGGCGGCAGGCGCGACAGCTTGGTCGCGCCGGCATAGGACAGGGTGGAGAAACGCGGCCGGGCGACGATCTCCGCCTCCGGCAGCAGCGCGCGGACCATCGGCTTCAGGCTTTCCGAGCCGAGGATCATCGTCTCCTCGCGCCCGCGCGCATGGAGCAGCCGGTCGGTGAAGACATGGCCGCGCTCCGGATCGACGCCGAGTTGCGCCTCGTCGAGCGCGACGAAGGCGAAATCGCCATCCGTCGGCATGCTCTCCGCCGTGCACAGGAACCAGCGCGCGTCCTTCGGTAGGATCTTCTCCTCGCCGGTGAGCAAGGCGACTTGGCTCGGCCCCTTCAGCGCCACCACCCGGTCATAGACCTCCCGCGCCAGCAGCCGCAGCGGGAAGCCCATCATGCCGGAGGAGTGCGCGCACATCCGCTCGACCGCGAGGTGGGTCTTGCCGGTGTTGGTCGGCCCGAGAATGGCCTTGAGCGGCGCGCGGGCGAACGTGGACATGACCGGAAGATCGGCTGCCCCGCGCCAAATCGCAACCTTTTCCGTCGCTTGGGCCGCGGACTCGGCTCGTCCGGCGCAGATTCCGCTTCGTCGCAACCGGGGCGCGCGGGCGAAAGTCGTAATTTGACTTTAACCTCTTTTCTTCACAACCCTCGCCACTTGCCGGGCGGGACTGCGCGGCAGGGGCAAACGGGCGCGGGGACGGACCAGCCTTGTATCGATTCAACGAGATCGCCACAGACCCGGGGAGCGGCGCGGCCGCGCTCCGCGCCGGCGGCGCGCTCGCGCGTCCCGACCGCCCGCAATTCGGTACCAGGGTCGCCGATCTCGGCGCGCGCGTCGGCGATCTCGATCTCGTCGTCGATCTCGGCCAGCGCATCGGCTCGCGCCAGTGGTGGCGCGGCCTCGCGACCTGCGGCGCGCTCTGCTACGCCACCATCTCCTTCGCCCCCGATCTGGGGCCGATCGCCGGTTATGCGCCGCCGCCTTTGCCCGACGCCCAGTTCGCCGAGGCGCGCACGCTCGCCATCGCGCCGCTCGCTTATGGCGGCGACACCGGCCGGCGCATGGCGCCGACCGACGCGGTCGAGCCGCTCACCGACACGCCCGAACGCCCGGTCATCGAGCTGCGCGCCACCCTGGGCCGGGGCGACGGCTTCGCCCGGGTGCTGGAGCGCACCGGGGTCGGCGCCGCCGAGGCCGCCCGGGTCGCCGAGCTGGTCGGCGAGGCGGTGCCGCTCACCGACCTGCGCGCCGGCATGGCGCTGGACCTGACGCTCGGCCGCCGCCCGAACCGCACGGTCGCCCGCCCGCTCGACGCCCTCGCCTTCCGCGCCCGCTTCGACCTTCGGATCGAGATCGCCCGGATCGACGGCCAGCTCGTCCTCCGGCCCGTGCCGATCGCGGTGGACGAGACCCCGCTGCGCATCCAGGGCCGGGTCGGCGCCAGCCTCTATCGCTCGGCGCGCGCCGCCGGGGTGCCGACGCGGATCGTCGAATCCTATATCCGCGCGCTCTCCAGCCAGATCAGCGTGCCGGGCGACCTGCGATCCGGCGACCGCTTCGACTTCATCATCGAGCATCGCCGCGCCGAGACCGGCGAGACCGAGACCGGCCAGTTGCTCTATGCCGGGCTCGGCCGCGCCTCGGGCCGCGACCTTCAGATGATGCAATGGACCTCCGAAGGCCGCGCCCAGTGGTTCGAGGCCTCCGGCGTCGGCCGCCAGCGCGGCGGCATCCAGCAGCCCGTGCCCGGGCGGGTCACCTCCAATTACGGCCTCAGGATGCACCCAATCCTGGGCTATTCGCGCATGCATCGCGGCCTCGATTTCCGCGCGACGCACGGCACGCCGATCGTCGCCGTGATGGACGGCACCGTGAATCGCGCCGGCCGCGCCGGCGGCTACGGCCTGCAAGTCCGGCTCAACCATTCGGGCGGGCTCGCCACCTCCTATTCGCATATGAGCCGGATCGCCGTGTCGTCCGGTGCGCGGGTGCGGCAGGGGCAGGTGATCGGCTATGTCGGCTCGACCGGCCTCTCCACCGGCCCGCACCTCCATTACGAGATGTACCGGAACGGCCAGACGATCAATCCGCGCTCGGTGCGCTTCACCGAGCGCGCGCAATTGTCCGGCACCGAGCTGGCGAATTTCCGCGCCCGCCTGCGCACCCTGCTGGCGACGCCGACAGGCGCGGCGCGGCAAACGGAGACGCAGGCGGCGGACACGGCGCAAGCCGCGCCCTGACGATTTAGGTCTTCGATCGGAAACGGCGGCGGCGGACTCTACCGCCCCTGCGCGCGCCACCTCTTGACGACACGGGCGACCATCTGGTCCTCCTCGCCGCTGACCCGCCACAGCTCGGAGAAGAGCGGATCGGACGAGGCCGGGCGCCGGTCGCGCTCG
>CAZTPD010000123.1:0-6162 GCA_964614625.1 uncultured Sphingosinicella sp. | reverse complement strand
TCGGGGTCGATCGTGTCATAGACGTCGAGCTGCCCGGCATTGACGATGGCCATGTCCAGCCCGGCCGGGATGGCGTGGTAGAGGAAGACCGAGTGCATCGCCCGGCGCACCGGCTCGTTGCCCCGGAACGAGAAGCTGAGGTTCGAGAGGCCGCCCGAGATATGGGCGTGCGGGCAGCGCTGGCGGATGACCTTGCACGCCTCGATGAAGTCCACCGCATAGGTGCGGTGCTCCTCGATTCCCGTGGCCACCGCGAAGATGTTGGGATCGAAGATGATGTCCTCGGGCGGAAAGCCGTCGGCGACGAGCAGGTCGTAGGCGCGCGAACAGATCTCGATCTTGCGCGCCGCCGTGTCGGCCTGGCCGGTCTCGTCGAAGGCCATGACGACCACCGCCGCGCCATAGCCGCGCACCTTGCGGGCGAGGCGCAGGAATTCCTCCTCGCCTTCCTTCATGCTGATCGAATTGACGATCGGCTTGCCGGACACGCATTTCAGCCCGGCCTCGATCACCGTCCATTTCGACGAATCGACCATCACCGGCACGCGCGCGATGTCCGGCTCGGCGGCGATCAGCTTCAGATAGGTGGTCATCGCCAGCTCGGCGTCGAGCAGGCCCTCGTCCATGTTGACGTCGATCACCTGCGCGCCGTTCTCGACCTGCTGGCGCGCGACCTCGACCGCGGCGGCATAATCGCCGGCCATGACGAGCTTCTTGAACCGGGCGGAGCCGGTGACGTTGGTGCGTTCGCCGATATTGACGAAGGTGGCGCGGGGCTGATCGGTCATGATGTCAGGCGGCGAGCGTCATCGGTTCGAGGCCGGCGAGGCGGGTCACGATCGGCGGCGCGGGCAGCTTGCGCGGCGCGAAACCCGCCACCGCCTTCGCCATCGCGGCGATATGGGCCGGGGTCGAGCCGCAGCAGCCGCCGACGATGTTGACCCAGCCGGCCTCCGCCCATTCGCGCAGCAGCGCCGCCGTCTGCTCCGGCAGCTCGTCATATTCGCCGAGCTCGTTGGGCAGGCCGGCATTGGGATAGGCCATGATCAGCGTGTCGGCGATGGCCGAGAGCGCCTGGACGTGCGGCCGCAATTGCTGCGCGCCGAACGAGCAGTTGAGGCCCACCGTCACCGCATCGGCATGGCGCACCGCGTGCCAGAAGGCCTCGACCGTGTGGCCGGAGAGGTTGCGCCCGCTGAGATCGGTGAGCGTCATCGAGATCATCAGCGGCACGTCGCGGCCGAGCGCCGCGCCCGCCTCGCGCGCGGCCATGATGCCGGCCTTGGCGTTCAGCGTGTCGAAGATCGTCTCGATCAGGATGAAATCCGCGCCGCCTTCGATCAGCGCGTCGGCCTGCTGGCGGTAGACGGCCTTCAGCCCGTCGAAGTCGATCTCGCGAAAGCCCGGATCGTTGACGTCGGGCGAGAGCGAGAGCGTCTTGTTGGTCGGCCCGATCGCGCCGGCGACGAAGCGCGGCTTGCCGTCCTTCGCCTCGAAGTCGTCGGCGGCGGCGCGGGCGATGCGGGCCGAGGCGATGTTGATGTCCGCGACCAGGGCTTCGGCGCCGTAATCGGCCTGGCTGATCGTGTTGGCGCTGAACGTGTTGGTCGAGACGATGTCGGAACCGGCGGCCAGATAGGCGCGGGTGATCCCGTCCACCACGTCCGGCCGGGTCAGCGCCAGGATGTCGTTATTGCCCTTCTGGTCGCGCGCCAGATCGAGACCGCCGCGATAGTCCGCCTCGACCAGCTTGCGGTTCTGGATCTCGGTGCCGAACGCGCCGTCGGTGAGCAGGATGCGCTCGGCGGCGGCCGCGTTGAGCCTTTCGCGGGCATTCATCGCACCCCTCCGTCATGCTGAACTTGTTTCAGTATCCATGCCTCCACCGGCAGGGCGCATGACCAGATGGACCCCCGGATCAAGTCCGGGGCAGGCTCTGAAACAAGTTCAGGGTGACGAAGGGAGACGCTCATGCCGCCTGCTCCTCTCGCGCGCCGCCCGGCCGGAGGCCGAGCAGATGGCAGATCGCGTAGGTCAGCTCGGCGCGGTTCAAGGTGTAGAAGTGGAAATTGCGCACGCCGCCCGCATAGAGCTGCGCGCACAATTCCGCCGCGACGGTTGCCGCCACCAGCTTGCGCGCGTCGGGCAGGTCGTCCAGCCCCTCGAACAGCCGGTCCATCCAGGGCGGGATCGCGGCGCCGCACAGGCCGGCGAACTTGCGGGTCTGGGCGACGTTGGAGACGGGCAGGATGCCGGGCACGATCTCGGCGTCGATCCCCGCCGCCGCCGCATCGTCGCGGAAGCGCAGGAAGCATTCGGCCGAGAAGAAGAACTGGGTGATCGCCCGGTCCGCGCCGGCGTCGATCTTGCGCTTCAGATTGTCGAGATCGGCGGCACGGGTCGGCGAATCCGGGTGGCATTCCGGATAGGCGGCGACCGAGATGTCGAACGGCGCGATCCGCTTCAGGCCCGCGACCAGATCGGCGGCATCGGCATAGCCGTCCGCCGGCGAGACGAAGCGCGCGCCGGGCTCGGGCGGATCGCCGCGCAGGGCGACGATGTGGCGCACCCCCGCCTCCCAATAGGCGCGGGCGACTGCGTCGATCTCCTCGCGGGTCGCATCGACGCAGGTGAGGTGCGCGGCGGGCGTCAGCCCCGTCTCGCGCACGATCCGCGCGACGGTGGCGTGGGTGCGCTCGCGGGTCGAGCCGCCGGCGCCGTAGGTGACGGAGACGAAGCGCGGGCCGAGCGGCGCCAGCGTCTGGATCGACTCCCACAGCGTCGCCTCCATCTTCTCGGTCCGGGGCGGGAAGAATTCGAAGCTGACGGCGATGTCGCCGGCGGCGTCGGCGAAGAGCGGACGGCCGATCCGCTCCAGCGCGGGCGCGGCGGGGCTCATGCCACCACCTTCAGCCGCGCGTCGGTGCGCCGGGCGAGCCAGATCGTGACGGTCAGTTCCCCGCCCTCCAGATGCTCGACCACTTCGCCCGCCAGCCCCGCATCGGCGAGGTAGCGCAGCATCGCCTCGTCGGCGAAGCCGAGACGGACATGGGCGTCGCGGGCGCGCAGCTCCTCGCGCTCGTGCGCGGCGAAATCGGCGACCAGCAGCCGCCCGCCGGGCGCGAGCAGCCGCGCCGCCTCCGCCACCGCGGCGGCCGGGTTCTGCGCATAATGCAGCACCTGATGGATGATGACGGTGTCCGCCGAGCCGGACGGCTGCGGCAGCGCATACATGTCGCCCTGCCTGAGCTCGGCGGAATCGAGCCCGGCCTCGGCCAGCTTCACGCGGGCGAGCCGCAGCATTTCGGGCGAGCGATCGATGCCGAGCGCCCGCTCCGCGTTCGCTGCGAACAATTCAATCATCCGCCCCGTGCCGGTGCCGATATCGACCAGCCGGCCGAGCGGCTCCGCGCCCAGCGCGCGGCCGATCGCCGCCTCGACCTCGCTTTCGGCGACGTGGAGCGAGCGCAGCGCATCCCATTGTTCGGCATGGCCGGCAAAATAACGCTCCGCCGCCGCCGCGCGATCGGCCCGCACCGCGGTCAGCCGGGCGGCGTCCGCCACCGTCCAGGCATTCGGGCCGTCCAGTTCGTCCCAGCGGTCGACGAGGTGGAACAAGGGCTCGACGCGGGCGCGCGCGCCCAGGCTGACGAACACCCAGCTCCCCTCCTTGCGCCGCTCGGCGAGGCCGGCGTCGATCAGGATCTTCACATGGCGCGACACGCGCGGCTGGCTCTGCCCCAGCACCTGCGCGATCTCGCCCACGGAAAGCTCCATCGCGCGCAAGAGCGCAAGGATACGCAGCCGCGTCGGATCGGCGAGCGAAGCGAATATCTTGGGCGCGTCGGACATAGTTTGCGGATATAAAGATATCTTTATATCATGGTCAAGCCATGTGCGAGGGAAACGGCGCGCATGGACTCGACGCCAGGGCAGTCGCGCTTCCCAACCGCAATGGTAGAGAAACGCTAGACTCTTGCCGTAACATTATCTACAAACGGCTCCCGCTGGAGGGCCGGAGGGGGGCCTCGCGTGCCCGTTTGGCGCTCACCAGCGATTGAACTGTTCTCTCCTCGCAACAAGTATGAAGGAAACAATCGTGAAGAAGATTGCCTTTGCTCTCGTCGCCGTCTCCGCGCTCGGCCTGGCCGCCTGCGGCGGCACCGAAACCGCCAACACGACCACCTCGGACGCCGAGAACGTGATCGATCAGGCCAACAGCGACCTCGCCAACGCGCAGGACGCCGCCGCGAACCTGCTCGACCAGGCCGCCGAGGCTTCCGAGAACGCGCTCGACGCCGCCGGCAACGCGGTCGACACCGCCGCCGAGGCCGTCGACGCCACTGCGACCAACGCGCAGTAAGCGTTTCGCATCTCGATGCGACAGGGCCGCGCGCCGTTTCGGCGCGCGGCCCTTTTTCTTTGCCCGCATATCGGGTTAAGTCCCGCCGGGGCGGAAGGAGACGATCAGGATGAAGACGGGCGGGATGAAGACGGGAATGACGTTCGGCGCCGCCGGCCTCGCGCTGGCGCTCGCCCTGGGCGGGTGCGGCGGCGGCGAGAGCCAGGGCGGATTGTCCGCGCAGGAAGAGCAACAGCTCAACGAAGCGGCGGCCATGCTGGAGGAGAATGTCTTCGACACCTCCGCCGACAGCCTGGTCGCCGACCCGGCGGAACTGGAAAATGGCGAGGCGGCGGAGAACGCCGCCGAGGGCAACGCTCAGTGATGTAACCGTCGCCCCAGCGAAGGCTGGGTCCATGCTGAGGTCGTGCCAATCCCGGAGTCAGCTTGGATGCCAGCTTTCGCTGGCATGACGAGAAATTCGATCAGAAACGGACGGACTCCAAAAAGCGCGGACAAGAGAAAGGGCCGGGGAGGCGACTCCCCGGCCCTTCTCTTTTCGTTCGGGCAGCGGCGCGGAGTGAATCCGCGCCGTCGGTCCTGTCGCGTCTTCGCGCGCAGGCCGTCCGGACTTCGGCGAGTCCGCCGGTAACGCCGCGATCGCTTCGCGCTCGCGGCGTTACCGGACGGCCGCCTTCGTCAGAAATCCATACCGCCCATGCCGCCGCCGGGCATCGCCGGCATGGCGGGCTTGTCTTCCGGCAGCTCGGACACGGCGGCTTCCGTCGTGATGAGCAGGCCGGCGACCGAGGCCGCGTCCTGGAGGGCGGTGCGGACGACCTTGGTCGGATCGATCACGCCGGCCTTGGCCAGGTTCTCATAGGTCTCGGTCTGGGCGTTGAAGCCCTGACCTTCGTCATTGCCGTCGAGCAGCTTGCCCGCGACCACCGCGCCGTCGACGCCGGCATTCTCGGCGATCTGGCGCAGCGGCGACTGGAGCGAGCGGCGGACGATGTCGACGCCGCGCGTCTGATCGTCGTTCGCGCCGGTCAGGCCCTCGAGCGCCTTGGTGGCGTAGAGCAGCGCCGTGCCGCCGCCGGGGACGATGCCTTCCTCGACCGCCGCGCGGGTGGCGTGGAGGGCGTCGTCGACGCGGTCCTTGCGCTCCTTCACCTCGACCTCGGACGCGCCGCCGACCTTGATGACGGCCACGCCGCCGGCCAGCTTCGCCAGACGCTCCTGGAGCTTCTCGCGGTCATAGTCGGACGTGGTGATCTCGATCTGCTGGCGGATCGATTCGATCCGGCCCTTGATCTGATCCGGCTCGCCCGCGCCGTCGACGATGGTGGTGTTGTCCTTGTCGATCTGGACGCGCTTGGCGGTGCCGAGCATGTTCACGGTGACGCTCTCGAGCTTGATGCCGAGATCCTCGGAGATCATCTCGCCGCCGGTCAGGATCGCGATGTCCTGGAGCATCGCCTTGCGGCGATCGCCGAAGCCCGGCGCCTTCACGGCCGCGACCTTGAGGCCGCCGCGCAGCTTGTTCACCACGAGCGTGGCCAGCGCCTCGCCCTCGATGTCCTCGGCGATGATGAGCAGCGGACGGCCCGACTGGACGACCGCTTCCAGGATCGGCAGCATCGCCTGGAGATTGGAGAGCTTCTTCTCGTGGATCAGGATGTACGGATCGGCGAGCTCGACCGTCATCTTCTCCGGATTGGTGATGAAGTAGGGCGACAGATAGCCGCGGTCGAACTGCATGCCCTCGACGACGTCCAGCTCGAACTCGAGGCCCTTGGCCTCCTCGACGGTGATGACGC
>CAZTPD010000122.1:0-6201 GCA_964614625.1 uncultured Sphingosinicella sp. | reverse complement strand
ACCGGCTTCAGCTTGCCCAGCCCGGCGGCGGCGAGGTCGCGGGCGATGCCGTGCACGCCCATCGCATCCTGCCGGGCTGGGCAAGCTGAAGCCGGTGGACGTGCCGGACATTGCCGGCACCTTCCCCTGCCCGATCGAGATCCGCACCGACGATCCCGAAGGCTGCCCGGCCTTTTACGGGCGCGTCGTGCGCGGCGTCAGGAACGGGCCGTCGCCGGACTGGCTCCAGCAGCGGCTGAAGGCGGTGGGCCTGCGGCCGATCAGCACCTTGGTCGACATGACCAATTACGTCATGCTGAGCTACGGCCGGCCGCTGCACGTCTACGATCTCGCCAAGCTGGACGGCGCGTTGGTGGCGCGACGCGCGCGCGACGGCGAGGAGGTGCTGGCGCTGAACGGCAAGACCTATCGGCTCGATTCCTCCATCACCGTCATCGCGGACGACAAGGGCGCGGACGATATCGGCGGGATCATGGGGGGCGAAGCCTCCGGCGTCACCGAAGCGACGGCCGATATCGTGATCGAATGCGCCTATTTCGATCCGGAGCATATCGCGCTGGCCGGGCAAAAGCTCGGTCTCGCCTCCGACGCGCGCAGCCGCTTCGAGCGGGGCGTCGATCCCGCTTTCCTCGACGCGGGGCTGCAACTCGCGACGCGGATGGCGGTGGAGCTGGCCGGGGGCGAGCCGTCGCAGATCGTGCGGGCGGGAACGCCGCCCATCCCCGACAAGGTCGTGGACTATCGCCCGGCGCGCTGCCTGGAGCTGGCCGGCGTCGATGTGGCCGAGGACCGGCAGGCGGATATTCTCCAGCGGCTGGGCTTCACCGTGACGCGCGGCGATCCGTGGCGCGTGGCGGTGCCGAGCTGGCGGCGCGACGTGGACGGCGCGGCCGACATCGTCGAGGAGGTGATCCGCATCGAGGGGCTGGACAAGGTGCCCTCCACCCCGCTGCCGCGCGCGCCGGGCGTGGCGAAGCCGACCGCCACGGCGGACCAGCGGACCGAGCGCCGGGTGCGGCGCGCGGCCGCCGCGCGCGGGCTCAACGAAGCGGTGACCTGGAGCTTCATCTCCGAGGCCGAGGCGGCGCCGTTCGGCGGCGCGGCCTGGCGGCTCGCCAATCCGATCAGCGAGGAGATGAAGGCGATGCGCCCCTCGCTGCTGCCCGGCCTGCTGGCGGCGGCGCGGCGCAATCTGGCGCGCGGCGCGGAAGGGGTGAAGCTGTTCGAGGTCGGGCGGCGCTATCTGGACGAGGCGGAGCGGCCGACGGTCGGCATCGTGCTGGCCGGCGCGGCGGCGCGGCACTGGCGGCGTCCCGGCGCGCGCGGCCATGACGCCTATGACGCCAAGGCGGAGGCGCTGGCCCTGCTCGCCGCGGCGGGCGCGCCGGTCGACAATCTCCAGGTGCCGGGGGCGGCGTCCGACATCTATCATCCGGGGCGCTCGGGCAAGCTGACGCTGGGGCCGAAGACCGTGCTCGCCGAGTTCGGCGTGCTCCATCCGCGCGTGGCGAAGGCCTTCGATCTCGACGGCCCGGTGGTCGCGGCGGAAATCTATCTCGACGCCATTCCCGCCAAGCGCGAGGCGGGCCGGATGCGCGGCGCCTATGCACCGCCGGCGCTCCAGCCGGTGCGGCGCGACTTCGCCTTCCTGGTGCCGGACAGCCTGGCGGCGGACCGGCTGTTGCGCGCCGTGAAGGGCGCCGACAAGACGGCGATCGCGGGGGCGAGCCTGTTCGACGTCTTCACCGGCGCGGGCGTGGGTGAGGGGCAAAAGTCGCTGGCCGTCGAGGTCACGCTCCAGCCGGCGGAGAAGAGCTTCACCGACGAGGAGCTGAAAGGCATTTCCGAGAAGATCGTCGCGGCGGCGGCGAAGCTTGGGGCGGTGCTGCGGGCCTGACCTTTTCCGTCATTGCGAGCGTAGCGAAGCAATCCAGTGCTGGATTGCCGCGTCGCTGGCGCTCCTCGCAATGACGGACAGGGTCAGAGCTGGGTCCTCAGCGTCCACAGCTCCGGGAAGGCGCGCTTGTTCAGCGTGGACTGGAGATATTTGACGCCCGCCGTGCCGCCGGTGCCGCGCTTGAAGCCGATCACGCGCTCGACCGTGACGGCATGCTTGTGCCGCCAGGTGGCGAGCGCGTCGTCGACATCGACGAGCTTCTCGGCGAGCTGGTAGAAGCGCCACCAGCGGTCCGTGTCGCGATAGACCTCCGCCCAGGCCGACTCGACGTCCGGCGAGGGCTGATAGGGCTGGCGCCAGTCGCGCTCCAGCACATGCGCCGGCAGATCGAAGCCGCCCCGGGCGAGCGCGGCATTGGCCTCGTCCCACAGGCTCGGCACGGTGAGCGCCTCGGCCAGCGCCGCATGCTCGGCCGTGCCTTCGGCCAGGAACTTGAGATGGGCCGAGTCCTTGATGCCGAGCCGGAACTCGGCCTCGCGGAACTGGGCGGACTGGAAGCCGCTGGAGCCGCCGAGCACGCCCCGGAAGGTGAGATAGTCGGTCGGGGTGAGCGTCGCCAGCACGTCCCAGGACAGGGTCATCACGCTCTGGATGCGCGAGACGCGCGAGAGGTTCTTGTGGACCTCGATCAGCTTGTCGGCGCGGACCAGGCCGGCGGCGAGCCTGAGCTCGTGCAGGATCTGCTTCAGCCACAGTTCCTTGGTCTGGTGGATGATGATGAACAGCAGCTCGTCATGATGGTCCGAGATCGGATGCTGGGCGGAAAGCAGCGCGTCCAGCGTCAGATACTGGCCGTAGGTCATGTCCCTGGGATCGGTCATGCTCCCGGCTTTATCACCTGGGTCCGGCGGAGCAAATGCGCGTGCCTAAAGCCGCTCCGCCGTCGAGACCATGTCGGTGGCGCGCAGCGCGGCGAGGATGCGCATCAGGTGCTGCACGTCGTGCACCTCGATGTCGAAATGGAAGGTGTGGAAGGAGCCGTCGCGCGCCGTCTGGTCCATGCTGACGATATTGGCGCCGTGCGTGCCGAGGATGCCGGCGACGGCGGCGAGCGCGCCCGGCTCGTTCCTGACGATGACGGCGAGGCGCGCGGTGCCGCCGTCCGTCTCGTTCCCCCAGGCGAGATCGACCCAGTCGGCATCGACGCCGCTGGCCAGCGTGTCGCAGCCGATCGCGTGGACCTCGATCCCCTCGCCCTCGCGCCTGAGGCCGACGATGCGGTCGCCGGGAATGGGATGGCAGCATTCGGCGAGCTGGAAGGCGACGCCGGGCGTGAGCCCCTTGATCGAGATGGCGGTGCGCTGCGGCGGCGGCTTGGCGCCGCCTTCCTGCGTCGCGGAGCCGGGCATCAGCGCCTCCATCACCGCGACGTCGTCGACCTGCTTCAGCGCGATCGCCTCCATCAGCGCCTCGTCATTGGGCAGCTTCAGGCGCTTGAGCGCCTCGGTCATCGCCTCCCAGCCGAGGGCTGTCGGCAGGCGCTGGACGATCTCGTCGTAGATCTTGCGGCCGAGAGAGACCGTCTCCTCCCGCTCCTTGGACTTCACCCAGCGGCGGATCTTGGCGCGCGCCTTGCCGGTGACGACGTAGGACAGCCAGGCGGGCTGCGGATGCTGCGCCTTCGAGGTCAGGATCTCGACCTGGTCGCCATTGTTGAGCAGGGTGCGCAGCGGCATCACCCGGCCGTTGATCTTGGCGCCCACCGTCTGGTCGCCGAGATCGGTGTGGACCGCATAGGCGAAGTCGATCGGCGTCGCGCCCTTGGGCAGCTGGATCAGCTCGCCCTTCGGCGTGAAGGCGAAGATCCGGTCCTGGTACATCGCCATGCGGGTATGCTCGAGCAGCTCCTCGGCGCTGCCGGCATGGTCGAGGATCTCGACGAGATCGTTGATCCAGGGATGGTTCTCGCGCGCGACCGGCAGGCCTTCCTTGTAGGCCCAGTGGGCGGCCAGGCCGTGCTCGGCCTGGGCGTGCATCTCGCGGTCGCGGATCTGGATTTCGATCCGCATCTGCTCGTCATGGATGATCGTGGTGTGGATCGAGCGGTAGCCGTTGCGCTTGGGCGTCGAGATGAAGTCCTTGAAGCGCCCCGGGACCATCGGCCAGCGCCGGTGGATCAGGCCGAGCGCGCGATAGCATTCCTCGACGCCGCCGACGGTCACGCGGAAGGCCATGACGTCGGAAAGCTGTTCGAAGCTGACATGGCGCTCGGCCATCTTGCGCCAGATCGAATAGGGATGCTTCTCGCGCCCCGTCGCCTCGGCCTCGATCCCGTGCGCCTCGAGATGCGCCTTGATGCCGCGGCCGATGCGCTGGATGAGATCGTTGCCGCCGCCCTTGTTGAGCTGGGCGAGGCGCTTGGTGATCGATTCGTAGGCGTCCGGCTCCAGCTCCCGGAACGCCAGCGTCTGCATCTCGGTCATGAACTCGTACATGCCGATCCGCTCGGCGAGCGGGGCGTAGATGTCCATCGTCTCCCTGGCGATGCGGCGGCGCTTCTCCTCGCTCTTGATGAAGTGGAGCGTGCGCATGTTGTGCAGCCGGTCGGCGAGCTTGACGAGCAGGACGCGGATGTCGCCCGACATGGCGAGCAGGAACTTGCGCAGATTCTCCGCTGCGCGCTGGCTCTCGCTCTGCGCTTCGATCTTGGAAAGCTTGGTGACGCCGTCCACCAGCCGCGCGACATTGCCGCCGAAATGCTTCTCGATCTCCTCGGGCGTCGCCAGCGTGTCCTCGATCGTGTCGTGCAGGATCGCGGTGACGATCGTCTCGTCGTCGAGGCGCAGATCGGTGAGGATGCCGGCGACCTCGATCGGATGGCTGTAATAGGGATCGCCGGAGGCGCGGGTCTGGCTCCCGTGCGCCTTCATCGAGAAGACATAGGCGCGGTTGATCAGCGCCTCATCGGCGTCCGGGTCGTAACCCTTGACCTTCTCGACCAGTTCATACTGTCTCAGCACCCCGCCAAGATGTGGCGCGCGCGCGCCGCGATCAATAGAAAAGGCGGTTTCCCGCCCATTGGGGCCGTCGCGGCTTCGCGGCCGGAAATCCGTCGCCATATCCATCGCGTGGGAAACAGGCTAGGATCGCGCCGATGCTGGATGTCGAACGCCATCGCGAGTTGCTGCGCCAGTGCTCGATCGCCGCCGCCCTCGAAGCGGTGGGCGAGCGCTGGTCGTTCCTGATCCTGCGCGGCGCCTTCAACGGTCTCCAGCATTTCGAGGAGCTGCAATCGACGCTCGGCATCGCCAGGAACATCCTGTCGAATCGCCTCGTCCGGCTGGTCGAGCACGGCATCCTGGCGCGCGATCCCGATCCGGCCGACCGCCGCAAGATCGCCTATCGCCTGACCGAGAAGGGCCGCGACCTGCTGCCGGTGCTGATCTCGCTCCGGCAATGGGGGGAGAAATGGGTGATGGACGCGCCGGGCAATCCGGTGCTGGTCGATCGCCTGAGCCGTCGGCCGATCGCTCCCATGTCGGTGCGCGCCGCCGACGGGCGGCTGCTCGACCTGAGCGAGCTGGAATGGCTGGACCGGGGCGAACTGGCCGACGAGTGAGCCGGAGCGCGGCGTCTCAATGAAGAGCGCCCGCGCACGAAGGCATGCGCGGGCGCCGAAATCCTTCAGGGCCGATGGATCAGGGGCTGGCCGGGGTGCCGGGTCCGTTGTCGCTCGACACCACGATCGCGAGGATCGCGACGAGGATCAGAAGGCCGAGGCCGATCCCGACGCCGCCGTTGAGCCGGCTCGAATCGCTGGTGGCCGCGCCGGCGCGCATTTCCGCGTTGGCCATGCTCAAGGGAGCGGCTGCACTCACGGCAATCGGCGCAAAGGCCAGCGCCGATGCGCTCAGGATCGTTGCAAGTCGCTTCACGTTCACATCCGCCTCCTTCTGAACACTCGGGTTCCCCGCCCAAGTCTCCGTGCGTAGCACAACAAGGATTATTTCGCGAATCCTTGCGAAGTCGCGTGAATATATGACGGAAGCGTAATATTACGGAGGCGTAATCTTTCGATCAGCCGTCGTAGTCCGCGCCTGCATTGGTGTTGCGGGCCGGAGCGGCGGCGGTGAGGCGCAGCGCCTCCGCCGATGCGCTGAGCGAGCCCACCTCGTCGGCGACGTCGTCGTCGTCGATCTGGACGCGCTGGAGGCTGCCGACCAGCGCCTCCTCGAGATGGCGCGGCTTGACCGTCTCGTCGGCGATCTCGCGCAGCGCGACGACCGGGTTCTTGTCGCGGTCGC
>CAZTPD010000121.1:0-6236 GCA_964614625.1 uncultured Sphingosinicella sp. | reverse complement strand
GCCAGAGCAGGAAATTGGACAGGCGCTGCTCGCCCGAGGTGCGGATCAGCAGGTCGAGCGGCGGCAGGCCGTGCGTGTCGAGCGCGGCGTCGATCCGCGCCTCGTCGATGTCGCCGGGCGCGAGCCGCCCGGCGGCGACATCTTCCGCGAGACCGCGCATCGCCCCGATCAGCTCGGCGCGCGAACCGTAGTTCAGCGCGATCGCGACCGTCATCCGTTCGTTGCCGGCGGTGCGCGCGACGGCGTCGTCCACCATCTCGGCCACGTCCGCCTCGAAGGCCTTATGGTCGCCGAGCACCCGCAGCCTGACGCCTTCCTTGAGAAGGGTCTTGAGCTCCTTCTTCACATAGAATCTGAGCAAACCGGTCAGATCGGCGATCTCCGCCTTGGGGCGGCGCCAATTCTCGGAAGAGAAAGCGTAGAGGGTCAGGCATTCGACGCCCGCCTCGCCCGCCGCGCGCAGCGCCCGGCGCGCCGCCTCGGCCCCGGCGCGATGCCCGGCCGAGCGCGGCAGGCCGCGCGCCTTCGCCCAGCGGCCATTGCCGTCCATGATGATGGCGACGTGACGCGGAACCGCCGGCGCCGGATTCGCCTCTTCAGGCCGGGTTCCGGCGCTGGCCGGCGCTGCCGTCACTTCTGCAGGATTTCCTTGTCCTTGGCGGCGAGGGCCTCGTCGATCTCCTTGATCGCGTCGTCGGTCAGCTTCTGCACCTCGGTGTCGAGCCGCTTGTGCTCGTCCTCGCTGATTTCCTTCTTCTTCTCGTCGGTCTTCAGCGCGTCCATGCCGTCGCGGCGGACGTTGCGGACGGCGACCTTCGCCTTCTCGGCATATTGGTGAGCGAGCTTGGCCAGCTCCTTGCGGCGCTCCTCGGTCAGATCGGGGATCGGCAGGCGGATATTCTGCCCGTCGGTGATCGGGTTGATGCCGAGGCCGGCATTGCGGATCGCCTTCTCCACCGCCGAGATGTTCGAGCGGTCCCAGACCTGGACGGACAGCAGCCGGGGCTCCGGCGCGGAGACCGTCGCCACCTGGTTCAACGGCATGTTCGCGCCATAGACCTCGACCTGGATCGGATCGAGCAGCGCCGTCGAGGCGCGACCAGTGCGCAGACCACCGAAATCGTGCTTCAGCGCCTCGATCGCGCCGTTCATCCGGCGCTGGATATCGCCCTTGTCATAGGCCGGCATGGCTTCCTCCCTCTAGTTCCGGACGACCGTCGCCACGCCACCGCCGCCGAGCACGCGGGCGAGATTGCCCTGCTCGCGGATGTTGAAGACGACGATCGGGATATTGTTGTCGCGGCACAGGGCGATGGCGCTGGCGTCCATCACCTTCAGATTGTCCGCGAGAACCTGATTGAAAGTGACTGTATCGTAACGCTTTGCGTCCGGCACCTGCTTGGGATCGGCGGTATAGACGCCGTCCACGCTGGTGCCCTTGAACAAAGCGTCGCAGCCCATTTCGGCGGCGCGCAGGGCCGCGGCGGTGTCGGTGGTGAAGAAGGGATTGCCGGTGCCGGCGGCGAAGATCACCACCCGCCCCTTCTCCATGTGCCGCACGGCGCGGCGGCGGATATAGGGCTCCGAGACCGTCGCCATCGGAATGGCGGACTGGACCCGCGTGTCGACGCCGATCTTCTCCAGCGCGTTCTGGAGCGCCAGCGCGTTCATGACGGTAGCGAGCATGCCCATATAATCGGCGCTCGCCCGGTCGAAGCCCTTGGCGGCGCCGGCCAGTCCCCGGAAGATGTTGCCGCCGCCGACGACCAGGCACAGCTCATGCCCGTCCTCGCGCGCGGTCTTGATCTCGCCGGCGAGGCGGGCGACCGTGTCGGGATCGATGCCGAACTGGCCCTCGCCCATCAGCGCCTCGCCCGAAAGCTTCAGCAGGATGCGATTGAAGCGCGGGCGGGACATGGGTTTGGCGATCCATAATTGGGACAATGCGGGCGCACCTTAGTTAGGCTGTCGGGCGGTGCCAATGGGGGTTAGGGATTTGGGTTTGGGGATTGGGGACCAGGAGGCTTGGCGAGTCGGCTCCAAAGAGCATTGAGTTGACGACCCAGCGTGTCGGCAAGCGCCAGGGCCGATGCGGTATCCTTATCCGAAAGAAGCCCTGTACGCACGGAAAGCAAGAGGAAGGTCTCGGCCTCGGCAAGGGAGCCCCGCGCAATGCTGATAAACCGGGCATAATCCTTGCGCGACGACCGCATCCAACCTTCAGCAACATTCGCCGGCACCGAGGCCGCGGCCCGCAACAATTGGCTGGTAATCCGAAACTCCTCGGCTTTCGGCATCAACTTGGCCAACCGATAACATTCGGCAGCAAAGTCCATGCCCGATCTCCAGACGTCGAGGTCGCGATACGACTTGATCATCGATCGCGACCCCAACCCCCAATCCCGAAACCCCAATCCCCCTTACGCGACCGGCTCGGCCTTGCTGGTGCCGGCCGCGGCGGCGACTTCGGCGGCGAAGTCGCTTTCCTGTTTCTCGATGCCCTCGCCGATCTGGAAACGCAGATAGGCGGCGAGCGCGACCGGCGCGCCCAGGCGCTTGGATTCCGCAGCGATCACGTCCTCGATCTTCGTCTTGTTGTCCATGACGAAGAGCTGGGAGAGGAGCGCATTCTCCTTGCGGAACTTGGCCATCGCGCCGTCGACCATCTTCTCGACGATCTCGGCCGGCTTGCCCGATTCCTTCGCCTTTTCCAGCGCGATGCCGCGCTCGCGCTCGATCAGGGCGGGATCGAGATCCTCGCCCCTGAGCGCCAGCGGCGCGGCCGCCGCGATGTGCATGGCGAGCTGCTTGCCGAGCGTCTCCAGCTCCGCCTTGTCGGCATTGCTTTCCAGCGCGACCAGCACGCCGATCTTGCCGAGGCCCGGCGCGGCGGCGTTGTGGACATAGGAGACGACGACGCCGTCACCCACGCTGACGCGGCCGGCGCGGCGCAGCGACTGGTTCTCGCCGATCGTCGCGATATTGTTGGTCAGCACCTCGCTGACGGTGCCGCCGGCCGGGTGCGCGGCATTGCCGAGCGCCTCGATATCGTCGCCCGTCGTCAGCGCGAGCTGCGACACGCTGCGCACGAAATCCTGGAACTGCTCGTTCTTGGCGACGAAGTCGGTTTCGCTGTTCACCTCGACGACCGCGCCGGTCGTGCCCGCGACGGCGACGCCGACCAGGCCCTCGGCGGCGACGCGCCCGGACTTCTTCGCGGCGGCGGCCAGGCCCTTGGTGCGCAGCCAGTCGATGGCGGCTTCCATGTCGCCATTGGTCTCGGCCAGCGCCTTCTTGCAGTCCATCATGCCGGCGCCGGTGCGCTCGCGCAGCTCCTTGACCATCGCGGCCGTGATCTCAGCCATGTCTCATATCCTTTTGAATCTGCCTCCCCTCCCGCCTGCGGGAGGGGCCGGGGGTGGGAATGGACCAAACTCAGCAGGCCCACCCCTTGATCCCCTCCCGCAAGCGGGAGGGGAGAATTCGCTCAGGCCTCGGCCAGCGCCGCTTCGGCCGGCGGCTCGTCCTGCGCGCCGATGTCGACGCCGCGCTGCGCGGCGCCGCCCTGCTTGCCGGCCAGCACCGCGTCGGCGATCGCGTCGCAATAGAGGCGGATCGCGCGGCTGGCGTCGTCATTGCCCGGCACCGGGAAAGCGATGCCGTTCGGGCTGACATTGGTGTCGAGCACGGCGACGACCGGGATGCCGAGCACATTGGCTTCCTTGATCGCCAGCTCTTCCTTGTTGGCGTCGATCACGAACATCACGTCCGGGATGCCGCCCATGTCGCGGATGCCGCCCAGCGACAGCTCCAGCTTGTCGCGCTCGCGGGTGAGCTGGAGCACTTCCTTCTTGGTGAGGCCGTGCGTCTCGCCCGAAAGCTGCTCCTCGAGGCTCTTGAAGCGCTTGATCGAGTTGGAGATCGTCTTCCAGTTGGTGAGCATGCCGCCCAGCCAGCGATGGTTGACGAAATGCTGGCCCGAACGGCGCGCGGCTTCCGCGATCGGATCCTGAGCCTGGCGCTTGGTGCCGACGAACAGCACCTTGCCGCCGCTGCCCGCGGTGGCGCGGACGAAATCGAGCGCGCGCGCGAAGAGCGGCACGGTCTGCGACAGGTCGATGATGTGCACCCCGTTGCGATCGCCGAAGATGTACGGCTTCATCTTGGGGTTCCAGCGGTGGGTCTGGTGGCCGAAATGCGCTCCGGCCTCGAGCAATGCCTGCATGGTGACGTCAGTGGACGCCATGATCTTTCTCCTTCCGGTTACACCTCTGCGGGGCCGTGAAACCTCGGACGAATCCGGAGCACCGGTATGATGGCCCTGCATGTGGAATGGGCGCGCACTTAGGCGGGCGCGCGGCGGAAATCAACCCTTTGCGAATGCGGGTTGACTACAGAACAAAACAGGAACATAAGCCCATTTCCCCCTCTCAGCGAGGGAACCGACACTTCCCGCCGGACGTCCCGGCTGTGGATAAGCAGGGGATAAGGCTGTGGCTCATCTGTTCGCGATCCTGTTCTTCTCCGGCCTCCTGGTGGCGCTCGGCATGGCGGCCGAGGTCATTCTGAGGGAGAATTGGGCGGCGATGCGCGCCGCTTTAGCGGGCGCCCCGCTTTCGGCTCCGCCGGCGCCGGCGTGTCGGGCAGCGGATCGGGCGCCGTTGCCGCCGCTGCGCGCTGCTGTCTGACCTTCGCATAGCTCGCCATGCTGAACGGGATCATCGCGAGATAGGCGAGCGCGACGAAGCTCAAGGTCTGCCATGGCGCGGAGAAAATCGCCCCGCCGATCAAGGCGATCGCCAGGATCGCCTCGAGCCGGACATTGCGCCTCAGCCGCAGCGAGGTCCAGGAGAAGGTCGCGATGTTGGAGATGGCGAGGAAGGCGACGAAGGCCGCCCAGGGCGCGACCAGCCAATATTCCTGGAGCCAGGTCCATTCCCGCCCGCTCGCCAGCCACAGGAAGATCGGCAGCAGCAGCAACCCCGCGCCCGCCGGCGCCGGAACGCCGGTGAGGAAGCCCGCCAACTTGTGCGGCTGATCCTCGACGTCGATGCGGGCGTTGAACCGCGCCAGCCGGAGCGCCATGCAGACCGCATAGGCCAAAGCGAACACCCAGCCGAACCGCGGCCAGTGCTGCAACGACCACAGATGCAGGATGATCGCCGGCGAGACGCCGAAGGCGATCACGTCGGACAGCGAATCGAGCTCCGCGCCGAACCGGGTCTGGCCCTTCATCGCCCGGGCGATCCGCCCGTCCATCCCGTCCAGCACCGCCGCCGCGATGATCGCGTAGATCGCCTTGTCCCACTCCCCGGCGATGGCGAAGCGCACGCCGGTGAGGCCGACGCACAGCGCCAGCGCCGTCACGGCATTGGGCACCACGGCGCGCAGGGGGATGCCGCCGCCCGCGCGCTCCGGCGCCAGACTCATCGTGAACGCCTCATCGCGAACGTCTCATTGCGCCACGCCCTCGATCAGCTCGGAAACGCCGAGCTTCGCGATGATCGTCTCCCCGGCGATGGTGCGCTGGCCGAGCAGCACCTGGCTCGACGTGCCTTGCGGCAGGTAGACGTCGACTCGGCTGCCGAAGCGGATCAGGCCGACGCGCTGGCCGGCGACCACCCGGTCGCCCGGCTTGATCCAGGGCACGATCCGCCGCGCGACCAGCCCGGCGATCTGGGTGAAGGCGATCTTCGTGCCGTCCGCGCCCTCGACCAGGATATGCTGGCGCTCGTTATGCTCGCTCGCCTTGTCGAGATCGGCGTTGAGGAACTTGCCGGCGATATAGACGACGTTGAGGATGGTGCCGGCGATCGGCGTGCGATTGATGTGCACGTCGAACACGCTCATGAAGATCGACACGCGGATCACCGGATCGGCGGTCAGCCCGCTTTCCCCGATCAGCTCCTTGGGCGGCGGCACGGTGGCGATCATCGTCACCATGCCGTCGGCGGGCGCGATCACCAGCCCCTCGCCGACCGGCGTGGTGCGGACGGGATCGCGGAAGAAGCTCAGAATCCAGACGGTGACGCCCGCCGCGATCCAGCCGAGCCAGTCCCAATCGATGATCCACCAGAACAGCAGGGCGATCGCGCCGGCGATGACCGCGAACTTGCGCCCCTCCGGATGGACGCTGGGCAGGCGGTAGCGGACGGTCGGCGTCGTCGGATCGTCCGATTTCTCAAGGGAGCTCATGCGCCGCTTCTAGGCGGAGTGAATATGCGTGACAACAGAAT
>CAZTPD010000120.1:0-6249 GCA_964614625.1 uncultured Sphingosinicella sp. | reverse complement strand
CCGTGGACGCGGGCTATGCGCCCAACGACTATCAGGTCGGCCAGACCGGCAAGATTGTCGCCCCGGAAGTCTATGTCGCGATCGGCATCTCCGGCGCGATCCAGCATCTCGCCGGCATGAAGGACTCCAAGACGATCGTCGCCGTCAATAAGGATGAGGACGCCCCGATCTTCCAGGTCGCCGACATCGGCCTGGTCGGCGACCTGTTCAAGATCGTCCCGGAACTGACCGAGAAGCTGTAGCGCCCGCCGCGGATATTGTCGCGCGCGCTCTGTGCGGAACCCCTTTATGTTGGGGGCAATGACGCGCGCGCCGCGTAGGGGCTGGTAACGCCTGCCCGCATCGTGACCGCCAATGCAGGGCGGCCGGTTGCAAAAGCTCTTCATACGATATTAGCGTTGATTTCTCCTGCTGACTTCCACGCATGTCTTGCGTCTCAAGAATCCACTTGCGAATCATCCATCCATAATGAATGATTTCTTCTCCGGATTGGGGGAGATTCGGCAGCAATGCTGGGGGGAGTCATCGCCGCTGGCGAGATCGTCATGCGCGAAGCGGCGCTGTTCGCGGCCGCCGGGTTTCTTTTGCTTGGTCTTGGCGATGTCGCGGTCGATCTGATCTGGATCGGCCGGACGCTGAAGCGCCGCCTGCCGGGGCGCCGCCGGCGCGCCGCCTGTGCCGCCAGCCTGGCTCCGCCGGCCATGCCGGGGCGGCTGGCGGTGTTCGTGCCCGCCTGGGACGAGGCGGCGGTGATCGCGAACATGCTGACCCATGCCCGCGCCGCCTTCGGCGCGGGGGACTGGCGCATCTATGTCGGCTGCTATCCGAACGATCCGGGCACGATCGCCGCCGTCCGGCCGCTGGCGGACGATCGCATCCGCCTGGTCGTCACCGCGGCGCCCGGCCCCACCAGCAAGGCCGATTGCCTCAACCGGCTGTGGGAGGCGATGCGGGCCGACGAGGCGGCGGAGGGCCGGCGGTTCAAGGCGGTGGTGCTGCACGATGCCGAGGACGTGGTGCATTCCGCCGAGCTCGGCGTCTTCGATGCGCTGATCGAACGGTTCGATCTCGTCCAGCTGCCGGTGGCGCCGCTGATCGATCCCGCTTCGCGGTGGATCGGCGGCCATTATGCCGATGAGTTCGCGGAGGCGCATGGCAAGGAACTGGTCGTGCGCGAGGCGCTTGGGGCCGCGCTCCCCTCCGCGGGGGTCGGCTGCGCGATCGCGCGTGACGCGCTGGACCGGCTGGCGCGGGCGCACGGCGCGCCGTTCGATCCGGCGAGCCTGACCGAGGATTACGAGCTCGGCCTCAAGCTGCGCGTCATGGGCGGCCGCGCCGCCTTCGTGCGCTTGCCGGCGGGCCGGGGGCGCCCGGTGGTGTCCACGCGCGGCTATTTCCCGTCCACGCTCGAGGCCGCCGTGGCCCAGAAGTCGCGCTGGATGGCGGGCATCGCGCTGGCCGGCTGGGACCGGCTCGGCTGGCGCGGCGGGCTCGCCGAGCGCTGGATGCGGCTGCGCGACCGCCGCTCGGTGCTGGCCGCCCTCGTCCTGTTCGCCGCTTATGTCGCGCTGGTCCTGTGGGGCGCGCTTTACGCGCTGGAGCTGTTCGCGGATCGCGCGATGCGGCCGATACCGGCATTCCTGTCCGCCTTGCTCACCATCAATCTCGGCCTGCTGGTTTGGCGTCTTGCCATGCGGTTCGGCTTCGTCGCGCGCGCTTATGGCTGGCGCGAGGGGCTGTTCTCGCTGCCGCGCGTCGTGATCGCCAACATTGTCTCTATGCTGGCCGCGCGGCGCGCGGTGATGCGCTATCTCACCGGGCGGCGCACCGGGGCGTCCGTCTGGGGCAAGACCGCTCATGCCTTTCCGGCCCGCCTGCCGGCCGAATGAGCCGGGGCGCGCCGCCGCCGCTGCGCTTCCTCGCGCTGGTGGTCGGCGGCTGGGTCGCGATCCGCGCCATGGCCTGGGTCGGCTGGCCGGATGAGGCGGCGCGCGATCCGCCGGTGGCGATCGCATCTTCCGGCATGGAGGCCGCCGTGGCCGGCCGGGAATTGCTGCCGGAACCCCGAGCGGAGGCGGCGCCGGAGACCGGCGGCGCAAGGCGCCGCGCGTCGCGCCAGGACGGGGTCTCCGCGCACCGGACAAGCGGGACGATGCCGCGTCCGGCGCCGATTCCGGCCGCGCTTTCGTCGCCCGTGGAAATCGGGACGCGCGCCGCCGTGCCCGCGCCCCTGATATTGTCCGGCGCGGGTGAAGCCGTTGTCGGACCCAATATCTTCGCGACGCCTCCGGGTTCGCCGCGCCGCTGGTCGGCGTCGGCCTGGCTGCTGATACGCCGGGACGGCGGGTCGCCGGCGCTGGCGCCGGGCGGCATTCTCGGCGGCAGCCAGGGCGGCGCGCGACTGCTCTATCGGCTGAACGGGGAGGCCGTCCGCCCGCTCGCGCTCGCCGCGCGGGTCTCCGCGCCGTTGCGCGGCCGGGGAGCGGAGGCGGCGCTGGGGCTCGATTGGCGGCCGGTCGCGCGGCTTCCCGTCCATGTGCTGGCGGAGCGGCGGCAGGGGCTGGACGGCGGCGGACGCTCCGCCTTCGCGGCGTCGATATATGGCGGCGCCAGCGTCGGTCTGCCGGCCGGCGCCCGGCTCGATGCCTATGCCCAGGCGGGCGCCGTCGGATTGAGATCGCGCGACCTGTTCGCCGACGGCGCCGTCCGCGTCGGCATGCCGTTCGGCCCGGTCGAGATCGGCGGCGGCGCGTGGGGCGCGGCCCAGCCCGGCGCCGCCCGGCTCGATGCCGGGCCGCAAATGTCCCTGCCGCTCCCGCTCGCCGGCGCGAACCTGCGGCTCTCCGCCGACTGGCGCTTCCGCCTCGCCGGCGACGCGCGCCCCTCGTCGGGACCGGCGCTGGCGATCGGCGCCGATTTCTGATCTTGCCGGACGCCCCGGCAAAGGGGCAAGCGTGCGGCAAGGCGTGAAAGGAGCATCTCATGGCGAGCAAGGCGCAAGGCATATTGAGCAATCCGCTGTGGGACTGGTGGCGCCGGACGGTCGTCGCCGAAGTCGATCATGAGGGCGTCGCGCGGCGGGTCGCGGAGGAATCCGGGTGGAGCGCGCGCTATTGCTTCATGATCCTGATCTCGGCGGCGATGTCGATCCTCGGCCTGCTGCTGCCCTCTTCGGCCGTGCTGATCGGCGCGATGCTGATCTCGCCGCTGATGATGCCGATCGTCGGCCTCGGCTTCGGTCTTGCCACCTTCGACTTCATCGAGGTGCGCCGCGCCGCCATGGCGCTCGCGCTCGGCTCCGTCATCGCCGTCGTTTTCTCGGCGATCTTCGTGCTGATGTCGCCGTTGCAGACGGTGACGACCGAAATCGCGATCCGCACCCGGCCGAACCTCTTCGACCTGCTGGTGGCGGTCCTCTCCGCCCTGGCCGGCGCCTATGGCCTGATCCGCGGCATGGGCAGCACCGTGGTCGGTGTCGCGATCGCGATCGCGCTGATGCCGCCGCTGGCGGTGGTCGGCTTCGGCATCGCCACCCTCAACTGGACGGCCGCGGGGGGCGCGACCCTGCTCTTCTTCACCAACCTGATCGCCATGGCGGCGACCATCGCGCTGTTCGTGCGGCTCTACGGCTTCGGCTCCCATCTGTCGCCGAAGCAGACGCAATTGCAGGGCGTGGTGCTGACCGCCGTCATGATCGCGCTCGCCATTCCGCTCGGCGTCGCGCTGCACAAGATCGCCTGGGAGACGGTGGCGTCGCGCCAGATCCGCGATTCGGTGCTGGCGTCGTTCCCCGGCGGCGCGCGGATCAGCCAGATCGACATCGACTATACGGGCGCGCCGGTGACGGTGCGGGCCGTCGTGCTCACGACCGCATTGTCCGATGAGGCCAGCGCCCAGGCGGCACGGGCGGCGCAGCGGCTCACCGGCCGGGCGATCGATCTCAGGATCGATCAGGTGCTGGTCGGCAATGGCCCCGGAGCGGGCGAATCGGCGCAGCTCGCCCGCGCCCAGACCGGCGAGGATCGCCGCAATCTCAGCGCGGACCTGCGCGACCGCATCGCGCCGGTTGCCGGCATCGCCCCGGAATCGATCGTGGTCGATGAACGCGGCAAGCGGGCGGCGGTGACGATGGCGGCTTTGCCCGGCGCCTCGATCGAAACCTATCATGCGCTCGCCGACCGGGCGTCGCGCGGGCTCGAGGGTTGGTCGCTGACGTTCACGCCGCCGCCGGCGACGCTGCCGCGGGTCACGATGGAGGAGGATGCCCCGGACGAGGCGGGGCGCCGCGCGCTCGCCGCCGCGATCTGGGCCGCGCGCCGCCTGGCGTTGCCGATCGGGGTCGGCGGCGGTGGTGCCGAGGCGCGCGCGGCGGTGATCGCGGCGCTGACCGAGGCCGGCGTGGAGGCGCGGGAGGAAGACGGGGAGGCCGGCGGCGCGGTGCGGCTGCGATGGCTGGCTCCCGACGCGTGATGCGGGCACCCGGCCCGGCCCCGGCCCCGGCCCCGGCCCCGGCCCCGGCCCCGGCCCCGGCGATGTGCCCATATCCGGCCATTGCCGGATATGGGCACACATCCTAGGGTCGGCGCCCCATGGACATCTATCTGCCGATCGCGGGCCTGTCGGTGAACGCCCTCGTCATCATCGGGCTTGGCGGGCTGGTCGGCCTGCTGACCGGCATGGTCGGCGTCGGCGGCGGTTTCCTGACCACGCCGATCCTGATGTTCTACGGCATCCCGCCGGCCGTCGCGGTCGCCTCGGCCACCACGCAGATCACGGGCACCAGCATTTCCGGCGTGCTCGCCCACCGCAGCCGACGCGGCGTCGATCTGCGGATGGGCGCGGTGATCATCGTCGGCGGCGTGCTCGGCTCGCTCGCCGGCGGCTTCGCCTTCCGCCTGCTCCAGCAGGGCGGCCAGATCGATACCGTCATCTCGATCCTCTACGTCCTGCTGCTCGGCAGCGTCGGGACGATGATGGCGCGCGAATCGGCGACCGCGCTCGGCATGCTGCCGACCTCCAAGGCCGCCGAGGACCGCCCGCCGCGGCGGCACAATCCGCTGATCGCGATGCTGCCGATGCGCTGGCGCTTCTATCGCTCGGGCCTCTACATCTCGCCGCTGGCGCCGCTGGCGCTGGGCTTCCTCTCGGGCGTGCTGACCGCCCTGCTCGGCATCGGCGGCGGCTTCATCATGGTGCCGGCGATGATCTATCTGCTCGGCATGTCGGCCGGGGTCGTGGTCGGCACCTCGCTGCTCCAGATCCTGTTCGTCACCGGCGTCACCACCATCGTCCACGCCACCACGACGCGGTCGGTGGACATCGTGCTCGCCGGGCTGCTGCTGCTCGGATCGGTGGTCGGGGCGCAATATGGCGCGCGCTTTGCCCAGAAGATGAAGCCGGAGCTGCTGCGCCTGATCCTCGCCATCGTCGTGCTCGGCGTCGCGCTGCGCATGGCGCTCCAGCTCGGCTGGCGGCCCGAAGAGATCTACACGGTGCAGATGCTGTGAGACGGCCGCGCGCGCTCCTCTTCGCTTTGTTCGCGCCGCTGCTGCTCGGGCAGGCGCAGCCCCGGCTGGTGCCGGACGTGTCGCAGCGCCAGGTCGAGATCCGCTACAGCTTCACCGGCGCCGAGCTGCTGCTGTTCGGCGCGATCGTCTATCCGGACGGGCGCGCGCCGGAGCCGGGCACCGACATCGCGGTGGTGCTGAAAGGCCCGCTCGAGCCGATCGTCGTGCGCGAGAAGCAGAAGGTCGCCGGCATGTGGATGAACGTCGATCGCGTCCGCTTCCGCTCGGCGCCGAGCTTCTACGCGGTGGTCTCGTCGCGGCCGCTGCGCGATCTGGTCGACGAGCGCACCGCCGCGATCTACGAGCTGGGGCTGGACAATCTCCAGCTTTCCCCGGGCGGCGGCGTCGATTCCGAGACGCTGAGCCGCTTCGAGCGCGGCTTCATCGATCTGCGCCGGCGCCATCAGCTTTATGCCGAGATCCCGGACGGCGTGGAGATCAGCGAGGGCGTGCTCTATCGCGCCCGCATCTCCATTCCCGCGCGGGTGCCGGTCGGCGCCTATACCGCCGAGACATTCCTGATCCGCGACGGCCGGGTCATCGCCGGCGCGGTGCGCGAGATCAGAATCGACAAGCTGGGCTTCGAGCGTTTCGTCGCCGACGCCGCCGAACGCTGGTCGCTCGCCTACGGCATCGTCTCGGTCGCGCTGTCGCTGCTGCTCGGCTGGGGCGCCAGCGCGCT
>CAZTPD010000119.1:0-6378 GCA_964614625.1 uncultured Sphingosinicella sp. | reverse complement strand
GCCGCCTCGCGCCGATCAACTCGATCTACATGATGGCCCATTCCGGCGCCCGCGGCTCGCAGGCCCAGATGAAGCAGCTCGCCGGCATGCGCGGCCTGATGGCCAAGCCGTCGGGCGAGATCATCGAGACGCCGATCATCTCCAACTTCAAGGAGGGCCTCACCGTCCTCGAATATTTCAACTCGACCCACGGCGCCCGCAAGGGCCTGGCCGACACCGCGCTCAAGACGGCGAATTCGGGCTACCTGACCCGCCGTCTCGTCGACGTCAGCCAGGATTGCGTCATCGTCGAGGAGGATTGCGGCACCGAGAACTGCCTCGACATGCGCGCGATCATCCAGGGCGGCGCGGTCATCGCCTCGCTGGGCGAGCGCATCCTGGGCCGCACCCCGGCCGAGGACGTGGTCGACGCCAAGACCGGCGACGTGATCGTCAAGGAAGGCGAGCTGATCGACGAGGCCGCGGCGCTCGCGATCGACGAGCTCGGCATCCAGTCGGTCAACATCCGCTCGCCGCTGGTCTGCGAGAGCGAGATGGGCGTGTGCGGCAAGTGCTACGGGCGCGATCTCGCGCGCGGCACGCCGGTCAATATCGGCGAGGCGGTCGGCGTGATCGCCGCCCAGTCGATCGGCGAGCCGGGCACGCAGCTCACCATGCGGACCTTCCACATCGGCGGCGCCGCCCAGCTCAACGAAACGTCGAGCCTGGAAGCGTCGGTGGACGGCACGATCGAGCTCAGGGACCTACCGACGATCACCGATCCGCGCGGCCGGCGCATCGCCATGGCCCGCAACGGCGAGCTGGCGATCGTCGACATGGACGGCCGCGAGCGCGCCTCGCACCGCATCCCCTACGGCGCGCACCTGATGGTCGATCACGGCCACATCGTGTCGAAGGGCGACCGGATCGCCGAATGGGATCCGTTCATGATGCCGGTCATCACCGAGAAGGGCGGCAAGGTCGCCTTCCAGGATCTGATCGAGAACAAGACGCTGACCGAGCAGACCGACGAAGCGACCGGCATCGCCCAGCGCGTCGTCACCGAATATCGGGCGCCCGGCCGCTCGAAGGAGGATCTGCGCCCGCGCATCACCCTGCTCGACGAGGGCAGCGGCGAGGCGGCCCGCTACATGCTGGCGCCGGGCGCGATGCTGTCGGTCGAGGACGGCCAGAATGTCGAGGCCGGCGAGGTGCTCGCCCGCGTCAGCCGCGAGGCGGCCAAGACCCGCGACATCACCGGCGGTCTGCCGCGCGTCGCCGAACTGTTCGAGGCGCGCAAGCCCAAGGAGAACGCGATCATCGCCAAGGTCTCCGGCCGGATCGCCTTCGGCAAGGACTACAAGGCCAAGCGCAAGATCGCGATCGTGCCCGAGGAGGGCGGCGATCCGGTCGAGTATCTGGTGCCGAAGTCCAAGGTCATCGACGTGCAGGAAGGCGACTTTGTGAAGCGCGGCGACAACCTGATCGGCGGCACGCCCGATCCGCACGACATCCTCGAGGTGCTCGGCGTCAAGGCGCTGGCGGAATATCTCGTGTCGGAGATCCAGGAGGTCTATCGACTCCAGGGCGTGAAGATCAACGACAAGCATATCGAGGTGATCGTCCGCCAGATGCTCCAGAAGGTGGAGATCACCGAGGCCGGCGACACCACCTTCCTGGTCGGCGAGCAGGTCGACCGGCAGGAGATGAACGAGGTCAACGCCAGGCTGAAGGAGCAGTCCGGCAAGAAGAAGCCGGCGGAAGGCAAGCCGGTGCTGCTCGGCATCACCAAGGCGAGCCTCCAGACCCGTTCCTTCATCTCCGCCGCCTCGTTCCAGGAGACGACCCGCGTGCTCACCGAGGCTTCGGTGCAGGGCAAGATCGACACCCTGGAGGGCCTCAAGGAGAACGTCATCGTCGGCCGGCTGATCCCGGCGGGCACCGGCGCGGGCATGAAGCGGATGCGGATCGCGGCTTCGTCGCGCGACGCGGCGCTGCGCGCCCAGCAGCGTTCGCTCCAGGAGGCGCTGATCGCCGCCAATTCGGCCGCCGAGGAGCATGAGGCCGAGCTGGCGCAGGGCATGGAAGCGGCGATCAACGCCGATCCGCTCGCCTCCGTCACGGCGAGCGGCCACGGCACCGACGCCGACGCCGGCGAATATCTCCAGGCCGGCGCCGAAGGCGCGCCGGAATAAGCCGGGGCGCTTGGCAGAACGAGAAGCGCCCCGCCGTCACCTGAACGGCGGGGCGCTTTCGTTTTCCCGGCAAGACCATGAAAGAGCTCTTCGTCCTCTTCCTGCTCGCGCTGCTGGTCGTGCCGCCGATCGTCGGCATCCGCCGGGTGCGGCGGTTCTTCCGGGATCATCCCGACCGGAACGACCCATGATGGACATGACCGGCCTGCGCGTCGCGATCTTCAGCGGCAATTACAATTATGTCCGCGACGGCGCGAACCAGGCGCTGAACCGGCTGGCCGACTATCTGCTGCGCCAGGGCGCGGCGGTGCGCGTCTATTCGCCGACGACGAAGACCCCGGCCTTCGAGCCGAAGGGCGATCTCGTCTCCGTCCCCTCCTTCCCGATTCCGGGGCGCAGCGAATACAAGGTTGGCTTCGCGCTGCCGCCGCGCATCCGGCGCGATCTCAAGGCGTTCCGCCCGACCATCTTCCATGTCTCCAGCCCGGAGATCACCGGCCATCGCGCCGTGACCCTGGCGCGCAAATGGGACTTGCCGGTCGTCGCCTCGGTCCACACCCGCTTCGAGACCTATCCGCGCTATTACGGCCTCGCCTTCATGGAGCCGCTGGTGCTGGCGACGCTCAGGCGCTTCTACCGGCGCTGCGACGCGATCTTCGCGCCGTCCGATTCGATGGCGCAGCTCCTGCGCGACCAGCGGATGAACTACGATGTCGGCATCTGGACGCGCGGCATCGACCGGGAGATCTTCAATCCCGGCCGGCGCGATCTCGCCTGGCGCCGCGCGCTCGGCATCGCCGACGAGATGCCGGTGATCGGCTTCACCGGCCGGCTGGTGATGGAAAAGGGGCTCGACGTCTTTTCCGAGGTGATCGACCGGCTGGAGCGCCGTCAGGTGCGCCACAAGGTGCTCGTCGTCGGCGAAGGCCCGGCGCGCGACTGGTTCGAGAAGCGCCTGCCCCAGGCGGTCTTCACCGGCTTCCAGTGCGGCGCGGACCTCGGCCGCGCCGTCGCCTCGATGGACATGCTGTTCAACCCCAGCGTCACCGAGACGTTCGGCAATGTGACGCTGGAGGCGATGGCGGCGGGCCTCCCCGTGGTCGCCGCGCGCGCGACGGGCAGCGAGAGCCTGGTCGAGGACGATGTCACCGGCCGGCTGATCCGCCCCGGCGCCCACGACGCCTTCTGCGAGGCGCTGGCGCATTATTGCACCGACGCGGACGCCCGCGCCGCGGCCGGAGCGGCCGGCGAGGCCGCCAGCCGCCGCTACGGCTGGGACGAGGTCAACCAGGAACTGGTCGATTCCTACCTGCGCGTGATCCGCCAGCATCGCGGCGGCGGACGGCAAAAACCGAGCCCGGTGCCCTGATCGCCTTCAGGCGTCACGCCAGTCGAACGTCAGCGGCGCCTCGCGGAAGGCGAAGCGATCGAGGTGGCTCTCCACCGTCCCCTTGAGCACGGCGAGATGCTCCGGCGAGGACGCCGCGACATGGCAGTCCAGCGCCTCCGGCCCGGCCGTCATCGTGAAGACGGCATCGCCCGGCCAGTCCGCCCCGCGCGCGTCGCGGGGGAAGGCGACCCTCCCCCGCTCCGTGTCGAACTCGACCGCCAGATTGTGCGCCCAATGCTTGCAGAGCTGCTGGAGATAGCGGCTCGCATGGGCGGTGGGCACGCTGGCGCGGCTCGATGACGCGCTCATTTCAGCCGCTCGATCTTCTGCGCGGCCTCGTCGAGGATCGCGGCGATCTCGTGCAGCTTCTCCTCGTCCATGTCGTCGCTGGTGGCGCGGTGCCACAGCGCCTGGAGCAGGTTGGCGACCGAACGCTTGATCGGCGCGCCGCCGGCCTTGCGCTGATCGCTGCCGAGGCCCTCCAGCCGCGCCAGCAGCGCCTCGACCTCGTCGGCCTTCTCGGCGAGATGCGCCTTGCCCTCGTCGCTGGCCGCGAAGGCCTTGCGCGCGCCCTCCGCCGCCTGCTCCTCGATCAGGCCCATGTCCTGCAACAAGGTCAGCGTCGGATAGACCACGCCGGGGCTGGGCGCATAGGCGCCGTGGGTCAGCTCCTCGACCGCGCGGATGAGGTCGTAGCCGTGGCGCGGCTGGTCGGCGAGCAGCTTCAGCAGGACGAGTCTCAGCTCGCCCGAATCGAACACCCGCCGGCGCCCGCGCCCGCCGCCATGACGGCGCCCGCTCCAGTCGCCCCAATCGCCCCAGCCGCGCGAAAAAGCCCGGCCGCCGCCGAGACCCATGGCGAACAGCCCGGCCGGCACCTCGAAAGCGCGCGAACCACACTCGCCGCGCATTTTGAATCGTCTACCCATCTGAATACTCCTTACTAAGATAGACTGCGATATATCTTTTAATTCGACACAGTCAAGATATATCTTGGAAACTCTCCCGTCATTCCGGCGAAGGCCGGAATCCACCTTCTTTCCTCTCTGCGATCTCTGCGTCTCTGCGCGCAAAAAAGAATGGTTCGCGCAGAGACGCAGAGGCGCGGAGGAAAGGGAGAAGAAGATGGATTCCGGCCTTCGCCGGAATGACGGGAGGGGGATCAGGGGGCCGTCGTGGCCCTTTCCTCCCCGTCCCGCACGGTCCGGTTCAGGAAATTCTCGATCGTGCGCCACAGATGCAGCTCGCGGCCCGGCCCGCTGACCCGGTGGGTGGCGCCGGGATAGACCATCGTCTCGAACGGCTGGCTGCCCCCCTGCAAGGCGCCCATCAGCACCGTCGAATGCTCGAACACGACATTGTCGTCGGCCATGCCGTGGATCAGCAGCAGATTGTCGGCGATCCGGTCGGCGACGGGCACCACGTCCGACGCCTGATAGGGGTCCGGATCGGTCGCCGGATTGCCGAGATAGCGTTCGGTATAATGGGTGTCGTACAATTCCCAGCGCGTCACCGGCGCGCCGGAGATGCCGGCCCGGAACGTGCCCGGCGAGGCGGCGAGCAGGCGCAGCGTCATATAGCCGCCATAGGACCAACCGTTGACCGCGATCCGGTCGCCGTCGACGAAGTCCTGCCCGCGCAGCCAGGCCACGCCCGCGAGCTGATCCTCGACCTCCACGCCGCCCATCGAGTGGTAGAGCGCGTCCTCGAACGCCTTGCCCCGATCCGGCGTGCCGCGATTGTCGATCGAGAAGACGATCCAGCCCCGCCGCGCCAGATATTGCTGCTGCATCGCGCCCCAGGCGCGCGTCACCTGCCGGCCCGCGCCCGGCCCGCCATAGACGTGCAGGAACACCGGATAGCGCCGCCCCGGCTCGCGCGGCGGCGAGAGCATGCGATAGTGCAATTCGGTCCCGTCCGCCGCCCGGATCGTCCCGAATGTCGGCTCGATATGATCGGCGAGGAACGGACCATAAGGATGGGTCTCGTCCATCCGGTTCTCCTCGATCCAGGCGAGACGCTCCCCGGCGGCGTCGGCGAGATAGACCTGCGAGGGCTGGGCCGGGCTGGAGCGGGTGATGAGCGCCCGGGTCGCGCCGCGATCCATCGCCGCCGCGTTCCACCAGCCCGCCTCCGTCACCCGCTGCGGCGCGGCCGGCGCGTTCATGTCGATCCAGTAGAGATGCTGCTCCAGCGGCGTGTCGAGATTGCCGGTGAAGTAGATGCGGCCCGACGCCTCGTCGACGCCCTGGATGCCGCGCACCATCCACTCGCCGCTGGTGAGCTGCGCCCATTCGCCGTCGCGGAAGCGGTAGATGTGCGAAAAGCCGGAGCGCTCGGAGGTCCACAGCAGGCTGCCGTCGCGCAAGGTGCGCAGATTGTCGTGCAGGTTGAGCCAGGTCTCCGCCGTCTCGGTGAACAGCACGGTGGACCGCCCCGTCGCCGGATCGACGCGGAGCAGATCCAGCCTTTTCTGGTCCCGGCTCTGGCGCTGGACGAGCAGCGCGCCGCCGTCCGCCGTCCAGTTCACGCGGGCGAGATAGATGTCCGTCTCCGCGCCGAGATCGACCTTCACCCGCCCCGAACCGTCCGGCCGCATCACATAGAGCTCGACCAGCGCGTTGGGCGTGCCGGCCAGCGGATAGCGCTGCTCGTAGACGCGCGTGCCCTCCGCGCCGATCGCGGTGCGGGTGACGATCCGCACCGGCGCCTCGTCCACCCGCGCCACGGCGATATAACGGTCGTTCGGCGACCACCAATGGCCGGTATGGCGGTCCATCTCCTCCTGCGCGACGAATTCGGCCGAGCCCCAGC
>CAZTPD010000118.1:0-6408 GCA_964614625.1 uncultured Sphingosinicella sp. | reverse complement strand
ACCCAGTCGCGCACCCGCGCATCCTCGCGCACGTCGTTCTCGAGCCAGCGATAGGGGTCGGCGACCCGCTCGCCGAACAGCTCCTCCACCGTGTCGCCGCGCGCGGTTTCCGGATAGGCGATCGGGGCCTGGGCGGGGGCCTGAGCGGCCGGGGCGGCATTCATCGCGAGCGCGGCGATCGGCAAGGCAAGGAGAGCGGCGGACAGGCGCATGGAGAGGTCACCTCGGCTGGGGTCATGGTGTGCGGGGGGTCTAACACGCCGGGTCGGCGAGTCAATTTCGCGCTCAGTGAACCGTCCGGTTCTCCTGCTCGGCCTTGGTGCCGAGCGAGAAGCGCGGTTCCGGCTCCGGGAGGCGGTCCAGCAGCAGGTCGGCGGCATAGCGGCCGACGGCGGGGCCGTGCTTGAAGCCGTGGCCGGAGCCGGCGCCGACCAGCACGACATTGCCGAGCGTCGGGTGCCGGTCGATCAGGAGGTCGCCGTTCGAGCTGTTCTCATACTGGCAGACGCGCGCTTCGCTGAGCGGCCGGTCGGCCAGCGCCGGGAAGCGCCGCGCCATATAAGCGCGGACATCGGCGAGCGCCTCCGCCGAGAGCGTGCGGTCGCCCGTGTCGGGGTCCATGCGCGGGCCGTGCGCGTCATGGGCGATCTTGAAGCCGCGCGCCTCCAGGTCGGGGAAGCCGTAATAGATGTCGCCGCCGTTGAAATCCGCCCAGCCGGGAAGCTGGCCGGGCAGATACTGTCGGTCGCCTGGCGGCGGCGCGAAGAAGAATATCTCCTGCCGGGTCGGGAAGATCCGGGTGGCGAGCAGATCGGGGAAGAGCTTGCCGAGCCAGGGACCGCAGGCGAAGACGAAATGCTCCGCCTCGATCCGTTCGCCGGCGGACGTGACGACATGGGTGAGGCGATCGCCGGATGCGGCCGGCGGCCGGACCTCGATCTGGCGATAATCGCCGCCGGACCGCACGAGTTCGTCTACCAGGGTCTGCACCGCGCGCCGGGCCATCAGCGCGCCGAAGTCCGGCTCGAAAAGCCCGGCGGCGACGCCGTCGAGCGCGATCTGGGGGAAGCGGCGGCGCAATTCGGCCGCGTCCAGCAATTGCGTCGGCAGGCCCATGTCGCGATGCACGCGCATCGTCTCGTCGAGGAACGGATCGGCGTCGGGAAAGAAGAACAGCACGCCGGTCTGATGGAAGACCGGCAGGCCGGCGCGCGCGGACAAGGCGCGCCAGTCGGCGAGCGAGTCGCGCGCCATGCGGGTATAGACCCGGTCCGCGCCGTAGGAACCGCGCGTCATCCGCGATTCCCCGCCCGAGGAAGCGCGGGCATGGGCCGGCCCCCAGGCGTCGAGCAACTGCACCCGCTTGCCCTGATCCCGCAGCTTCTTCGCCGTCCACGCGCCGAACACGCCCGCGCCGACTACGACGGCGTCCCACGGCCGCCGTGCCCGCGAAGTCGCCGCCGCGCTCGATCCGGGCAGTGCCGCGGCCGCCGCCGCGCCCGCTCCGGCGAGGAGCAGGGAGCGGCGGCTCATCCCCGGCATCGGCTCAGGAACCGAACCGCTTGCGCACCGTCACGCCGATCGTGCGCGGCTGGCCGATGTTGAAGCCGAGTCGGGCGCGCCCGCCGCGCTCGCGGTCGAACGAGAGCAGGGCGGTCTCGTCGAACAGGTTGGTGACGTAGACCATCACGCCCAGGCCGTTGTCCCAGTCCACGCCCGCGCTGAGATTGACGTAATTGTAGGAGGGCAGGCGCAGGTCCACCACCGTCGCGTTGGTGCCGGGCGCGCCGCCGAAGGGCAGGCCGGACACGAAGCTGCGCGGATTGTCCTCCTGGTCGCTCGGCTGGGTGTAGCGGCTGCCGACATGCTGGAACGAGGCGCCGACAAAGCCTTCCGCGCCCGCTGCGACCGGAAAGCTGTAGCTCGCGCTCGCCGAGATCTGGAAGTTCGGCACGCTCGGCAGGCGGTTGCCGTCGCGGATGCCGCCGAGCACCGCGCCGGTGCCGTCCACGACCGTCGAGTCGAACTCGGATTCCAGGACGCTGCCGTTGATCGCGACGTTGAGGCCCGGCGCCAGCGTCGCCGAAAGCTCCGCCTCGATGCCCATCGTGTGCGCGCTCGGCACGTTGAACACGACGCGCGAGGAGCAGGAGCCGGCGTCCAGCGTCACCTGGAGGTTGCGGATGTCGGTGTAGAAGCCCGCCATCGCGAAGTTCAGCCCGCGGCGCTGGGCGCGCACGCCGACCTCGTAATTCCACAGGCTTTCGTCGTCATAGTCCTGATAGCCGCCGAAGATCGCCTCGTCCTGCGGCGAGCAGAGCGGCAGGTTCAGCGGATCGTTGACGCCGCCGAGGCGGAAGCCCTTCGACGCCTGCGCGTTGACGCGGACATTGTCGGCCACGTCGTAGCTGACGATGAAGCGTGGGCTGAAGCCGCTCGACGAGGTCTCGTCGGTGCGGTCGTCGCCATTGGCGAACAGGCCGCCCGACAGGAAGCGGCGGGTCTCCGAGAAATCGTAATAGCGGCCGCCGGCGGTGAGGACGAGCCGGTCGGTCGCGTCCCAGGTGAATTCGCCGAACAGGGCGGTCTGGCGGATGTCGTAGGGCAGATCGGAATTGTAGGGCGAATCCGGGCCGAAGCCGTTCGCCACCGCCGCCGAGGTGCCGGCGCCGAGCGTCGCGTCGGTCGCCGCGTCATAACCCGGCGTGGGCAGACGCTGGCGGTAGAAGCGGTCCGTCTCCGAATAGAAGATGCCGGCGACGAAGTTGATCGGCCCGCTGGTGTCGGTCGCCAGCCGCAGCTCCTGCGACCAGGTCGACAGATCGGTCGTGTCCACCAGGTTCGAGGGCAGCAGCACGGCGGCGGTGGGGAAGCCGAGATCGACCGAGACGCTGCCGCTCAGCGCGCTGGCGTCGCGGCTGACCAGGATCTGGCGGTCGATATAGGAAGTGACGGAGGTGAGCGTCAGATCCTCGCTGAGATCGATCGACGCGGTGAGGTCGGCGATCAGCGTGTCGTCGGCGAACCGCTCGCGCAGCAGCAGATATTGCTCGCGCTCGCCCAGCGTGATCGCGGGCCGCGTCGTCGTGAACGGATTGGCGAAGAGGTTGTAGACCTCGTTGCGGTTGAAGCCGTTGGCGCGGATTTCCTGATAGACGATGCGCGGCGTGATGCGGATGCCGGGGCCGGGCTCCATCAGGACCGCGATCCGGCCGCCGGTGCGGTGGCCGCCGTTCACATTCTCGTCGACCCCGCCGCCCTCGCGCAGCGCATCGACGAAGCCGCCATATTCGGTGTGATAGGCGACCGCGCGGACGGCCGCGCCGCTGCCCAGCGGCAGGTTGATCATGCCCTTGAGATGGCCGCCGAAATCATCGTCGCCGATCAGGTTGAGATTGCCCTCGATCATCCCCTCGACGCGGTCGAGGCTGGGCTGGTTGGTGATGTAGCGCAGGGTGCCGCCGACCGAGCCGGAGCCGAACAGGGTGCCCTGCGGGCCGCGCAGCGTCTCCACCCGGTTGAGATCGAACAGGTCGAGATCGGGCGTGAACAGCGACAGCGAGATCACCGACTCGTCGAGATAGACGCCGACCTGCTCCTTCACGCCGGGCTGGTCGCGCACGACCTGGCCGGCGGAGACGCCGCGCACCGAGACCTGGCTCTGGCCCGGCCCGAGATTCTGGATGGTGAGGCCCGCGACGTTGCGCGACAGATCCTCGATCGTCGTCGCGGCGGAGCGCTGGATGTCCGCCTCCGTCTGCGCGTTGACCGAGAAGGGAACGTCGAACAGCGACATCTCGCGCTTGGTCGCGGTGACGACGATCACCTGCTCATCCTCGCCGGCGGCGGGCCGCGCATCCTGCGCTTGCGCCGGAGCAGCGGCGGCAATGGCGATCATCGAGGCGGCCGCGAAGGCCGCCGGAATACGAAAAGTTTCAGACCTGGCAAGCATCGTCTCTCCCCTTTTCATGCTGATTATTATGGGGACACGAAATACAGGAGCCGGCTTGACTCGAACAGATTGCCGTAACGGAAGGTGACGCGAATATGACAGTCATGTTGCCGTCCGGACACAGCCACGTGAAATCACGGTATCGTCCCGGCGGCCTCTTTTGGGGGATTGGCGCGGGCGGCGGATCGGCTATCGTCTTGAGCCGCCTGCAAGGGAGCCCTTCGTCCATGCGCCTGCTTCTCACCCTGCCGCTGCTTCTCCTCCTCGTTCTGACCGGTGCCCCCGGATCGGCCACCCAGTCCGCCGCGCCGCCGGCGCCGGAAAGGACCGTCATCCATGCCGGCACCCTGCTGGACCGGCCGGGGCGCGCGCCGCGCCGCAATGTCAGCGTCGTGGTGGAGGACGGGCGGATCGCCTCGGTCGAGGACGGCTTCGTGCCGGCGGGCGAGGGCGCGCGCCTGATCGACCTCTCCGACAGCTTCGTGCTGCCCGGCCTGATCGACAGCCATGTCCATCTCGATTCCGACCGGGCGGGCGTGGAAGGGCAACTCGCCGCCGTCACCGACAATGTCGCGCTCGGCGCGCACGAGGCGGCGTGGAATGCGCGCAAGACGCTCGACGCCGGCTTCACGACGGTGCGCAATCTCGGCTCGTCCGACGGCATCACGCTCGGCCTCAGGGACGCGATTGCGCGCGGCTGGGCGATCGGGCCGCGCATCGTCGACGCCGGCACCAGCCTGTCGGCGACGACCGGCCACATGGACCCGACGCTCGGCGTGCGCGAGGAGTTTCACGAGGTGCTGCGCCAGTCGGGCAGCACCTGCGACGGGCCGGACGATTGCCGCCGCGCGGTGCGCCGCCAGGTTGCGCGCGGCGTCGACCTCATCAAGATCGCCACGACGGGCGGGGTCAACAGCCGCATCGGCCTCGGCCTCGGCGCGCAGATGTTCGAGGACGAGGTGCGCGCGATCGTCGAGACCGCGCGGCTCTACGGCAAGCGGGTCGCCGTCCACGCCCACGGCGCCGACGGCATCGCGCTGGCGCTGCGCGCGGGCGTGGATTCGATCGAGCATGGGACGCTGATCGACGACGACATCCTGCGGCTCTGGCGCGGGAGCCGGACCTATTATGTGCCGACGCTCTCCACCGTGAACGGCTATCTGGAGCGGCTGCGCGCCAATCCCGACGCCTATGTCGGCGAGGTGCGCGAGAAGATCGAATGGCGGATCGGCATCACCGGCCAGTCGCTGCGCCGCGCCGTCCCCGCCGGCGTCAGGATCGCCTTCGGCACCGACGCGGGCGTCTCCATGCACGGCCGCAACGCCGACGAGTTCCTGCTGATGGTCCAGCACGGCATGACGCCGATGAGCGCGATCGAGGCGGCGACCGTCAACGCCGCCGACCTGCTTGGGCTGTCGGAGGAAATCGGCACGATCGAGCCCGGCAAGGTCGCCGACATCGTCGCGGTGCGCGGCGATCCGCTGAACGACGTCGGCGTGCTCCGGCAGATGCGCTTCGTGATGGCGCGGGGGCGGGTGCACCGGCTGGAGCCGTGAACCATTACCGTCACCCTGAACTCGTTTCAGGGTCCATCTTGATGAAGGTCCGCACGGCCCGAAGATGGATGCTGAAACAAGTTCAGCATGACGAAAAGAAGGGGCGGAAGAGGGGAATGACATGACCAGAACGATCGATCGCCGCCAGTTCCTCCTCGGCTCCGCCGCCGCCGGGGCGTTCGCGTTCTCCGGCTGTGCGGGACTGGCGCCGCCCTCCGGCACCGGCTCGGCCCGCGCACTCTACGATTCCATCTTCGAAGGCATGCTGCGGACCTCGCCGGAAATGGCGACCGGCCTCGGCCTCGACACCGGCGAACGCGCCTTCCTGAAGAGCCGGCTCGGCGATCTTTCGCCGGCGGGCAAGATGGGCGTCTACCAGCCTTTGCTCGATCACATGTCCCGGCTGCGCGCGGTGGATCGCGCCGCGCTGCCGGGGCGGGAGCGCGCCTGGTACGACACCGTGCTGTGGCTCGGCGAGCGGATGGAGGCGGCGGCCGCCATCCCCTATGGCGGGATCGGCGGCTACAATTATCCGATCCCCTATGTGATCTCGCAATTGTCCGGCGCCTATCAGATCGTGCCGGACTTCCTCGACAGCCAGCACGGCATCGACACGCGCGAAGATTGCGAGGCCTATCTCGCCCGGCTGGAGGCCTTCGCCACCGGCGTGGGCTTCGAGGTGGATCGCGCCCGCGCCGATGCCGGCCGCGCGGTGATCCCGCCTTCCTATATTCTCGACAAGGCGCTGACCCAGACGCGCGCGCTGCGCGGCGACGGCGGCGAGACTTCCGGCCTTGTGCAATCGCTCGCCCGCCGCGCGGCGGAGAAGAATATCGCCGGCGACTGGGCAAGGCGCGCGACGGCGATCGTCGACGGCCCGCTCGCCCGCGCGCTCGACCG
>CAZTPD010000117.1:0-6446 GCA_964614625.1 uncultured Sphingosinicella sp. | reverse complement strand
TCCCTTTATCGGCGGGGGCAGTTCCGTCAACCGTGGCGGCTTGCCGCGCGCCATGACTGTGTTATCGTCGGGGCATGGCCGACCAGCGCGCCCTTGATGCCGCCAGCCGAATCGAGCGGGCGCTCGCGCGCATCGAGGCCGCGGCGGCGCGCCCGGCAATGCCTTCCGATCCGCAGGACAGCGAGGACTATCGCCGCCTCAGCGCCGCGCACGAATCGCTGCGGGAGCGAGTCGCCGGCGCGATCGGCGAGATCGACCTGCTGGTCGCCGCCGGGGAGCGCGGCTGATGGCGAGCATCGACGTCGAGGTCGCGGGCCGCCGCTACAATGTCGCCTGCCGCGACGGCGAGGAGGCGCATCTGCGCGGGCTGGCCGCCACCGTCGACCGGCGCGCGCGCGATGCCGAGACGGCGCTGGGCGGGCTCACCGAATCGCGTCAGCTCCTGTTCGCCGCTTTGCTGATCGCCGACGATCTCAAGGAGACCCGCGCCGGCAACGGCATTCCCGATCCCGAACCGGCGGCGCCCGATCCGGCCGTCGCCGAGGCGCTGGAGCGGATCGCCGAACGGATGGAAAGGCTGGCCGACGCCCTTGAGAGCGGCGGGGCGAGCGCCTAGATAGGTCTGGACGGGTACTGCCCGGTGCGCGCTTTCGAGAACATCCCTGAGGCGATAAGACATCCTCGGGAGCTGTCCCTGCCCAGGCCCTGGCCTGACGCACATGGTTCCCACCTGACGTTCTAGGCGTCAGAGGATATTCCAGCAAACGGCCATGGCGGTCCCGTCACCCTTCCCGCCCGACAAGAGCGCGCTGCGCGCCGAGGCCTTGCGCCGGCGCCGCGATTTCGCGCGCGCGCTGACGGCGGAGGCGCGGGCGGAACTGGAGGCCGGCCTGGCTCGCCATGTCCTTTCGCGACTCGGCGATGCGAAGACGGTCGCTGCCTATCAGCCGTTGAAGAGCGAGATCGGCCCCGCCGCGATCCTCGCCGGGCTGCCCGTCGGCACGCGAGTCGCCTTTCCCTGGTTCGCCGATCCGGCGGCGCCGATGCTGTGGCGCGAAGGCCCGGCCGACGCGCCCGGCCCCTGGGGCATGATGCAGCCGGACGGGCAAGCCGATGTGCTGGCGCCCGAGATCATGCTGGTGCCGCTCGTCCTCGCCGACCGGCGCGGCGCGCGGATCGGCCACGGCCAGGGCCATTACGACCGGGCGCTGGCGAAGCTGCGATCCGTGCGGGACATCGTGACGATCGGGCTTGCCTGGCCGTGCCAGATCGCCGATTCGGCGCTGCCGGCCGATCCCTGGGATATCCCGCTGGATGCGATCGCGACGCCGGAGGAGTGGATTTCATGCGCGTAGAGCCGACCTGGCGCCAGCCCTTCGGCATCCTGCTGATCCTGCTGCTGATCGCCGGCTGGGCGGTGATCGTGGCCAGCGTCGCGCCCTGGCTCGACCGGGCGCCCGGCTGGGTGCACGTCATCTATTATGTGGTGGCCGGGATCGTCTGGATCCTGCCATTGAAGCCGCTGCTGCGCTGGATGGAGACGGGGAAGTGGCGCGCCTGATCCCGGCTTTCGGGAATGGCGCGAGTGACGGGGCTCGAACCCGCGACCTCCGGCGTGACAGGCCGGCGCTCTAACCAACTGAGCTACACCCGCTTGAGGCAGGCGGGCGACCTAGTAGAGGGCATCCGACCTGTCAAGCGAGGCGGGCCGGAGAAATGCGCCGTCCCTCATCCGGGCGGCGGCTGGCCCCGGTGATCGTCGTGATGCTCGTGGATCAGCGTGCCTTCCTCAAACAGGAAGCCGGCGATGTCGGGTTTGCCCGCCGCGTCGAGCACGGTGCGCAGGATGATGAGCAGCGGCACCGCGAGCAGCGCCCCGGTCGTCCCCCAGACCCAGGCCCAGAAGCTCAGCGACAGCAGGATCATCAGCGGGTTGATGGTGAGCCGGCGGCCGACCACCATCGGCGTCACGAGATTCGCCTCGATCATGTGGATGACGACGAAGGACAGCGCCGGCAGCATCGCGTACCAGGGATCGTCGAACGCCATCAGCCCGCCCAAAGCGAGCAGCAGCGTCGAGGCGATCGGGCCGAGATAGGGGATGTAGTTCAGCACCGCGACGATGCCGCCCCACATCAGCGGCGTCGGCATCTCCAGGAAATGGAGGATCAGCGCGACGATGAGGCCCATGCCGATATTCACCACCGTGATCGTGCCGAGATAGGTGGAGGTCGCGTCCACCACCTGCTGGATCACCCGCGCGGTGGTCATCGCGCCGTCGAAGCTGGTGCGCGTCGTGATCGTGCGCTTGCGCATCCGGCTCCAGCCGGAGAGGAAGAAGAAGATCACCAGCACCGCGAAGAACATCTGGATCGCCGCGAACGGCGCCGAGGTGGCGACGATCTGGAGGAGCGAGTTGGGCGTTTCGACCCGCACCGCCTGCGTCGAGGAGGCGGCGAGCGGCGAGCGGCCGAACTCGCGCACGACATTGTCGATGAACTGCTCCAGCTCCGAATAGACATCGACCAGCGGCGCCAGCGTGCTGCGCAGCTGGCCGATCCGGTCGGGGAGCATCTGGAACCAGTCCGCCGCCGGCAGCACGATCGCCGCCACTGCGACGTTCGCGACCGTGAGGAAGAGGACGATGCACAAGAGGGCCGCGAGCGCCGAGGGCACCCGGCGCCGCTCCAGCCATTCGAGCAAAGGCACCAGCGCGATGGCGATCACCAGCGCGGCGGTGACGGGCAGGAAGAACTCCGCCCCCGCCCGGAGCGCGAAGGGCAAGGCCAGCACCAAAGCGGCGCCGAACATCAGCACCAGCGCGGCGAGCAGCCGGTCGCGGCGGAAGGCGGCGGCCTCCAGCTCCGTCTCGGGATGCGATTCGGGCGCGTTCGCCGGACGGCCCGCGCCGGCGCGCGAATCAGGCGCGGGCGGCGGTGTCGGCGGTTCGGCGGGGCGCTCCTCCATGAAGCCGACCATGCCCGAGGGCGCGGCGGCTGAGAAGAGGCATGATCAGGCGATCATGGTGCCCCTGGCCCGAGTCGAACGGGCACTCCTTGCGGAACTCGATTTTGAGTCGAGCGCGTCTACCAATTCCGCCACAGGGGCACGCAATGCGCGCCTCTGTAGTGCGCCGCCGGGCGGGGAGCAACCGCCCGGCGGCGGAAAGGATCAGGAGAAGACGTCGCCGGCGGACGTGCCCTTGGGATCCGGGCCGTAATGGTTCGGCCCCCTGGTGCCTTCGAGGAACATGAACACCAGCAAGGTGATGCCCAGCGCCAGCACCGCCAGCCCGCCCACCATCGCGATCACCCCGGCGAGGGGCGCCGAATCGGGCGACGAGACGCTCATGCTGACGGCGACGATGACGAGCAGATAGGGCGCCAGCGGCGCCAGTATCCACCAGCCGGAGCGGTTCGTGTCGTGCAGGCGGCGCACCGCCACCGCCAGGCTGGGGATCAGGAAGGCGAGCTGGAGTATGCCGTAAAGGCCGTAGATCAGCAGCGCCAGCCCGCCGACCGCCACCATCGCGGTCGGGTCCCCGCTCAGCAGCGCCGAGCCGCCGAGCAGCATCATCAGCACGATCACGCCCAGCCCGATCAGGAACTGGAACAGCACCCACATCCAATATTCCGTTCGCCGCGACCGGCCGGAAAACTCCGCGTAGCGGCGCAGCGGCATCAGCATCCAATGCATGTCATCCCCCCTTCAATCCTGGTCGTCATCCTTCGCCGCCGACGCCGCCGACCATGCGGCGCCCGCGCCATGCTCGTGCTTTTCAGAATAATCGCTTCCAACGGTGCGAAGGCGAACCCATCGCTGCCACTCCCCCGAACGACAGTCGCGGATCGTCGGTCATTTCGACGTCGCGATCAAGCCCCATGGCGTTCGCGGAAATCCGGACCGGCCCCGTCGAAAGCCATTTGCCTCCGGACGCCGGATGCGGAGGCTCTCCCTTTTGCCGCCAAACATGGTAAAGGACGGCGATTTTCCGGGGCAGCCCCCCGCGTACCGCGGCCGGGGCTCTCACAGAACAATCGGATCGGGGACCGACCGGGGGGTGGGGACTATGAGGATTGGCGACCGCTTTGCCCGATGGGCGCAGCGATTTGCATCGGCGACGCCCTTGCCGGAGGACGATATCGGCCCCGCCGGCGAAGCGCCGCGCCGCGCGATCAACCGGCACAGGGCGCGCTACGCCCGGGCCGGCGAATTCCTGTTCGAGCACGACCTGGACGTGACGCCGCTCAATTTCGGGTTCGCGCTGGACTATCTGTCCGGCAACGACCTCGCCGTCGAGCAGGCCGCCAACGCGGCGCTGCGCGCGCACGGCTGCCTCACCAACGGGATCGTCGAGGAGATCATCGCCGAGCGCGAGGCGGACAACATGACGCCCGAGGCGCTCGCCCGCATGCTCGAAAAGGTCGAGGCGCATCTCGATCAGGTGATCGAGCTTACCGATCATTCGCGCGAATCCGCCCGCGACTACGGGACCGAGCTCAAGAAGCAGGCCGATGACCTGGACGCCGGAACGCTCGCCGCGCCGGCGGTCGAGAAGCTGGTCCAATTGACGCGCACCATGGTCGAGACGATGCGCAAGGCCGAGACGCAGATGCGCGCGCACCAGAAGGACGCGCGCGCGCTCCAGCAGAATCTGGAAGCCGCGCGCAAGGCGGCCGAGCAGGACTATCTGACCGGCCTGCCCAACCGGCGCGCGTTCGAGGCGGCGCTGCGCGGCCGCGAGCAGGCGGCGCGGGAGAACGGCACCCCGCTCGCCATCGCCTTTTGCGATCTCGATCATTTCAAGGCGATCAACGACGGCTACGGCCACGACACCGGCGATCGCGTCCTCCAGTTCGTCGCCAGGCTGCTCGCGGAGATTTCGCGCAACGCCTGCCATGTCGCCCGTCACGGCGGCGAGGAGTTCGCGATGCTGTTCGACGCGACGACCGCCGAAGCCGCGGAAATCGTCGACGCGGCGCGCGAGGATCTGGCCGACCGCAACCTGGTCAACCGCGAGGACGGCGCCCGCCTCGCCCCGGTCAGCTTCTCCGCCGGCATCGCCGACGTGCTCGCCTACGAGGACGGCCGGGCCGCGCTGAAGGCCGCCGACGAGGCGCTCTACCTCGCCAAGCAGCAGGGCCGGAACCGCGTCTATGTCGCCGCGCGGCCGCTTTCCGGCGACGCATGAGCGCGCGCGCCGGCATCGCGCTCGGCATCTGGCTCCTGTCCTGCGGCGCGGCGCCGCCGCTCGAGTTCGTTGCGATGACGCCGCGGTTCGAGGCGGCGACCGAGGATTATCGCCGCATCTGGCGGGAGGACGGGCCAATGATCGTCGCGGCGATGGAGGCGGCGACCGGCCGGGCCTTCCCGTCGGCGCCGATCGAAGTCCTCGTGCGCGAAGGCGCGCCGATGGCCAGCTTCGACGGGCGCACGATCCGGCTGCGGGCCGGCGCCCGCCCCGCTTATATGAAGGCGACGCTGGTCCACGAGATCGGCCACCGGCTGGCGCTCACTTTGCCCCGTCCGCCGGAGCTGGACGACCACCGGCTGCTCTATCTCTTCCTCTACGACGTCTGGACCGATCTCTACGGCCGCGACTTCGCCGACCGGATGGTGGCGATCGAACGGCGCAGCCGCGCCTCCTACGACTATGACGCCGCCTGGACCTGGGCGCTTTCGATGACGCGCGCGGAGCGCGAGGCGCGGCTGCGGGATTTGCGGCCGCGCCTCGACTACGATCTGGCGAACGTCGCTTATTAGAATTTGCTCCGGCAGCGTTGAAACACACTTCCGTTCGTCCTGAGCTTGTCGAAGGGCTGTCCTTTCTTGCGGTAGAAGAGAAGGACAGGGCTTCGACAAGCTCAGCCCGAACGGAGAGAGGGATTCAAATCAAGAGAATCCGACCCCAGCATCCGCGCGCAGGAAGCGAGCGACGTGGCCTGCTCCGACGGTCGGGTCGCTTGCGTGAATGAAAGAGATGGTATAACATCTTATTTCTTCATTCAGGAAAGGCGTGGTTTTGCGCATTCCCCTGCTCGACGGTCTGGGAATGACCGTATCCGGCGCATGCCTCGTCCATTGCCTCGCCTTGCCCCTGATGGCGGCATGGCTGCCCGCGCTCGGCGCGTTCCTGCACTGGCCGGAAGAAGTGCATCTGGTCGCGGTGTTGCTGGCCATGCCGGTGGCCGCCGCCGCGCTGATCCCGGGCTGGCGGCATCACGGGCGCATCCTGCCGCTCGTGCTGGGCGCATCCGGGCTGGCCGGGCTGGCCGCCGGACTGCTCGTCGACTCGCGCCCGCTCGCCGAAGCGGCCCTGACCGTCGCGGGCGCGATCGCGCTGGCCGGCGCGCATATCGGCAACTGGCGGCTGATGAGCCGGGCCTAGGTCAGAACGCCTCCACCGGCAGCGCCATCAGGCTGTCGGCGCCCGCCTCGATCTTGCG
>CAZTPD010000116.1:0-6449 GCA_964614625.1 uncultured Sphingosinicella sp. | reverse complement strand
TCGTGTCCTCGATCGCGCCGCGCCCCTGATCGAGCTTGCCGCGCGCCTGCTCGGCGAGGACGCGCGCCTCGTCGGTGGAATCGGCGACGGTCGCCTGATCGGCGAGCAGGCGGGTCGTCACCTCCTCGAGCCCGTCCAGCATCTTGAGATTGGCGGAGATGCGCTCGTTGACGCCGGCGACATAGCCGGCGACGTCGCTGCACTGGATCGCCAGGCTGCCGCAATTGCGCGCGACCTCGCTGATCGCCTCGCCATCCGTCCGTTCGACCGCGCTGCTCGCCACCCTCGTTGTCCCCTCTCGTCTCGCGTGCGGACTGGCTAAGGGGAATTGGTTGAGAGGACGTTAACTATGCGGGTCGGCATGCGGCTCAGGCCCCACGCCCGCATCCCGTCACCCCAGCGAAGGCTGGGGTCCATACGGAGTCAGCATGGACCCCAGCCTTCGCTGGGGTGACGACAGTGAGGGGGCAAACCGGCGTCAGAAGCTGGCGTCAATAATGTGATCGAACAGATCGTCCCATTCGGGATTGGCTTTCTCGATCAGCTTGATCTTCCATTCCCGTTTCCACGCCTTCATCGCTTTCTCGCGCGCGATGGCGTCGTCGATGCGCTCATAAGGCTCGCAATAGACGAGGCGCGTCAGCCCGTAGCGGCGGCAGAAATCCGAGCTCGTTCCTTCGCGATGCTGGAAAATGCGCGCGGCGAGGTCGGCGGTGACACCGATATAGAGCGTCCCGTAAGGCGCGTTGGTCATGATGTAGACCCAGCCCCCTGCCATGCGCCGGAGCATGACTCCGATTCAGCATGGATGCCAGCTTTCGCTGGCATGACGGGTTTCTCCGTCTCTTTTCCGTCACCCCAGCGCAGGCTGGGGTCCATTCAGAGTCAGCATGGACCCCAGCCTGCGCTGGGGTGACGGGAGAGGCGGGATCGCCTAAAGCCCCGTCCATGTTCTTCTCCTTCGTCGACGAGCTGCGCGCTGCGGGGATTCCCGCTTCCATGAAGGAGCATCTCGTGCTGCTGGAGGCGCTGGACGCGGAGGTGATCGCCGCGCGGCCGGAGGATTTCTACTATCTGGCGCGGGCCACCTTCGTGAAGGACGAGGGGCTGCTCGACCGCTTCGATCAGGTGTTCGGCAAGGTCTTCAAGGGGCTGGAGACGAGCTACGGCACCGAGGAGGCGCCGATCCCGGAGGAGTGGCTGAAACAGGTCGCCGAGCTGTACCTCACGCCCGAGCAGATGGCGGAGATCAAGTCGCTCGGCTCCTGGGAAGAGATCATGGAGACGCTGAAAAAGCGGCTCGAGGAGCAGAAGGAGCGCCACCAGGGCGGCTCCAAATGGATCGGCACGGGCGGCACCTCGCCCTACGGCCATTCGGGCTACAATCCCGAGGGCGTGCGGATCGGCGGGGAGAGCCGCAACCGGCGCGCGATCAAGGTCTGGGACAAGCGCGAGTTCCGCAACCTCGACAACGAGGTCGAGCTGGGCACCCGCAACATCAAGGTGGCGCTCAGGCGCCTGCGCCGCTTCGCCCGCGAGGGCGCGGCGGAGGAGCTGGACCTGGACGAGACGATCAGCGGCACGGCGCGGCGCGGCTGGCTGGACATCCATATGCGCCCGGAGCGGCACAATGCGGTGAAGCTGCTGCTCTTCCTCGACGTGGGCGGATCGATGGACCCGCACATCAAGCTGGTCGAGGAATTGTTCAGCGCGGCGACGGCGGAGTTCAAGAATCTCGAATTCTTCTATTTCCACAATTGCCCCTACGAGGCGGTGTGGAAGGACAATCGCCGCCGCTTCACCGAGCGCACGCCGCTGTGGGACGTGCTCCACAAATTCGGCCACGACTACAAATTGGTCTTCGTCGGCGACGCCTCGATGAGCCCCTACGAGATCACCCATCCGGGCGGCTCGGTCGAGCATTTCAACGAGGAAGCGGGCGCCGTCTGGCTCCAGCGGATGACCAACACCTATCCCGCCGCCGTGTGGCTCAATCCGGTCGCGGAGAAATATTGGGGCTATACCAGCTCGATCAATGTGGTCCGCCAGCTCATGCAGGACCGCATGTATCCGCTGACACTGGCGGGGCTGGATGACGCGATGCGGACGTTGAGCCGGAAGAGCTGAACATGGCCGGTGCCCCTTCCCGCCTCGCCGATCTGGCCAATCGCGGGCTGGCGCGCGCGTGGGATGCGAAGGTGTTGCCGCGTCCGCTGCTGGAGCCGGCCATGTTCGAGGCGACGGCGCTCAAGGGCCAGCCGCGCGCGGCGCTGGGGGCGGCGCGGGCGTGGCGGGCGCCGTTCGAACTGCTTGTCCGGTCGCTGCGCGAGGAGGCGGAGCTCAATCCGCTCGGGCTCGCGATGGCGCACGGGCAGATCGTCGATGCGTTGCGCGCGCGCATCCGGGCCGTGCGGCTGTGGGAGCGGCATCCCGAGATCCTGACCCGGCCGATCCCGGCGCCGGTCGTGATCCTCGGGCCGATGCGCTCCGGCACGACCCGGCTCCAGCGCCTGCTCGCCTGCGATCCGCGCCTCGCCCATACGCGCCTCTTTGAATCGCTTCACCCGGTCCCCGCGCCGGGCCGCGCGATCAAGACCAGCGCCAGCATCGCCGCGCTCAAGCTGTTCAACCCAGACGTCGCCGCGATCCATCCGATGAAGGCGAAGGACCCGGACGAGGAATTCGGCCTGTTCGGCTTCTCCTTCGGCAGCGCCCAGTTCGAGGCGCAATGGCGCGTGCCGTCTTTCACCCGCTGGTGGGAGGAGGCCGACACGGACTGGCTCTACCGCGAATTCCGCGCTTTGCTCCAGACGATCGGCTGGGCGCGCAAGGAGGATGCGGGTCGGCCCTGGGTGCTGAAGGCGCCCCAATTCATGCAGGATCTGCCGGCGCTGCTCGCCGCCTTCCCCGATGCGCGGCTGCTCTGCCTCGATCGCGATCTCGAGCGGGTCGTCGCCTCCTCCGCCTCGCTGGTCTGGCACCAGATGCGCATCCAGTCCGACAATGCCGACCGCGAATGGATCGGGCGCGAATGGCTGCGCAAGACGCGGCTGCGGAAGGACCGCGCCGCCGCCGCGCGCGCCGCGCGCCCGGACGTGCCGCAGCTCGACATCGCCTGCGAGGCGATGGACGCATGCTGGGAGAGCCAGATGCGGCGCGTCTACGCCTTTCTCGGGCTGGAGCTGACCCCGGAGGTGCGCGCGCGCATGGCGGCCTATGTCGCCGGCGCGCGGGCGCATCACGGGCATCGTTACACGCTGGAGCAGTTCGGGTTGAGCCGCGAGGCGCTGGCGCGCGGTGTTGCATGGCTGGCGCCGTTGATGGCGCTGCCGGTCTAGATTGACCTGAATCTCTCTCCGTTCGGGCTGAGCCTGTCGAAGCCCTGCCTTTTCTCTTCTACCGTAAGAAAGGACAGCCCTTCGACAGGCTCAGGGCGAACGGTGGTGTTCGATCCGCATCGACCGGATTCCAGCGTCAGTAGAGCAGGAAGGGCCGGCGCGTTTCTTCCCAGGCTTGTTCGTCGGGCGCGGTCAGCGCGTCGAGGTCCGCGGGCGTGGCGGCTTCGTCGTCCACCCATTCGCGTAGTGCCGGGCCGCCGTTGATGACGTCGATGGCGAGCTTGCCGAACTCATATTCGTAAGGGAAATCGCGCCACAATCCGTAATCCGGCCGGAGCGCGCGGATCGCCTTGAAGCCGAGCGCCTGGAGCCGCCAGGGCCGGAACGCCGCATGGTCGTAGCCCGGCCCCTCGGCATGGATGAAGATGCCGCTGCACAATTCGCCCACATGCTTGTGGAAGGTCGGCTGGAACCACATGTCGCGCAACGCGCAGCCCGCCAGCCAGTCCGGCGCCAGCTCCCGCACCTTCGCGATCACGGCCCGCGCGTCGAGGTCCGGCGCGCCGAACAATTCGAGCGGGCGGGTCGTGCCCCTGCCCTCGCTCAGGGTCGTGCCCTCAAGCATCACCGTGCCGGCATAGGCGCGCGCCATGTTGACGTTCGCGGCGTTGGGGCTGGGGTTGATCCAGACGCGCTCGGGCGGCCAGCCGAAGCCGGGCGCGGCGTCGGGTTGCCAGCCCGCCATCGCGATCACGCGATAGTCCACGTCCAGCCTGAAGTGATCGATGAACCAGTGCCCCAGCTCGCCCAGCGTCAGCCCGTGCCGCATCGGCATCGGCCCCGCCCCGACGAAGCTCTCCCAGCCCGGCCGCAGGGTCAGCCCCTCCACCGGCCGCCCCGCCGGATTGGGCCGATCCAGCACCCACACCGCCTTGCCGTGCGCGGCCGCCGCCTCCAGCACGTAGAGCAGGGTCGTCACGAAGGTGTAGATGCGGCAGCCCACGTCCTGGAGATCGACCAGCAGGACGTCGAAATGGTCCATCCATTCGCGCTTCGGGCGGCGCACCTCGCCGTAGAGGCTGAACACCGGCACGCCATAAGCCGGATCGGTATAATCCGGCGATTCCATCATATTGTCCTGAAGATCGCCGCGCACGCCGTGCTGCGGCCCGAACAATGCCGAGACGTTCACCCCCGCCGCGACCAGCGCGTCGAGGCCGTGGGTCAGGTCCGCCGTCACCGAGGCGGGATGGGCGAGCAGGGCGACGCGCTTGCCGTCGAGCGGCTTGCGCAGGTCGGGCTCGGCGAGGAGGCGATCGATACCGAAGAGCATGGCTATGCTTGCTGGCCGCACTCGCGCCGCGACGCAAGCCGGAACGTCGCCCGGCTCAGGGATCGGGCACGACCGGCGCCACAACGCCGACGTTCAGGAACCATTGCTCCCCGGCGCGGCGGCGGCGGGAGACCAGCTCCTCCTGCATCTCGAACATGCCGGGCAGCGGGTCGCGGCCGGTGATCGCGTCGTCGGCGAAGCGCATATAGGCCTCGCCGTCGGCATAAGCCGGCCAGTCCCCGCCGGGCGCGCCGGTCGCGGCGAAGCGCACCCAATGGCCGATCATCGCGTCGGACACCGTGCGGTCGGCGGCGCCGTCCGGTCGCGGCCAGTTGGGCGACAGCCGCGCCTCCGGCCCCGTCTGCCCGAACAGATAGGGCAACTCGGCGGCGTGGAAGGCGCACAGATCGCGCGCCCGCGCGGCGGCGTCGCAATGATCGAAGATGTAGAGGAAAGCGGGCAGGCCCATGGCGGCCTGGCGGCGGACCATGCGCTCGGCCGCCCAGCCGTACAGCGCGTCGCGCACGGTCGCGAGCATCGACTGCGCGATGTCCGAGGCGGGGTAGAGCCGTAGGAAGGCGGGCGCGAGATCGCGATAGCGCCGCGCGATCTCCGCCTCATAGGCGGCCGCGTCGGCGGGCGCCGGCGGCAGGAGCGCGCGCTGGCCGCGGATCTCGCCGCTGTTGAACCCGGCGAGCAGCGGCACCCGCGCCTGCCGCCCGCCGTCGAACGCCTCCACCACCTGCTCGCGCAGCGCCCGGCCGTCGATCGTCCCCTGCGCCGCGAACGGCGCGCGCGCCAGCGTCTGCGCGTCGATCGCCCGCAGCGCCGCGACGTCGTCCGCGCCGAGTTCGGCGGCGAGCGCCGCGCCGGTCTCCTCCGCCGAAGGGAGGCCGTGAGCCGCCCGCCTCAGCTCCGGCACGGCGCGGATGTTCGCGCTCTGGGCGATCGCCTTGTCGAACAGGCCCCGCGCCAGCGGGCTGGTCAGCAGATAGGTGACGCTGAGCGCACCCGCCGATTCCCCCATCACCGTGACATTGCCCGGATCGCCCCCGAAGGCGGCAACATTGTCGCGCACCCAGCGCAGCGCCGCGATCTGATCGAGCAGCCCGTAATTGCCCGACGCGCGCGCCGGCGATTCGGCGCTCAGGCCCGGATGCGCGAGCCAGCCGAGCACGCCGAGCCGATAGTTGATCGATACGAAGACGACGCCCCGCCGGGCCAGCGCCGCGCCGTCATACATCGCCTGCGCGCCGCCGCCGATCCGCAGCGACCCGCCATGGACCCAGACGATCACCGGCAGGTTCCGCGCGTCCGCCGGCGCCCAGACGTTGAGCGTCAGGCAATCCTCGCTCATCGCCGCCGGATCGTCGGCATAGAGGCTGCCCGGCGGCAGCAGCGGCTGCATGCAGCTCGGCCCGAAGGCGGCGGCGTCGCGCGTTCCCGGCCAGGCATCCGGCGGCGCCGGCGGCCGCCAGCGCAGCGCGCCGACCGGCGGCCGGGCATAGGGGATGCCGCGAAAGACATCGAGATCGCCCTCGCGCACCCCGACGAGCGCGCCCTGCGCCACCGTCGCGGCCGGGCGCTCCCCGGCCATGGCGGGCGCTCCGGTCAGGCCGAGGGCCAGCAGGAACGCCGCCGCGATGCGCTTCGCCGTCATGACCATCCTCACCTCGCCCGGTTCTCCGCCCGGCGAGCATACATTCACACGCGCGTGAATATCAATCCGCCGCCGGATCGAGCCTCAGCGTGAAGCTGTCGGGATGGTGGAAATCCGG
>CAZTPD010000115.1:0-6456 GCA_964614625.1 uncultured Sphingosinicella sp. | reverse complement strand
CCTTGTAATCGATGCGCGGCGCATCCTTGCCCGAAAAGGGGCAGGACTTGCGGCGGCGGAAGAATGGGCGTGCCATGTCTTTGCTCCCTTTCCCTTAAGCGTTGGAATCTTCGCGCGAACGGCGCGGGCGGTCCTCGCGATCGCCACGGTCCCCGCGGGGGCCGCGATCGTCGCGGTCGCGCTTGTCGCGGTCGCCCCGGCGCATCATCACCGACGGACCCTGCTCATGCGCGTCGACCTTGATGGTCATGTAGCGGATGACGTCCTCGTTGATCTGCGTCTGGCGCTCCAGCTCCGCGACGACCGGGGCCGGCGCCTCGAAATCGAGGGCGACATAGTGCGCCTTGCGGTTCTTCTGGATGCGGTAGGCGATATTGCGAAGACCCCAGGTCTCGGTCCTGACGACCTTGCCCCCATTGTCCTCGATGATCTTGGTGGCGGTTTCCGCCAGCGCGTCGACCTGGGCCTGGGCCAGATCCTGACGCGCGAGAAACACATGCTCGTAGAGAGCCATGCTGTCGCATTCCTTCCTTTGGCCGATCGCTGACGCCGCCCGATGCGGACGCCCCTCCGGCTGTCTTCTAAAGCAATAGCCGGGGCGGAAGGATGGACCTTCGCCCCGGATGCGAGCGCCTTTGACGCAAAGAGACAGGAAAATCAAGCCTCGCGGCAATGATTGCCGGGATGGCGAGGGCGGTTCAGCAGTCCGCCTGGACCGGCCTGCCGCCCAGCATGCAGGCGGACGCCGGAGGCGATTCCGGTCCCCCGTCCCCGGCGATCGCGGTGTGCATGGAGACGGCCTGGATGACCCGGTCGTCAAGTCGTCCGCCAAGGCCGTTCGCATCGAACCCGTCATAGATCGCGCGCGCGGCGGTCGAGATGACCGCCGGCCGGTTCGACCCGCCGCGTGCGAAGAACGCCACGGCGATCCGCCGTCCGTCGGGCAAAGTGAGGAAACCGACATCGCCCGTATAATTGGCCAGGGTGCCGGTCTTGTTCTCCACCCGCGCGCCGGGCGGCAGCAGACCGCGAATGCGGTTGGACCCGGTCGCGCAGCGGTGCATCATGTCGAGCAGCAGGGCGCGGCTGGCCGGGCTCAGCGCATCGCCCGAATCGACCATGCGAAGCAGGTTCAGCATCGCCACCGGCGTGCTCGAATCCCGCACGTCCCACAGATCCCGGCGATCACTCAGCAATTGCGCGATCGTGCGATCCACCCGCATGCCGTCGATCCGGTGCGCGCGCAGCCAGCGTTCGATCGCGCCGGGGCCGCCGAGCGTGGCGATCAGCAGGTCCGTCGCGCGATTGTCGCTCCGCGTCATCATCACGTCGAGCAGCGTCCGGGCCGTGACATTGCCGATGGTCTCGTCGAGATGCCGGCGCCCCGCATCCACTTCCGCCAGATAGGCGGCCGCGACGGCGATCTTCATCGTGCTGGCCATGGGAAAGGCCTGGTCGCCGTTGAAGCTCACGATCGCCCCGGTCGCGAGATCGAGGGCCGCGAAGCCGTAATCGCCGGGATTCTCGGTCGCCAGCAAGGCGAGGCGCTGCTCCAGCGTGGCCGGTGCGAACGGCGCCTGGGCCGCGACCGGCTGGGCGAGGACGATCAGGAGCCACGCAAGCATGCCCGCCAACCGCATCCGACACTCCTCTACCCGACATGCATGACGGCCCCACCCCGGAGCGCCCTCTTGATGCCGCAGGATAGCCGGAATCGATGAACGAACCTTGGATCGGGCGCGGCCGGCACGGGGTTTCGTCCCGCCAAACCCTCGGGCCGCCGCGACTTTCGCGATCCCGTGAGCGTGGCAACGGCACTGCCGCTTCAATAGCGGCTGTCCGCGCCGCCCCCGCCGCCCGAGCCGCCGCCGCCGTCGAAACCCGAATCCCCGGACGAATAATCGTTGCCGCCGCCATAGTCTTCGGACGCGGACCATCGGTCGGAATCGGAATAGGCCGAGGAGCGGGGGGAGGCCGTGTCATGCCGCGCGGCCGCCATCCGGCTTGCTTTTTCCCTGGCCTCCTGCCTGGCCAGGAAATCGGCGTAGAAATCCTCGAACGTGTCGAACGTGGTCTTCCCCTCGGCCTTCAGCTTTTCCCATCTTCGCAGCTGCCGGGCACGCCTCGCTTTTTCCCATTTGGCGCTCTTGTTCTCCCATTCGGCCTTTTCCCGGGCCATCGCGGCGGAAAACCGTCTGTCGAGGATGTAAAGGCCCACGAGGACGATCACGGTTCCGACCAGCAGGATCAGCCAGATCGACGGGCCGCGCCGCGACTCCCGTTCGGCGGCCAGCGTCATGGCCCGCGTGTCGGCGGGGTCCGCCGTCGCCGCCGCCATGATCCTTTCCGCGCCGCCGGTGAGCGCGCCTCCGATATCGTCCGCTTGCAGCGCGGGGCGGATGGTTTCGCGGATGATCCGGCCGGACAGCGCATCGGTCAGCACGGCCTCGAGGCCGTAGCCGACCTCGATCCTGACCTCGCGCTCGTCCGGCGCCAGCATCAGGATCACGCCGTCATCGGCTCCCGCCCGGCCGAGCCGCCAGTGCCGGAGCAGGCGATAGCCGTAATCCTGAATCTCATATCCCTCGAGCGTCGGGATGGTGACGACGACGAGCTGGTGCCCGGTCTCCCGGTTCCATGCGACGAGACGCGCGGCGAGCGCGGCTTCCGCCTCGTCCGGGATCACCCCGGCGGCATCGACGACGGCGGCGCGGTCGCGTTCCGGAAAAGTCTGGGCATTCGCCGGCGCATGGAGCGCGACGCCGAACAAGGCGATCACGGCAATCGGGACGATCCATCGCATCGCAAAGCCCCCCGGCTTCCACTTCGCGTGCATAGCATGGCCGCGCGCGTTCGTCCCGTTCCATGGGGCGGAAGGCAACTCGTCCTTGCAAGCGGCCATTCCTGTTCCTAACGGCTGTGCCTTTCATGGAGAGGTGTCAGATGCGCGCATTCATCTTCCCGGGGCAGGGGAGCCAGTCGGTCGGCATGGGCGCGGCGCTCGCCGAGGCCAGCACGGCCGCCCGCGACGTGTTCGCGGAAGTCGACGAGGCGCTGGGGCAGCATCTGACCCGGCTGATGGCGGAGGGGCCGGCGGAGGAGCTGACGCTGACCGAGAATGCGCAGCCTGCGATCATGGCCAATGCGGTCGCCACGTTGCGCGCCTCCGGCATCGACCTTGCCGCCAAGGCGGATTTCGTCGCCGGCCACAGCCTGGGCGAATATTCGGCGCTCTGCGCGGCGGGGGCGTTCGATCTGGCGACGACGGCGCGGCTGCTGAAACTGCGCGGGCGGGCGATGCAGGCGGCGGTGCCGGTGGGCGTCGGCGCGATGGCCGCCCTGCTCGGCGCCGATCTCGCCGTCGCGCAGGCGATCGCCGATGCGGCGGCGGAGGGCGAGGTCTGCACGGTCGCCAACGACAACGATCCCTCGCAGGTGGTGATCTCCGGCCACAAGGGCGCGATCGACCGCGCCATCGCCGTCGCGAAGGAGAAGGGCGCCAAGCGCGCAGTGCCGCTGCCGGTCTCCGCGCCGTTCCACTGTCCGCTGATGCAGCCCGCCGCCGATGCGATGGCGGCCGCTTTGGCCGACGCCGCGCTCGCCGCACCGGTGGTGCCGGTCTATGCGAACGTGACCGCCGCCCCGGCGCGCGACCCCGACGAGATCCGCGCGCTGCTCGTCGATCAGGTGACGGGCATGGTCCGCTGGCGCGAAAGCGTACTGGCGATGTGGGAGGGCGGCGTGACCCATTTCGTCGAGTTCGGCGGCAAGGTGCTCGCCCCCATGGTCAAGCGCATCGCCCCCGACGCGACGGTGACCAGCGTGGTGACGCCGGACGACATTGAGACTCTGCTAAAGGAAATTTAGGGTTCGCGCAGAGACGCAGAGGCGCAGAGAGGCCGTGTGAAGGACATCGACCGGATCAGTGGCGACGTGCTCGATGCGGCCATCAAGCTGCATAAGGAGCTTGGCCCGGGCCTTCTGGAATCGGTCTATGAAATGGTGCTTGCGGGGCAGCTTGCCCGGATGGGCTATCAGGTCGTTCGGCAGTATCCTGTCGATATCGAGTTCGATGGCCTGTTCTTCGAAGCCGCTTTCCGGATCGACATCCTCGTCGATCAGCGACTCCTCATCGAGATCAAGTCGGTGGATCAACTGCATGCTTCGCATGCCAAGCAGTTGCTCACCTATTTGCGTCTCACCAAACAGCCCCTAGGGCTGCTCATCAACTTTGGCGGGGCCACGCTCAAGGAGGGTTTCCGCAGACTGGTCAACGACTACTGACTCTCTGCGCCTCTGCGCCTCTGCGCGAACCAAATTACGGAGTAGGACCATGTTCGACCTGACAGGAATGACCGCCCTCGTGACCGGCGCTTCGGGCGGGATCGGGTCCGCCATCGCGAAGGGGTTGGCGGCGCGGGGGGCGCGGCTGGCGGTTTCGGGGTCCAATGCGGAGAAGCTGGCGGCGTTTCGCGCGGAACTGGGCGGGGATCATGTCGCCCTGGTCTGCGATCTCTCCGATCCGGCGGCGGTGGACGCGCTGGTGCCGCAGGCCGTCGAGGCGCTGGGGCAGCTCGACATCCTCGTCAACAATGCCGGCGTGACGCGCGACAATCTCGCCATGCGGATGAAGGACGAGGAGTGGGACACGGTGATCCGGGTCAACCTGGAGGCCGCCTTCCGCCTCGCCCGCGCGGCGCTGAAGCCGATGATGCGCGCGCGCTTCGGGCGGATCATCTCGGTCACCTCGGTGGTCGGGGCGACGGGCAATCCGGGGCAGGCCAATTATGCCGCGTCCAAGGCGGGGCTGGTCGGCATGTCCAAGGCGCTGGCGCAGGAGGTCGCCTCGCGCGGGATCACGGTGAACTGCATCGCGCCCGGCTTCATCCGCTCGGCGATGACCGACGTGCTGCCGGACGCGCAGAAGGAGGCCTTGCTGGGCCGCATCCCGGTCGGCGATCTCGGCAGCGGCGAGGATATCGCGGCGGCCGCCGTCTATCTGGCGAGCCGCGAGGCGGGCTACGTCACCGGGCAGACGCTGCATGTGAACGGCGGAATGGCCATGCTCTGAGCGCGTCGTCCAGCGCCACGGCGCGGCGGACGGCGAGGGCGAGGACGATGACGGCGGTCGCCTGGCCGAGCGGGAGCAGCGCGAAGGTCGCGAGCTGCCGCGCGAACAAAGGCGCGATCCAGACCAAGGCGAGCAGGCTCTTTTCCCAGGAGAGGAAGCCGCGCGCCATGCCGTCGCGCACCAGGAACGCCACGCCGAGGCCGAGCAGCACGAAATCATAGTCGAGCACATAGGGCGTCGAGAGCAAGGCGGCGGCGCAGGCGGCGGCGTTGCGCGGCATCGCCCCGGCGAAGCGGGCCAGCCAGAGCGCCGCGCCGATCGCGGCCAGCGTCGCGCCGGTCTGGACGGCATAAGCGAGGCCGGGCGCGGCGCCCCACATGCGCGCCATCGCGAACGGGCTCTGGATCTTGCCCCAGCCGGTCGTGCCGTCCTCGATCACGATCGTGCGGGTGAGCATCAGGGACTCGAGGAAGGCCGCCCAGACCGGCCAGCCCCACAGGATCAGGCTGGCGAGGACCAGCGCCGCGCAGGACGCGGCCGCGCCGGCGAAGGCGCGCCAGTGCCCGCCCACCGCGAGCAAGGCGGGGAGGAGCAAGGCGAACTGGGGCTTGTAGACGAGGCAGCCGAGCAGCAGCCCGGCGAGGAGCGGCCTGCGATCGAGCAGGAAGAGGCCGCCGCCGAGCAGGGCGGCGGTGAGGAAGCCGTTCTGCCCGTGGCCGAGGCAGACCAGCACGACCGGCGCGGCCAGCACGTAGAGCCACGCATCCGGCGCGGGCACGATCCGGCGGGCCAGCACGGCCGCGCCGCCCAGCGTCGCCCCCTGCCACAGGATCAGCGCCGCGACATAGGGCAGCAGCGCCAGCAGGGCCGCGACGATCAGGAAGGGCGGCGGATAGTGCCAGCCGTAGAAGGGCACGTCCGGGTCGCCATGCACGGCCTGCTGGACCGCATAATGGCTGCCCCAGTCCCACGCGGCGGCGGCCTGTCCCTCCAGTGCCATGCGGCCGGCGGCGTAGACGTTGGAAAAATCGGTGCCGAGCGGCCGGCCCCAGGCGTCGAGCGAGCCCTGCGCGGTCGCGAACAGCCAGGCGAGCGCGAGCAGGGTGGCGGCGCCGGAGGCGAGCGCGAACAGCCGCATCCGCTCCCGCGTCAGCCAGTCTCCGGTGGCGAGCGACGTCCACATGGCGCCGCTATGGCGGCGGGGCGGGCAAGAAAGGGTTAACGGCGGCGGGCCGGCGATGCCCGGCAAGGCGGATATGCGCGCCACTTGCGCAAGCCCCATGCGAGCGGCTAGGGCGGAATCAACAAAAAGCCTCTAGGGAAAGGTTGAATATGAGCGAGACCGCGGACCGCGTGAAGAAGATCGTCGTCGAGCATCTCGGCGT
>CAZTPD010000114.1:0-6516 GCA_964614625.1 uncultured Sphingosinicella sp. | reverse complement strand
GCACGGTCTCGCCCGCGCCGAGCATCAGCGTGCCGTCCGGCGCGATCGCCTGGGCCAGCCGGTTGAAGGCGAGCCGGCGCATCTCCGGCGAGAAATAGAGCAGGACGTTGCGGCACAGGACGATGTCGAACCGCCCCGGCGCCGGGGCCGGCTCGGTGACGTTGCCGACCTCGAAGCGCACCGCCGAACGCAGCTTGGCGCCGATCCGCCATTCGCCCCCGCCCTGCTCCTCGAACCAGCGCACCATCCGCGTCACCGGCAGGCCGCGCTGCACCTCGAACTGCGAATAGGTGCCCTCGCGCGCCTTGGCGATCGCGGCGCGCGACAGGTCGGTCGCGACGATCTCGATCCGCCAGCCCGCCCAGCGCGCCGGCTCGTCGGCGAAGCTCATCGCCAGCGAATAGGCCTCCTGGCCGGTCGAGCAGCCGGCGCACCAGATCGCGATCCGCCGCTCGCGCGCCCGCGCCTGCTCGATCCGCTCCAGCGGCCCGCCGAGCAGCAGGTCGAAGGGCAGCTTGTCGCGGAAGAAATAGGTCTCGTTGTTGAGCAGCGCCTCGATCACCTCGTCGGTCAGCACCTTGTCGCGGCTCGACACGAGCCGGGCGACGAGCTGGTCCAGCGTGGCGAAGCCGTGCTTGCGCAGGATCGAGGAGAGCGCGCTGTCGATCCGCCAGCGGCGGCTGAAGGAGAGCTGCTGCCCGCTGCGCGCCTCGAGCATGCTGGCGAGGATGCGCTGCGAGGCGGTGCTCAGCTGCATGACCGGCCTTCCGCGCGCAGGGCGACCCGGCGCGCCAGCGCGGCGGGCGGCAGCACCGCCGAGGCCAGGCCGCCTTCGGCCACGCCGCGCGGCATCCCCCAGATCGCCGCGCTGGCCTCGTCCTGGGCGAGCATCGCGCCGCCCAGATCGACCAGCCGCCGCGCGCCTTCGAGGCCGTCCCGGCCCATGCCGCTCAGCATCACGCCGATCCCGGCGGCGCCGTAATGGTCCGCGACCGATTCCAGCATCGGATCGACCGACGGGCAGCAGCCCGACGGCGCCCGGCGCCGGTCCAGCCGGACGCGGGTCCGCGTCGCGATCCGCTCGACGCACAGATGGGCGTCGCCCGGCGCGACCAGCACCACATCGTCGGCCAGCGCCTGCCCGTCCCGCGCGACGCGCACCTCGCGGCCGCAGGCGGTTTCGAGCTGGCGGGCGAAATAGGGCATGAAGATCGCCGGCAGGTGCTGCGTCACCAGGATCGGCGCGCCGATCCCGCCGGGCAGCGCGCCGAGAAAGGCGACCAAAGCGTGCAGCCCGCCGGTCGAGGCGCCGAGCGCGACGCAGCCGAGCGGCGCGTCGGGCATGCCGCGCAGCCGGAGCGCCGGCGCGGGCGACGCGGGCAAGGCCCGCGCGGCGCCGGCGCGGCCGATGCGCCGGATGCGGTCGCCGAGGATCTGCGAGAAGCGGCCGTTGACCGACGAGGCCGCGCCCGGCTTCGGCAGCGTGTCCGCCGCGCCCTGCGCCAGCGCGCGCACCGCCAGCTCCGCCCCGTCCTCCGCCATCGACGACACGATCATGACGCGCGCGCCGCCGCCGGCGCGCAGGATGTCGGGCAGCGCGTCGATGCCGTTGGTGCCGGGCATCTCGACGTCGAGCAGGACGATGTCGACGGCGACGCTCTTCAGCGCGTCGAGCGCCTCGCCGGCATTGCCGGCCTGCGCCACCACCTCGAAATCCGGATCGGCGGACAGCATGCGCGACAGCACCGCCCGCACCACCGTCGAATCATCGACGATCATCAGGCGAATGGGCGGTTCGGCCGATCCTTCCGGACCCCGCCGCCACGCTGCCGCGGGGAGCGCGTTCACGCGAGGCCGACGATCTGCAATTTGCTGTGGATGGTCTCGCGGTCGAACGGCTTCATCACATATTCGTCGGCGCCCGCGGCGATCGCGGCGCGGATATGGCCGATGTCGTTCTCGGTCGTGCAGAAGACGACCTTGGGCTGGTCGCTGGACGGCGACTGGCGCAGCGCGCGCAGGAACTCCATGCCGCTCATCACCGGCATGTTCCAGTCGAGCAGGATCACGTCGGGCATGCTTTCCTCGCACCGATTCAGCGCCTGCCGGCCGTCCTCGGCTTCCGCCACGGAGAAGTTCAGTGTTTCAAGAATATGACGGGCGACCTTGCGGATCACCTTGCTATCGTCGACGACAAGACAGCTTTTCATTCGTCCATGCTCCGTGACCGCGGCCCTGTTGGTAATAACGGCAAGAACTAATCATAGATTAAACGAAAAAGGCCATCGCCTCAGGCCGCCTGCGCGGCCGGCCCGGCAATGATGAGATGGGGGTCGACGAGGAGCAGCAGATCCGCGCCCACCTCGGCCATGCCGATCGCGACCCGGTCCCAGCCCGCGCCGATCGGGGCGCGCACCGGCACCGGCGCGCCGTCGGCCTCGACCACGTCCTCGACCTCGTCGACGAGCAGGGCATAGGGATGGCCGCCCGAATTGACGACGATCGCCTCGATCAGCCCCTGCGCAGCGGCGCAGCTAAGCTCCAGCGAGGCAAGGCCGTCGATCACGGTGAGCACCCGGCTGCGCAGCGCCGAAAGGCCCGCGACATGGGGCGCGGCGCGCGGCGCGGGCGTGATGCCCTCAAGCTCGACCACCGCCTCGACCTCGGCGGCGGGGAAGGCGACCCGGCGGCCGGCCAGACGGACGATGAGGAAGAGCTGCTCAGCCATGCGCGCTGTCCTTCGCGTGCCGGGCCAGCGCGCTGATCAGCGCGGCGCGGTCGTAACGGTAGATGCTGTCGTCATTGCCGCCGGCCAGCTCGGGATTGGCGCGAAGCCGCACCACTTCGCCGGCGCAGGCCGGGGCCTCGCCCCCGCCTTCCGCGCCGGCGATGACGATGTCGGCGCGCACGCCCTCGGCGGCGGCGACGACGCGATAGCCGAGGCTCTCGATCAGCGGCCGCAGGATATTCTCCATCCAGGGATCGCCCGGCGGCAGCGCGCAGACCGGCGCCTCGCCCGCGGCGGGCGCGTCGCCCGCATGCGCGGCGAACAGCCAATAGGGATCGACGATCTCGACCTGGGCGCCGTCGATCAGCGCGACGCCGGCCACCTCGCCCGGCGCGGGCGGCGGCTGCATGTCGAGCGCGAGCGCGCGGATGTCGACGACCTCGGCGAAGCCGTAGGCGAGCTCGGCCCGGCCGTCGGTGAGGCGCAGCACGCGCAGCAGCCCTTCGGCCGGCGGCCCGGCGCAGCCGGCCAGCGGCAGGATGCGATCGCCGATCGAGACGCGCAGCCGGCCGGCGGTGAAGCCGACGGCGGCGGCGGGCACGTCCTCGATCCGCTCGACCAGCGGCACCGGCATGCCGCGCAGCGCGCCGTCGAGGCCGCGGAACAGCAGCAGGCTGTCCTCCCGGGCATCGTCGGGCGTATCGGCGGCGCGGCGCTCGATCTCCTGCTCGTCGTCCGCGACCTCGGCGCGATTGGCCATGCCGGACGGATCGAGCAGCAGGATCGGGCGACCGTCATCGGCCAGCGTCGTGCCGGCATAGAGGCCGGCGGCCATCACCAGCGGCGCGGCGGGCTTGACGACCAGTTCCTCGTGATCGTGGACCGTGTCGACGGCCAGCGCATAGACGCTGCCGCCGGCGGGCTTGAGCAGGATCAGGCGCTGGTCCCGTTCCTCCATGGCATCGACCCCGAGCAGATGGGAGAGCGAGACCAGGGGCACGCGGCGGCCGCGGATCGTGGCGATCTCCGCCTCGCCGACCCGATCGACCCGGACGGCGTCGCCGCCGGCGCGCAATATCTCCTCGATCGCCGAGCGCGGAATGGCGAAGATCTGCCCGCCGGCGCTGACCGTCAGCGCGGGGATGATGGTGAGCGTCAGCGGCACGCGGATGATGAGGCGGACGCCATGGCCCTTGCGGGAATCGATATCGACGACCCCGCCGATCCGCTCGATATTGGCGCGCACCACGTCCATGCCGACGCCGCGCCCGGAAATGGCGGTGACGGTGCCGGCGGTGGACAGGCCCGGCGCGAAGATAAGCGCGGTCCTCTCGGCCAGCGACATCTTCTCGACCCGCTCGGACGAGACGATGCCGGCGGAGATCGCCTTGCGGACCAGCGCCTCGGGATCGATGCCGCGCCCGTCGTCGGCCACCTCGATCAGGATCTGGTTGCCGGCCTGGCGCGCGCTGACGCGCAGCGCGCCGGCCGCGTCCTTGCCGGCGCGGACCCGCTCGTCGGCACCTTCGATGCCGTGATCGATGGCGTTGCGCACGATGTGGCTCAGGGGATCGCGGATCATCTCGATCATCTCGCGATCGAGCTCGACGTCGCCGCCATCCACGTCCAGCCGGACCTGCTTGTGCAGCTCCGAGGACAGATCGCGCACCATGCGCGGCAGCGCGCCGAACAGATTGTCGATCCGCTGCATGCGGGTGCGGGTGATCGCGTCGCGGATCTCGGCGATGCAGGCGGAGACGCGGTCGAACGCCGCCTCGATGGCGACGTCGCGCGGCGCATCGCGCAGCCGCCGCGCCAGCTCATTGCGGGCGAGCACGGCGTCGGACACGCCGTTCATCATCCGGTCGAGCAGATCGACGGCGAGCCGGATCGAGCGCACCGACTTGCGCCGGTCGCCCTCGGGCGGGACGGTCTCGACGGACGGCGCGGCCTCCTGCGCCGGAAGCTCCACCTGCCCCTCCTCCTCATCCTCGCCGAGCGCGGCGACGAGCTGCTCGTCATCCTCGCTGGCGAGCGATTCCCCGGTCTCCAGCGCGAGCACCAGCTCGCCGATCCGGTCGATGACGGCGAGCACCGCGCTGACCAGCCGGGCATCGGCGACGCGCCGCCCGGCGCGCACGTCGGCGAGCACGTCCTCGGCGGCATGGCTCAATTGCTGGAGGCGCGGCAGATCGAAGAAGCCGCAATTGCCCTTCACGGTGTGGACGAAGCGGAAAATCTCGTCGAGCCGCTCGCGGTCGCCCGGCTCCGCCTCCCAGGCGACGATCGCCCCGGCGAGCGCTTGCAGCAGGTCGCGGGTTTCCGCGAGGAATTCGTTGATCAGGTCGTCCATAGGGCCATCCGTCTGCGCGAGCGCGGTTATGGGCCGCTTTGGTAAACAAGCGGTTTACCTCGCGCGGGCGGACTCGACATCCGGTCGCGAGTCATTTAATAACTGACCGGTCATTTATTAAGGGACCGTGATGACCGACCCCGCCCCGCCCAGATGGCGCCGCCGCAAGGATGCGCGGCCGGGCGACATCATCGCCGCCGCACTGGGCGTGTTCACGGAGAAAGGCTTCGCGGGCGCGCGGATGGAGGAAATCGCCAAGCGGGCGGGCGTGTCGAAGGGCACGCTCTACCTCTATTTCGCGACCAAGGAGGACATGTTCCGCGCGGTGGTGCGCGAGGTGGTGGCGCCCAATCTGGAGACGGTGCGCGCGGCGATGGAGTCGGCCGATCTGCCCTTCGCGACGATCGTCCGCGCCTTCCTGCCGCGCTTCGCCGAGCTGGTCACGACGGTGCCGGTCGGCGCGGTCGCCAAGATGGTGATCGGGGAATCGCGCAACTTCCCGAAGCTCGCCAAGGTCTGGCACGACGACGTGATCCAGAAGGCGGTCGGCCTGATCGCCGGGATGGTCGAGCGCGCGCAGGCGAAGGGCGAGGTGCGGCCCGGCGATCCGCGCACGCACGCTTTCTCGATCCTCGGCCCGATGATGATCGGCGTGCTGTGGCGCGAGACCTTCACGCCGATCGGCGGCGCCGATCCGGACCTGCCCGCCATCGCCCGCCAGCATGCCGAGACGATCCTCGGCGGCCTGCTCATCGAGGAGCCCCGGCCATGAAGCCGCAGCGCATCGTCATCCTGACCCTCGTCGCGCTCGCCCTCGCCTTCCTCGGCTGGCGGCTGCTCGCGCCGCAATTCCGCCCGGCGCCGACGCTGTCGGGCTATATCGAGGGCGAGGCGCTCTATCTGTCCGCCGCCAGCGCCGGGCAGGTGACTGAGGTCGGCGTCCGGCGCGGCCAGCGGGTCGAGGCCGGGGCGCGGCTGTTCCAGATCGAGCCGGACCAGCAGCAGGCACAGCAGGCGCAGGCCGCCGCCGAGCTCGCCGCCGCCGGCGCGCAGGCCCAGGATGCGCGGCAGGGCCAGCGCCCGGCCGAGATCGCCGTGCTGGAGGCGAGCCGCGACGCGGCGGCGGGCGCCGAGCGCGAGGCGCGGATCGCGCTCAACCGCGCCGAGGAGCTGGTGCGGCGCGGCGTCTACGCGCCGGTGCGGCTCGACGAGGCGCGCGCCGCCCACCAGAACGCCGCCGCCAATCTCGACGCCGCCCGCCGCCGCATCCAGGTCGCCGAGCTGGGCCAGCGCGCGGAGCAGGTCCGCGCCGCCGACGCCCGCGTCGCGCAGGCCCGCGCCCACGTCTCCGAGACCGGCGCGCGGCTCGCCACCCTGTCCCCGATCGCGCCCGCCGCCGGGCGGATCGAGGACGTCTTCTTCCAGCGCGGCGAAT
>CAZTPD010000113.1:0-6759 GCA_964614625.1 uncultured Sphingosinicella sp. | reverse complement strand
GTTCCCTCTCTGTTAAGTTGACAAAGGCGACAGGGTGAGGGGTGTTTTGGCGGGGGCGCTGTCGGGGCGATCGGGCTGAACATTTCAAAGAACCGGCGAACCGGGGCCAAGCCCCGAGTCGGGGGCGAGCCTGACAGAGCATTTCCTACATTGGAAGCGGGCGGCCGTAGGCCGGATTCTGTTCGCGCAGAGACGCAGAGGCGCGGAGGGTCCGAACATTTCCCGACAGCCGCGAATAATCGCGGCCGTTTCGTCTCGCGGGCCTCTCTGCGCCTCTGCGTCTCTGCGCGAACCCTGAAGGCGGCGGGGTCGGGACGGGGATTGAGAGAAAGGCGCTGCGCGCCTACCCACCCCTAGCCCCTCCCTTGCAGGGAAGGGGATTGGTGCCCGCTTTCGACCCGTCTCGGACATTGTATCAAAGCGTTATTCGCCGCATTATCCAGCTATGAGCCTCGTCACGATAGCTTTGCTGGCAACAGGTGCTGTGCTGACCATTTGGCCGCAAGCCATCTCTCGCCCGATTGTACGAAAACGTGCCGAGAGGTTGGAACGCCTCCGCGCGGGCGCCGAGGAAAACTACCTCAATGAGCGACGAGAACTTGAAGCGTATCGATGGGTTGGTGGCCCTGTCGCTTGTCGAGCGTTTGGTGTTTTGCTGATCCTTGCGGGCCTCTTCAATCTGCTGCCACCATATGTTCCTTCCCAAGGACCATAGCCAGTTTTCCGCAAGGTCTTTTAACCACCCGTAGCGGACCTACACATCATTATTCCAGACGCGATCCGTGTCTCACCTTCTCACAGCCGCGGAAAGATGGATGCCGGATCAAGTCCGGCGTGAGGATTCCGCGTGGTCAGTTCGTTTGCCGCGTGCGTTCAGCGCGCCGCCATTCTCGGCCCCACCCAGTCGTCCATCGAGCCGCGGTCGTTGACGCGGTAGGGGAGGCCGCGGCGGTTGAGGAACAGGCGCTCCATCTCCTGCCGGTTGAACGGGCGGGAGCCGAGGCGGCCGAAGACGGCGATCTGGCCGCCCGTTTCGTCCACCGCGCGATCGCGGTCGAGGCCCTTGGAGAGCGAGATGGCGGGTGAGGGCGTGCGCGCCCAGGCGATCAGCTCCGGCCGGGGCTGCGGCGAGAAGCCGTAGACCTGGTTCGAGGTCGCGAAGGAGGTGAGCTGGACCACCTTGAGGCCGTTGCGCCCGTCCGCGACATAGGCGTAGAGCGCCGCGTTGGTGCTGGCGACGATCACGTCCTCCACGTCGTTCATCTGCCCGTCGAAGGTGATGAAGTTCGGCGCGGAGGGCCGCTCCGGATTGGTCACGTTGACGATCGCCAGCCCCTGATGCTTGGCGGCGACATAGGCGTAGGTGCGGGCGAGATAGACGCGCTGGGCGTTCTCCAGCGGCACGGTCGCCTGCGGCACCGCGACCGGCTCGGTCATCCGCGTCACGTCGAACAGCTTGAGGCCGTCCGCGTCCGTGACCCACAGATAGCGGAACTGGATCGCCGAGGCGCGGCCGTCGTTGAGCGGCAGCGTCGCGGTGAGGCGCGGGGCCAGCGGATTGTCGAGATCGACGACGACCAGGCCGACATCGGCGATGATGTAGGCATAGTGGCCGGCGAGCGTGATGTGCCGCGCGCCGTTCAGCACGCCGTCCGGGTTCCAGGCATTGCCGCCCGCCTCGAGCCGGGCGCGGCGCAGGAAGTTATTCCTGGGCTCGCCGTCCGACATCGTGTCGACATTGACGAGGTAGAGGCCTTCCTCGGCGTCGGTGACGACCGCGTAGCGGTAGATTTCGTGGAAGCGCTGCTCCTGATTCTCCTCGAGCAGGCTGATCGTCGTGCCGTCCGGCTGCGGTCGCTGCGTCTCGGCCATCATGTCGTTGCGGTCGGGCCGGATCGGCTGGTTGGTCGGCAGCGCCATGCAGGTCGCGTTGCGCGAGCGCACGCGGGTGTTGTGGCCGAGCGGCGAGAAGGGCGCGGTGACGATCCGCTCCGAGAAGCCCTTGTTGCCGATCGAGGCGATGTCATAGGCCATGAAGCCGCCCCGGCCTTCGGCGACATACATATATTCGCCGCGCATCTGGAGGCAGCGGGTCGGGCCGCGCGTGCCCTGGACGATGTTGGCGAATTCCTCCAGCGCGCGCGATTCGCCGCTGAACCGCTCGTCGAAGGTCCGCCCGCGCACCCAGTTCCTGAGCTCGCGATTGTTCTGCTCGACATGGAGCCGGTAATAATCCGGATAGGCGTAGCGCTGCAGATAGGAGCCGATCACCGCCTGCGGCTCGTCCCATTCGGTGACGCGGGTCGCCTGGAAGCCGGTTTCGAGGCCGGACCAGGCGTGCATGCCGACGAAGTTCACGAAGTTCGTGCCGTGCAGCAGGAGCTGCGCCATGATCGCGTTGTTGTCGTTGTTCTCCGACAGGTGGCAATCGGTGCAGGTCTTGGTCTCGGTGCGGCGCACGGTGTGCGGGAAGTGCGGCGCGAAGGCCTGGGACGAGAAGCCGGACGCCGAGATCGGCGGCTGCTGCACGTAGATGCGTTCGCGATTGACGTTGGTCGAGGAGAGGATCAGCGCCGAGGTCGAGCGGATCGGGGCGATGATGTTGCCCTTGGTCGTCTGGTGCCGCCCGAGCTGGAACATCTCGTCGCGCGCGACCTGCGGGTTGTAGGTCGCGAAGTTGCGCGTCTCGTCGCCGTCATAATGGTGGATCGTGGTGCGGTTGTTCGCCTCGATCGGCAGGTGGCAGCCGGCGCAGCTCGTCGTCCAGGAGAGGTGGCAGGTGAAGCAGGCCATCTCGTTGTCGGGGTGGGCCAGCTCCTCGTCCGGCACGCCCTGGCCGAAGACATATTGGCCGGTGTCGGCGCCGGTGCGGCTCATCAGCTTGGCGCGGGCCGAAAGCTGGTTGAAGCAGGGGCCGGCCGTCGGCTGATCGCCGCGCGCCTCGCAGGGCGGCAGGCTGGGATCGGCGCTGTCGCGGACCTGGCTCACCTCCCATTCGAGATTGGGATCGACGATCGAGCGCTGGATCAGCACCCGGCGGCCGTCGCGCTCCATCCATTCGAAGCGGCGGCGGCCGTCCTCGTTGCGGATCAGCTCCAGATTGGTGCCGTAGGGCGGCGCGGCCGGGCCGGAGGTGCGCAGGGTGGCGAACTCGCGCGCCGTGCCGTGGCAGTCCTTGCAGCCGATCTCGATCGCGTTGGCGACCTCGCCGTAGAGGAAGCCGTTGCCGTGCGAATCGCGGGCGAAGTGGCAGTCGGCGCATTGCAGGCCGCGCTCGGCATGGATGTCCATCAGATGGACCGAGCGGCCGGGATTGACGCCGACCGGCACGAACAACCCCTCGCCCTCGCGGCGGAACATGTCGGGATCGTCGGCGGGGATGATGTTGCCGTCGGCGTCGACCGGGTTGCCCTCGCGGTCGCGGCGCAGGATGGCGCGGAAGTTCCAGCCGTGGCCGTGATAATCGGCGAACTGGGTGGCGCGGGCGAGCGGGTTCACCCGGTCATAGACCTCGCGCAGGAATTCGGGATCGGACCACAGGCCGCGCGCCGCGGCGGCCTCCGGGTTGCGGTCCAGGATGCGGCGGACCTCGGCTTCGGTCGGGTAACGCTGATTGCGGAGCAGTTGCTCCTCCTCGGCATTGCGGGCGGGCAGGCGGTTCTCCGGCCCCGGCCACATCAGGTCCGCGTCGGACTCATAGTCCCACATCGTGTAGCCGAGATAGGAATTCAGGAAGATGTTCGGCTGGTGCATGTGGCAGACCATGCACTGCGAGGTCGGGATCGCCCGGGTGAAGACGTGGCGCAGCGGGTGGCCGCGCTCGCGCACCGCGCTGTGATTGGCGTCGGCGGGCGCTTCCGAACCCGGACGGGTCGCCCGCGCTTCCTCGGCGGTGTCGGCGCCGCCGACCGGCTCCGCTTCCTCGGCATTCTGCTCGCTGTGCGGAGTGGCGGTGTAGCCGTGGCGCTGGGTGAGGCGGCTGATGACCGGATCGTCCGTCGCGGTCTGGCCGTCGCGGCCATATTGGGCGTAGGTCAGGCTGTGGCGCGGCTCGCGGTCGTTGGCATAGACGACGTGGCAGCCGGCGCAGCCCGAATGGCGATAGTCGCCGGGCTGGTCGTTGGTGCCCATGAACCACATGAACGGATCGTTGAGGCGCGTCTTGTGGATGTTCAGGATCGGGATCGAGACGCGCAGGCCGGTGGCGGGGCCGCGGTTCGATTGCCTCAGGTCGGGCCGGCCCGGCTCCTCCAGGCGCTGGATGATGCCGGTCGGATTGGGCAGGCCGACCTCGGCGAACTGGCTGTTGATGTTGCGCCCGCCGCGCTCGAACACGCGGAAGATGTCGCCCGGCGGCACGACATGCCAGGTCGGCAGCGGGTACATCTCGGCGATGATCCCGCGCGCGCGCTGCTCGGCGGTCAGCTCCGCGCCGATCGGCGACTGGATGCGCGCGGGCAGGCCGTCGCGGGTATAGGCCTCGCCCAGCAGGTAGTTCTTGAAGGGCAGGATGCCGTTATTGTAGGCGCCGCCGCCCCACAGCATCGCGCCGGTCGCCATCAGCGAACGCTCGGCGGCCTCGATGACCTCCATGTGGCAGGCGCCGCAGGAATCGCGCACCGCGCGATAGTCCGACGGATTGACGAAGCGCACATATTCGGGCGCCTCGACGTTGAGCAGGGTGTAGGTGCGCGCCGGATTGGCCGAGGACGGCCAGTGCCACGCCTCCGGGAAGCGCGGCAATACGTGGGCGGCGTCGCGCGCGGCGACATAGGCCGGGTCGCCGTGGGAGTCCGGGGTCGATCCGGCCGGGGCCGTGACCGTCGGGTTGCCGCCGTGGCAGTCGGTGCAGCCGAGCACGACGGCCGGCGAGCGGTGCATGGTGTGGGCGTCGCTCGACGTGTGGCAGGACTGGCAGCCGGTGCTCTTGGTCGCGGCCTCGTCCCAGTCCTGGGTGCGCGGGGCGGGGGCGGCGCGCACCAGGCTGTAATCGCGCACCACCGGCTTTTCCTTGGCGGCCGCGCCGAGCTGGGTCGCGCCGAACATCGCCGACGCCGCCAGCGCCGCTCCGATCAGCGTGAATTTCGCAAGCTGGCCGACGCGCATGCCCCCCACCTCAGTATGTCAGGATCGCGTTGAACAGGACGGAATAATAACGATCGTCCCGGGGGACGTTCGTGAACAGGTCGCGAAAGCCCGTCCCGGGCTGAAGCACCGCGCCGGACAGGCGGAACACGACATTCTGGATCATCGTCGGCCGCCAGATCACCGCCGCGCTCAAGTCCCAGCCGAGATCGCGCCGGATCGTCTGCTGCTGGCGCAGCACGTTGAGCGTGCCGGTGCGGTGGAACCAGAGATGATTGACGTTGGTCGACAGGCGCAGGGCCGGCGTGATGTCGAAATCGGCGCCGACGCCGAGCAGCATCGTGCCCGGATTGACGAAGCTGGACTGCCCCTGCTCCTTCGACGAGCGCAGGCTGTTGAGGATGCCGTTGCGGCCGTTCAAGGACACGGCGCGGGCGCCGCCGGCGAAGGGGATGGTCTGGCGAATCCAGTAGCTGGTGTCGGCGCCGGCGAAGATCGGATTCTCGAAGATCGCGTCGAAGCCGCGCTGGACATTGTCGAACGGATCGTCGTCGCCGCTGGCGAACAGGGCCGCGCCGCGCAGGCGCACCCAGTTGAAATCGTAGGACGGCTCGACCGCCGCGAAGAAGGCGCGGATGTCGGCCGGCTCGCCGGTGAAGATGTTGTTCCGGTCCGTGCCGAACAGGGCGTAGGCGGAGCCGCTGAGGTTCATCCGGCCGATGCGCCCGTCGACATTGTAGCCGAAATACCAGGCGTCGTAATTGCGCGCCTGGAGATTGCCGATCAGCGCCGGACGGACCGGGAAGCCGTTGTCGTCGACCTCGACGTCGTCGCGCTCGCGGTTGATGTTCCAGGTGACGCTGGCCTCGCTGGTCAGGCCGACGAACGGGAAATCCTGGCGATAGACGTTGGCGTGCAGCACCCAGTCCTGACGCGGCGTCTGGAACAGGTTGTTGAGGCCGGAATTGGTGTCCTTCTCCAGCCGCCAGATCGCCGCCAGGTTGAACTGCCAGCGATTGTTGTCGCGATTGCCGAACAGGCGGAAGCCGAGCTGCTGGTCCTGGAAGAGGAAGCCGCGGAAATCGAGGTTGAACGGCTGGATGCCGACGCGGATCGACCAGAAATCGTAGCGATAGGAGGTGTTGATGACGTGATAGTCGAGGAACGCCTCCTGCACGCCCAGCGCATAATCGAAGCGGTTCGAGCCGACCGTCGGGCGCACGTCGAGGACGCGCCGCTCGGGCACGTCCACATAATTGGCCTGGGCCGCCAGCGTGACGCGCCATTCGACGTCGGGCGGCTTGTAGGCGGTCGAGCCCTTGATGAGCGCGGCGCTGAAGATGAAGGTCTGGGCCAGCACCAGGCTGTTGTTGCGGCCGAACACGTCGTTGCTGTCGGGCCGCTGCGTGTTCTGCTCGCCGCCGGGGATCGGGAAGGAGCGCGGCTCGATCACCGTGTCGGAGATCGCGCTGCCGACGAAGAACCAATCCGGCCCGGTGAGGCCCAGGATGCGCGGCGTGGCGCAGCGCGGAATGCCGGCGGCGCGGCGGCGCTCCTGCTCCTCTTCGGTCGGGATGCAGAGCGGCCGATCGCCCTTCAGCGTGTTCTGGTTGTAGGGATCCCACCACCGCTCGCGCACGATGCCGAGCGACTGGATCAGCCGCCAGCGGTCCG
>CAZTPD010000112.1:0-6771 GCA_964614625.1 uncultured Sphingosinicella sp. | reverse complement strand
GCCGAAGCCGGCGATCGTCCCCTTCGCCGCCTCGGCCACATAGCTCTTGTGGCGACAGGCCTCGCGCGCATGCGGGTTGGAGATGTGCACCTCGATCACCGGCACGCTGATCGAGCGGATCGCGTCGTAGAGCGCCAGCGACGTGTGCGTATAGGCGCCCGCGTTCAGGATCACCGCCTTCGCGCCTCTGCCCTGCGCCTCGTGCAGCCAGTCGATCAGGTGACCCTCATGGTTGGACTGGCGCATGTCCACCGCCAGCCCCAGCGCCTTCGCCTTGTCCTCCAGCCGCGCGGCGATGTCGTCGAGCGTGTCCGCGCCGTAAATCTCCGGCTCGCGAGTCCCGAGCAGGTTGAGGTTCGGCCCGTTGAGGACGTAGATCAAAGGTGGCGTCGCCATGGCGGACCCCTATATGACGCCGAGGCGCAGGCTGCAAAGGCAAGGTTACGCATGAGCGAGGATGGCACGATCTCGATCCGCGTCAACGGCGGGCACCGGCGGGTGCGCGCGGGCATCACGATCGCCGATCTCGCCCTGGAGCTGGGCCTGGAGCCGACCAAGGTCGCGGTCGAGCGCAACCTCGAGATCGTGCCGCGCTCGACGCTGGGCGAGGTGACAATCGAGGACGGCGACGATTTCGAGATCGTGACGTTCGTGGGCGGAGGCTGAATTTTGGACGACAAGTGGACTGTCGCGGGCAAGACCTTCACGTCGCGCCTCATCGTCGGCACCGGCAAGTATAAGAGCTTCGAGGAGAATGCGGCGGCGCTGGCGGCGTCGGGCGCGGAGATCGTCACGGTCGCGGTGCGGCGGGTGAACGTCTCCGATCCCGGCCAGCCGCTGCTGACCGACCATATCGATCCGAAGAAGTTCACCTATCTGCCCAACACGGCCGGCTGCTTCACCGCCGACGAGGCGGTGCGCACGCTGCGGCTGGCGCGCGAGGCGGGCGGCTGGGAGCTGGTGAAGCTGGAGGTGCTGGGCGAGGCGAAGACGCTCTATCCCGACATGCGCGAGACGCTGAAGGCAACCGAGACGCTCGTCGCCGAGGGCTTCAAGCCGATGGTCTATTGTGTCGACGATCCGATCGCCGCGAAGCAGCTCGAGGAAGCCGGCGCGGTCGCGATCATGCCGCTGGGCGCGCCGATCGGGTCGGGGCTGGGCATCCAGAACCGGGTGACGATCCGGCTGATCGTCGAGGGCGCGAACGTGCCGGTGCTGGTCGATGCCGGGGTCGGCACCGCCTCCGACGCGGGCGTGGCGATGGAGCTGGGCTGCGACGGCGTGCTGATGAACACCGCGATCGCCGAGGCGAAGGATCCGATCCTGATGGCCCGCGCGATGAAGCTGGCGGTCGAGTCCGGCCGGCTCGCCTACCGCGCCGGGCGGATGGGGCAGCGGCGCTATGCCGATCCATCAAGCCCGCTTGCGGGATTGATTTAGGCGGCGCGCCCGCTTGCCGGGCTGATCTGAGGGAACGTGGCGCCGCCCCCGAAGGTTGAGGCGGCATGGACAAGGTTCCCGACCCGTCGGCCAGGCCCGATCCCGCCGCCCACCACCGGATCGGCGACGACAAGGGCGAGGGTGGCCAGCGCGATATCCCCGCGGACAAGGTGGAAACCGGGCAGGCCGGCGACGGCGGCGCGGCCGAATCCTTGACAGGCGGGCGGGCGCATGATGCCCTGTCCGTTCGAGTTCCAGTGAAGGAGGATGAGTCGATGAGTGACAAGCAATCGGGCGAGAAGAAGCCGGGTGAGTGGGCGCCGGACACGGCGCCTTCGGACGCTCCGGGCGTCGGCTCCAAGGGCAACGCGCCCGCCGACAGCGGGCCGCCGCCGGGCAAGAAGTAAGGCGCGGCGCCGGATCGTCCGGCGCGCCGACGGAAGGGGCCGCCGCCGGTTCGCCGGTCGCGGCCCTTTTTCGTGAGGGGAAGGATGCGCGATCCCGCCCGCCGGCGCGAGGAGATGGTCGCCCGGCAGATCGCCGCGCGGGGGATCGGCGATCCGCGCCTGCTGGCGGCGATGCGCGCGGTGCCGCGCGAGGCGTTCGTGCCGGAGGACATGGCCGCCCGTGCCTATGACGATTCGCCGCTGCCGATCGGCCACGGCCAGACCATCTCGCAGCCTTACATCGTCGCTTTGATGATCGCGGCGGCCGGGGTGAAGCCCGGCGATCGGGTGCTCGAGATCGGCGCGGGCTCGGGCTACGCCGCCGCCGTGCTGGGCCGGATCGCGGCCGAGGTGATCGCGATCGAGCGGCACGGGGAGCTGGCGGAGCGGGCGGCGGCGCGGCTGCGGCGGCTGGGCCATGACAATGTCGAGATCGTCGCAGGCGACGGATCGGGCGGATGCCCGGCGCGGGCGCCGTTCGACGCCATCCTGGCGGCGGCGAGCGGCCGCCATGTGCCGCTTGTGCTGCGCGGCCAGCTCGCCGTCGGCGGCCGGCTCGTCATGCCGGTCGGCGCGCCGGGCGGGGCGCAGAAGCTGGTGCGGGTCACGCGCGTCGGCGTGGACGATTTCCGCGAGGAGAGCCTGGGCGCGGTGCGCTTCGTGCCGCTGATCGGCGCGGAGGGCTGGGAGGAAGGCTGAACGGAACCCGGACGCCCGGCTTTCGTTTGTCCTTCAATGGCTTGAAGGCGTCCATCCCGGCCGCCTCGCCTGATGAAGGAGTCCTGTGTCATGGGTGAGCTCACCGACAAGATCAAAGGCAATGTCAACGAGGCGATCGGCAAGGCCAAGCAGAAGAGCGACGATCCCGAGCGCCGCGACGAGGGCGCCGCGCAGGAGATCAAGGGCAAGGCCCAGCAGCTCAAGGGCTCGGTGAAGGGCGCGCTCGGCGACAAGATCTGATCTTTCCCGAGGAGGGAAGAGGGCCGTCCCGGTTCGCCGGGGCGGCCTTTTCATTGGCGGCGATCAGCCCTTCGTTTTCTCCCGCAGCTTCGAAATCGTCGTCGCGTTGGTGATCTGCTCCACGTCGGTCCTGAGGTGGAGGAGGCGCAGGCCCGTCTCCGCCATCGCCCGGTCGAGGGCGGGGGCGAAGTCCGCCGTGGCGGTCACCGTCTCGGCCCAGCCGCCATAGGCGCGGGCGAGGGCGGCGAAATCGGGGTTCACGAGCTGCGTGCCGGAGACGCGGGCGGGATAGTCGCGCTCCTGATGCATGCGGATCGTGCCGTAGGAGGCGTTGTCGACGACCAACACGAGCAGGTTCGCGCCGTGGCGGATGGCGGTCGCCAGCTCCTGCCCGTTCATCAGGAAATCGCCGTCGCCCGCCACCGCGACCACGGTCCGCTCCGGAAAGCGCAGGGCGGCGGCGACGGCGGCGGGCGGGCCGTAGCCCATCGAGCCGTTGGTCGGCGCGAGCTGGCTGGGACAGGGGCCGTAGCGCCAGAAGCGGTGCCACCAGCCGGAGAAATTGCCCGCTCCGTTGCAGATGATCGTGTCGGCCGGGAGCCGCTCGCGCATCGCGGCGACGCATCGGGCGAGGTCGAGCGTGACGCCTTCGCGGGGCTTCGGCGTCGCCCAGGCTTCCCATTCGGCATGGGCCTCGGCGCCGGCGCCGAAATGGATGACCTCGTCGTCCCAGTCCGCGCACAGCTCCGCGAATTCCATCACGTCGGCGCAGATCGGCAGGTCGGTGCGGTAGACGCGGCCCAGTTCCTCCGGATCGGGATATACGTGGACGAGGATCTGGCCGGGATGGTCCGGCGTGATCAGGGTGTAGCCGTCGGTCGTCGCCTCGCCGAGCCGGGCGCCGACGGCGAGGATCAGGTCGGCATTCCTGATCCGCTCGACCAGCTTCGGATTGGGGCCGTAGCCGAGATTGCCGGCATAGACCGGGCTGTCGTTGGGGATCGAATCCTGCCGGCGGAAGGCGACCGCGACGGGCAGGCCGATCCGCTCGGCCCATAAGGCGAAATGATGCGCCGTGCCCTTGCACCAGCCCGCGCCGCCGACGATCGCGACCGGCGAGGCGGCGTCCTTCAGCAAATCCATCAGCGCGTTCACGGCGAGCGGATCGGCGGCCTGGGCGAAGCGGGCGTTTTGCGGCCGGTCCTCGGCCTCGACCTCGTCGCGCAGCATGTCCTCGGGCAGGACGAGCACCACCGGGCCGGGGCGCCCCGCCATCGCGGTCGCATAGGCGCGGGCGACATATTCGGGGATGCGCCGGGCGTCCTCGATCCGGCCGACCCATTTGGCCAGGGGCGCGAACATCGCACCGAAATCGACCTCCTGGAAGCCCTCCCGGTCGCGGTCGCCGCGCGCCACGTCGCCGATCAGCAGGAGCATCGGCGTCGAATCCTGATGCGCGACATGGACGCCGACCGCGGCGTTGGCGGCGCCCGGCCCGCGCGTGACGAAGGCCACGCCCGGCCGCCCGGTCATCTTGCCGTCCGCCTCCGCCATATAGGCGACGCCGCCCTCCTGCCGGCAGACGACGAGATCGATCGCCGGCGTGTCGTGGAGCGCGTCCAGCGCGGCGAGGAAGCTTTCGCCGGGGACGGTGAAGATCCGGTCGCAGCCCTGCGCCAGAAGATTGTCGATCAGGATGCGGCCGCCGGTGCGTTTGGCTGTCATGGACGCGGCGTAGAATGGTTCGCCGCTATTGGGAAGATCGAGCGATGATGCGGCCGTCAGCCTCCGCTGTCCGGCCGGCTCGACCTGAACAATACCCACTCCTCGATGACGCGGCCGTCGGGAAGGTGGCAATAGCCGACCTGTCCGCCCGGCTCGTCGCGAATTTCGACGCGGCCGCCCTGGTCCCGGCAATGAACCGACGCGGGATTCGCCATGCCGACATTGCGCTCCGGCGGGGCGGAGGCGGGGGCCGTGCATCCGGCAATACAAAGCATGCCGAATATTGCGAGGCTTCTCATATTCATTTCTCCGGCGATCGATCCTGTGCGTGGCGTCACCCGGCATAGGTCATCGTCATGACCGTTGAAAGGGACGGGACGGCGCATCGTCGCTATTTACATCGATGTAAGTCCTTGACCTGTATCGCTGCCCGGCTAAGGCTTGGCGGCGGACCTCAAGGGAGAGCGACGATGACGACCAAGAGCGAGATGGCGACGAAGCTGAACGCGGCCGGCGCCTTTCTGCCCGGCAAGAAGGTGAAGCTCGACTTCGGCGACGAGGGCGCCGTGATGCTCGACGGCGTGGCGGGCAATGTCAGCGAGGATGCCGGCGAGGCCGACACGACGATCAAGGTCGCCTGGGCCGACTGGCAGGACATGGCCGACGGCAAGCTCGACGGCATGACCGCCTTCATGCAGGGCAAGCTGAAGGTGGAGGGCGACATGTCCAACGCGATGCAGCTCCAGGGCGTGCTGGCGAAGCTGAAGGGGTAGCCTGCGTCAGGCCCGCACGGCCGACACGCCTCCGTCCGCGTAGAGCGCGCTGCCCGCGACGAAGCTCGCCATGTCCGACGCCAGGAACAGGGCGGCCTGGGCGATCTCGTCCGGCGCGGCGATGCGCCGGAGGGCGTGGAAGCCTTCGACGAACGCCCGCTCCTCCGGCGTCTTGAACGTCGCCATCGGCGTGTCGGTGCCGCCCGGCAGTAGCGCATTGGCGCGGATGCCGCGCGGGCCGTAGTCCGCCGCCAGCCCCCTCACCAGGCCGACGATCCCGGCCTTCGCCGCGCCATAGGCGGCCATGTTCGAGACGCCCAAGGCACTGCCGACGAAGCTTGACGTGAAGAGAATCGCACCGCCGCCGCTGTCCAGCATCGCCGGGATCTGGAATCTGGCGGCGAGGAAGGCGGAGGTGAGATTCGCGTCGATCACTTCGTGCCACTGCGCGGGCGAGAGCTCCGCGAGCGGCGCCATCTCGCCCACGGTGCCGGCATTGTTGAAGCCGATGTCCAGCCGGCCATGAGTGTCGAGGGCGGCGGCGACTGCCGCCTGCACGGCCCCGGCATCGCCGGCATCGCCCGCCACGGCCTGCGCGCGGCCGCCCGCGGCCCGGATTTCGCGCGCTACAGTCTCGAGGCGCTCCCCGCCGCGCGCGGTCAGGATCAGAGCGGCGCCGTGCCGCGCGAAGAGATGCGCCGTGGCGCGGCCGATGCCGGAGCTGGCGCCGGCGATGATCGCGACCTTGTTTTCCAGCAATTTCATAGGAGCTCCTTTTCCGTTGCGCTGAATGGGATGCGTCCATTCGGCGCCGGAGAAGCATCGCGAAATCCGTTTCTTGCTCTCGAAGTCCGGCGGCGGGCGGAACGGGATGAAGTTGATGTCCGGTTCAGCTTCCCTTGACCGGACTCGCCGCGCCTGACTATCGCGGATCGGACCCAAGGGAGCGCGACCCATGAAGAAAATTTATCCCGACGCGGCGGCGGCGCTGGACGGGCTGCTATTCGACGGCATGACGATCTGCGCGGGCGGCTTCGGCCTGTGCGGCATTCCCGAACGGCTGATCGACGCGATCCAGGCGAGCGGCGTCAAGAATCTCACCATCGCCTCCAACAATGCCGGGATTGACGGCGAGGGGCTCGGCAAGCTGCTGCGCTCGCGGCAGGTGAAGAAGATGATCTCCTCCTATGTCGGCGAGAACAAGGAGTTCGAGCGGCAATATCTGGCCGGCGAGCTGGAGGTGGAGTTCTGCCCGCAGGGGACGCTGGCCGAGCGTTGCCGCGCGGGCGGGGCGGGCATTCCCGGCTTCTACACCAGGACCGGCGTCGGCACCCAGGTGGCCGAGGGCAAGGAGGTGAAGAATTTCGACGGGCAGGATTACATCCTGGAGCGCGGCATCCGCGCCGACCTTTCGATCATCAAGGGCT
>CAZTPD010000111.1:0-6910 GCA_964614625.1 uncultured Sphingosinicella sp. | reverse complement strand
GCAAGCCGGCGTTCAAGCTGCGCATCGATTTCGGGCCGGAGATCGGGGTGAAGCGATCGAGCGCGCAGATCACCGTTCACTACACGGCGGAGGAACTGGTGGGCGCCCGGGTCGCGGCGGTGGTCAACTTCCCGCCGCGCCAGATCGGGCCGTTCATGTCGGAGGTGCTGACGCTCGGCTTCCCCGACGCGGACGGCGCGGTCGTGCTGGTGCGCCCCGATCGCGACGTGCCGGACGGCGCGCGGCTGTTCTAGAGGAACGGCCGCCCGGCCACCGCCTGGGCGAAGAGGCCCACGGTGAGCGCGACATAGGCGGCCGTGCCGATCCCGAGCAGCGCCCAGCGCGTGCGCGCGGCGAACGGCGCGGCCAGCGCCGCGAGGATCGGGATCGCCTGTTCGGCATGGATGCCGAGGAAGTGCGCGATCCGCAGGTCGCCGCCGCTCCGGTTCCAGCCGAAGAAGGGCAGATGGCCGCCCTCGGCGCCGACCGCATGGCCCGGCTGGCTGCTCATATAGCCGCCGAGGCCGCCGCCGAGCAGGAAGGTGAGGACGAGGCCGACGACGACCGTCGCGAGGAAGCTGCGCTGAAAGCCCGGCGCGGGCCGGCGGGCGATCTCCCAGGCGAGCGGCAGGGTGGTCGCGGTCAGCAGCGCCGCGCCGACGCCCATCAGCGCATACATCGCGACGTGGAACGGCGTGGCGACGTTGAAATGCGATTCCTGCCCCAGCGCCGCCTGCCAGCAGATATAGACGAGCTCGAACGTGCCGGCGGCGATCAGGACCACGACGGTGCCGCGCATCAGGCGCGATCCGCGCCGCTCCGGCCGGACATAGCCGAAGAACCAGGCGGCGGTGAGCGCGAAGACACCGACCGACAGGAAGAACTTGGCCGGCTTCACCCAGATGTCGACGCCGCCGGCGAGGATGCGCGGATCGCTGCTTTGCATGAAGAGCGCGGCGGCGGCGAGGACGAGCATGACGATGCCGTAGCGCGCCAGGGTCGGCTGGCGGGCGAACAGTTCGTCCAAGATGGAGGGCGCCGAAGAGGGACGAAGCGCGAGCGCGGTCATTGGACGGCTTCCGCCGTGCGGCGCGGCACAAGGCGTAGCGCGAGATAGAGGAGCAGCCCGGCCGGGCCGAACAGGAAGGTGAGCGGCAGGCAAAGCAGGACGAGCAAGGCGGGGGCGCCGCGCGCCGCGCCGTCGCGCGCGATCCAGGCGCCGACGAACAGGTCGAAGGCGAGATAATGGAGCCAGCCGGCGGCGAGCGTGCTGTCATCGGCGAACAGGGCGCGGACCTCCGCGATCGAGCCGAAGCCGCCTTCGCCGAACGCCTCGCGCCCGCCGAGGATCAGCAGCACATAAGCGGCGGCGAGCAAAGCGGGGATGACGAATTGCGCCGCGTTCCACGCGAACGGGCGCGCGGCGCGCACGAAAAGCGAGACGAGGAGGCCGAGCCAGCCGGCCATGGCGAGCAGGCCGGCGAGGGAGAATGTGGCGGCGGGGTCCAGCATGTTGCGACTCCTATCTTTACATCGTATAGATCATTTATGTCCGATGATCTGAACAGTGTCAATATCGATCCGTCGCAGCGCGCCTATCATCATGGCGCATTGCGCGATGCGCTGATCGCGGCGGCGCTGGAGGTGATCGCCGAGCGCGGCGTGGACGGCTTCTCGCTGCGCGAGACGGCGCGGCGGGCGGGCGTGTCGCCAGCCGCGCCGGGCCATCATTTCAGGGATGCGCGCGGGCTGCTCACCGCCGTTGCCGTCGAGGCGTTCCGCGACTTCGGCGATGCGCTGGCGGTGGCGGACGAGGCGACGGATAGGGTCGCGGACCCGGCGGCGCGGATTCGGGCGATGGGCATGGCCTATGTCCGCTTCGCGCTCGCCAATCGGGCGCGGTTCGATCTCATCTGGCGCAAGGCGCTGATCGACGACGGCGATCCGGACTATCAGGCGGCGGGCGATCGCGCCTTCCTCACCCTCGATCGCGCGGTGCGCGGGGCCGAGGCGTCACCGCCGCCGGACTGGAACGCCGCGATGGCGCCCTCGATCGCCGCCTGGTCGATCGTCCACGGCTTCGCGCGGCTGGCGGCCGACGGCGTGTTCGGCGCCGAACCGGAGGCGGTCGAGCGGGCGGTGGAGGCGCTGCTGCCCCGTGTGCTCGATCATCTCGACGTTCAGGCCGCCGCCCCGAAGGCATAGGCGTCCATCGCCAGCACGTTCCAGGTGTAGCTGTGGTGCAGCCGCCTGCCGGTCGCGCCGCCGCCCGCGCCCCAGGCGAAGAAGAGCGGGAGCAGATGCTCGTCGGTCGGATGGTTGCGCGCGGCGTCGGGCGCCTGCGCCATCGCGTCGAGCAGGGCCTCGCCGTCGCCGCGCCGGATCACGTCCTCGAGCCAGTCGGTGAAGCCTTCCACCCAGGCGGCATCGCCGCCGGAACCCGGCGCGAAGACGGCGCGCAGATTGTGCGAGATGCTGCCCGATCCGATCAGCAGCACGTTGCGCTCCCGCAACGGCGCCAGCGCGCGGCCGATCCGCGCGTGCCAGCGCGAATCGCGGCGGGGATCGATCGAGACCGTCACCACGGGAATGTCCGCGTCGGGGAAGAGCAGCGACAGCGGCGCCCAGGCGCCGTGATCGATCAGGTCGCCCGCGTCCCGGCGGGGCGCGAGGCCGGCATCGTCGAGCAGGCGCAGCACCTCTTCGGCCAGCGCCGGATCGCCCGGCGGTTCGTAGCGCGTCTCGAACAGGCGGCGATCGAAATTGCCGAAATCGTGCCAGGTGCGGAAGCGGGCCGGCGCGCGCACCGTGACGCCCTCGGCCTCGTGATGGGCGGAGGCGATCACGATCGCGTCGGGCCGGGCGAGCTTCGGGCCGAGTTCGGCGAGGAAATGCCGCGCTGGAGCGTCGCTCAGCAGCAGGTCCGGCGCGCCGTGGGACAGGAAGAGGCTGGGCTGGGTCATGGCACGGATATAGGCGCCGCTTACCGTTTCCGATACGCCGCCACTTGCAAACATGCGTTGCGAAATCCGCAACGCACGGCGCCGTGTGCCGCCCGGCTAGCCGCTCAATCCCGCTCGACGCAGAGCGCGATGCCCATGCCGCCGCCGATGCACAGGGTGGCGAGGCCCTTCTTGGCGTCGCGCTTGCCCATCTCGTAGATGAGCGTGGTGAGCACGCGCGCGCCGCTGGCGCCGATCGGGTGGCCGATGGCGATGGCGCCGCCATTGACGTTGACCTTGTCCGCGTCCCAGCCCAGCTCCTTGCCGACCGCGAGCGCCTGGGCGGCGAAGGCCTCATTGGCCTCGATCAGGTCGAGATCGCCGACCGTCCAGCCGGCCTTTTCCAGCGCGCGCTTCGTGGCGGGCACGGGGCCGATGCCCATGATCGAGGGATCGACGCCGGCGCTGGCCCAGGAGGCGACGCGCCCGAGGATCGGCGCGCCGCGCCGTTCGGCCTCCGCGCGGCTCATCAGCACGAGCGCGGCGGCGCCGTCGTTGAGGCCGGAGGCGTTGGCGGCGGTGACCGTGCCGTCCTTCTTGAAGGCGGGGCGCAGGCCGGCAAGACCCGCCTGCTCGACGCCGTCGCGGATATATTCGTCGGTGTCGACCACCGTCTCGCCCTTGCGGCTCTTCACCGTCACGGCGGCGATCTCGTCGCTGAACCGGCCGGCGGCGCGGGCGGCGGAGGCCTTGTTCTGGGACGCGGCGGCGAAGGCGTCCTGCTCGTCGCGGGTGATCTGATATTGCTCGGCGAGGTTCTCGGCGGTGATGCCCATGTGATAGCCGTTGAAGACGTCGGTGAGGCCGTCCTTGATCATCGTGTCGATCAGCTCGAGCCCGCCCATCTTGGTGCCGCCGCGCAGATGCTGGGCGTGGGCGGAGAGGCTCATGCTCTCCTGCCCGCCGGCGACGACGATGGCCGAATCGCCGGTCTGGATCGCCTGGGCGGCGAGCGCGACGGCGCGCAGACCCGAGCCGCAGACCTGATTGAGCCCCCAGGCCGGGATCTCCTTCGGCACGCCGGCGGCCATCGAGGCCTGGCGCGCGGGGTTCTGGCCCTGCGCGGCGGTCAGCACCTGGCCGAGGATCACCTCCGACACCTCGTCCGGCGCGACGCCCGCCTGCGCCAGCGCCGCCTCGATCGCGACCCGGCCGAGCTCGTGCGCGGGCGTCGCGGCGAAGCTGCCGAGGAAGGAACCAACCGGGGTGCGCTTGGCGGCGGTGATGACGACATCGGTCATGGAATCGGCCTCTCGGTCTGTGAAAACTTCACGCGAGGGCTAGCATCTTGCTGCGGTGCGGGAAAGCCATGCGGCGAGCGGCGCCCACAGCGCGTCGCGGCCGCGCGATCCCACCACCATGCCGACATGGCCGAGCGCGAGGTCCAGCCGCTCGCCGGCGCGGAAGGCGCTGGCATGGGGGACGATGCGGTCGGTGGTCGAAACCACATGCAGCATCGGCGCGGCGATCCGCGCGGGATCGACCGCCTCGCCCGCCACGCGCCAGGCGCCGGCGCCGGTCAGATCGGCGGCGAAGAAGTCCTCCATCGTCTCGCGCGCGGCGGCTTGCGGGAGCGGCGGGCCGTCATTGGCCCAGTCCTCCAGCGCGACGAAGGCGGCGGCTTCGTCATCGCCCATGTCCGCGAAGGCCTCGAACTTGGCGACGGTGCGGGCGGGATCGAGATTCCAGAAGGCGCTTTGCAGCACCTCCATCGGCAGCACGCCGAGCGCGTCCACCACGGCGCGCGACTGATCCCACAGCCGGCCGAGCGCGGCGCGCGATTCGTCGTCGAAGCCGTTGAAATGCCACGGCGCGGCGATGGTCGCGAGGCTGCGCGCGCCGCCTGGGCGGGCCGCCGCCGCCGCCATCGTCCCGCCCAGGCAATAGCCGACGAGATCGACGGGCTCGCCCAGCCCTTCCATCAGCGGCAGCAGGATGCGCTCGACATGGCCGGCGACGGAGAGCCCGCTCCGCGCCGCGTCCGGCCAGCCCCAGTCGAGCAGCAGCACGCGATGCCCGCGCGCCGCGAGCCAGCGCAGCAGGGAGCGCTCGCCGAGGTCGAGCACGGTGGGCGGGTTGATCAGCGACGGCACGAACAGCACCGGCGGGCCGTCGCCGCCATAATCGCGCAGCGCCGCGCCCTCGGCCGCCGCGATCGCCGGCATCGGGGCGGGCGGCGGGGCGCGCTCGGCCTGCTGGTAGCGCGCCAGTCCCGCCAGCGCGCGGCGCATGCGATCCGGATTTGCTGCGGTTTCGGCCTGCAGCATAGAGAGGAAAAGCGGGAGCGGCCGCGGCCTGTGTTGCGGCGCGGCAAAAGATGGTGCTAGAGCACTGTCCCCGACATCAGAGGAGTTCGGCATGGCGGCGCCCCGGTCCGAAGACGATCCAGTCATCATCAAGAAATATGCGAACCGGCGGCTCTATGACACCGAAAGTTCGGCCTATATCACTTTGGAGCGGCTGGCCCAGATGGTCCGGCAGAAGCGCGACTTCAAGGTGGTCGACGCCAAGAGCGGCGAGGACATCACCCGCTCCGTCCTGACCCAGATCATCATGGACGAGGAAGCGCGCGGATCGGAGATGCTGCCGGTCAATTTCCTGCGCCAGCTGATCGGCATGTACGGCGATCAGATGCAGGCGGTCGTGCCGCAATATCTCGAAGCCAGCCTGGAGGCGCTGCAGCGCAACCAGAGCCAGCTGCGCGACGCGATGGCCGGCGCGCTCGCCGTCAATCCCTTCGCCGAGATGGCGCGGCGCAACATGGAGATGTTCACCGCCGCCGCGTCCGGCAAGCCGGCGCCCGCCGCCACCGCTGCGCCGGCGAGCGACACGAAGAGCGAGCTGGCCGAGCTGAAGGCCCAGCTCGCCGCGCTCCAGACCAAGCTCGACAAGCTGGACGACTGATCTCTTTCCTCCCCGGCATTTGCCGGGGAGGGGGACCATGCGAAGCATGGTGGAGGGGTTCTCTTCCTCAGCAAAGAAACCCCTCCACCGCACTTCGTGCGGTCCCCCTCCCCACGAAATCGTGGGAAGGAGAGATTATTCCGGCTTCACGAACCTCAGCGTCATCCGGTCGCTCTCGCCGATCGCGGCGTAACGTTCGCGGTCTTCGTCGCCGAGGCGGAAGCTGGGCGGCAGCGTCCACACGCCGCGCGGCCAGTCCGCCGTGTCGCGCGGATTGGCGTTGACCTCGGAGGCCTCGACGAAGCGGAAGCCCGCCGCTTCGGCCATGCGGCGCACGGTCGAGACCTTCACATAGCCGCTGGTCCGCTCGCGCTCGGCGTCGGCGCCTTCGGGCAGGCGATGATCGACCACGCCGAGCGTGCCGCCGGGGCGCAGCATCGCGAACATCTGGCGGAACGCCTCCTCGCCATAGGCCTCGCCGTCGCGCTGGTAGCCCATCCGCCAGTTGTGGACGTTGCGGAAGGTGACGACGACGTCGGCGGTGCCGTCCGGTACCCGCGTCTCGCTTGCGTCCCAGGCGGGGAAGGCGGCAGTGCGGATGCCGCCATAGAGATCGCCATGGGCCGCGATCAGCCGGCGCACGCCGTTATGGCCGTTCTCGCCCATCGCCGCCGCATAGTAGGTGCCGCCGCCCTGGAGCACATAGGGCGCGAGGATCTCGGTGTACCAGCCGCCGCCGGGCCAGATCTCGACCACCGTGTCGGTCGGCCGGACGCCGAAGAAGGCGAGCGTTTCCATCGGATGGCGATGCGGATCGCGCGCGACATTGGCCGGGGTACGGGTATCGGCGGCGATGGCGGCGTGGAGCGCGCCGTGCCACTCCTGATGCTGGTGGTCGGCATGGCCGGAATGGTCCTGGCCGGCATGATGCTGGGCGGCCGGGGCGGCCGCGCCGGCGAGCAGCGCCACGCAGGCGGCGGCGAGGGTCTGGCGGATCATGCGTC